>NZ_JBQSYU010000018.1:0-69402 GCF_052379645.1 Arthrobacter sp. 179 | reverse complement strand
CATCCAGCACTGGCTCGGCGTGATCGGCATGCCGCGCCGGTATGCGGATTACCTGCCCGAAGACGGCTTCACCACCATGAACCAGTTCTCCACCGTCTTCTCCATGGTTCTGGGCCTGTCGATGATCCCGTTCTTCTGGAACGTCTGGATCACCGCCCGGTCGGCCAAACGGGTCGAGGTCGATGATCCATGGGGCTTCGGTGCTTCGCTGGAATGGGCGACCTCCTGCCCGCCGCCGCGGCACAACTTCCACTCGATGCCGCGGATCCGCTCCGAACGTCCTGCCCTGGATCTGCACCATCCGGAACTTTCGGCCCGGGTGACGCCCACGGCCATGGCAGCCTCGGTGTTCGGCCCGGCGGACCAGAAGGACCGGGAGGAGCGAAGGTAACTGATCCACGACCGGCCCGGGACCCGTACACGGGACCGGGCCATCGGTGGTGTTAGGATGGTTCCTTGGCTGGCAAGCCGATCACATCCGCATGACCTTTCAGGCGGCACCCCGGTGCCCCGGATGGAGATCGAGTTGTAGTACCAAGGGAGCGACTTCCCTTAACTCTCCGCCAGGGAGGCCAGTGACACACAGTCGCCGATAAAAAGAAGAAGGACACCAGTGGCTAATCACACCCGTGCCCGCCGTAAGGTTCGCCTGTCGCGTTCCCTCGGCCTTGCCTTGACCCCCAAGGCAGAGAAGTACATGGAGCGTCGTCCCTATGGCCCCGGCCAGCATGGACGCGCCCGCAAGAAGCAGGATTCCGACTACGCAGTGCGTCTGCGTGAAAAGCAGCGTTTGCGCGCCCAGTACGGCATCCGTGAAGCACAGATGGCCCGCTACTTCGAGGATGCCAAGCGCTCAGCTGGCGACACCGGTGAAAACCTGGTGGAGTTCCTCGAGATGCGTCTGGACGCCCTGGTTCTGCGTTCGGGCATCGCCCGCACCATCGCCCAGGCCCGCCAGCTCGTCGTTCACCGCCACATCGTGGTTGATGGACAGCGCGTTGACCGTCCGTCGTACCGCGTAGGCGAAGGCCAGCTGGTCGCCGTCCACGAGCGGTCCGAGACCATGGTTCCGTTCCAGATTGCCGCCACCGGCGCGCACCGCGACGTCCTGCCGGCCGCACCGGCCTACCTGGACGTCAAGATGGAAGCACTTCAGGCCCGCCTCGTGCGCCGCCCGAAGCGCTCGGAGGTCCCCGTGACCTGCGAAGAGAACCTCGTCGTCGAGTACTACGCACGCTAGGAACCAGCCACCGCTGATTCCCGACGCGTACTGCGCGTCACCCATGGAGCCCATGACCTGCTGGTCATGGGCTCCATGTTTTTTCCTTGGGGATGACAACGGCCAGTGGACCTTCGGCGAAGACCGGGATGGCGAACCGACCTAGGCAGGGACCATCCTGGCTTCTAGACTCGGCACGAAAACCGGGCGCCTTCCCGGGGGCCACGAATGTCCCTCCAGCGGGGAGCAGCACCGTCGCGGTGCGAGCCCACTGATGGAAGGTGTCCTCATGATGCAGCCACCCCACTACACGGGGTTCGCAAACGATGCAGGGCCCGGGGACTGGAGTTTCCTCGGCGACGGAGCCTGCGCGTGGTTCAACGCCCCTTCGCTGGCCGGGAGCGCTCTTCTGGCAGGTCGCATCGCCGAGGTATTCCAGGGCGGGACCCTGCCCGATATCGATCTACGGTCCAGCGGCCTGCGGATCCACTTCGACCCGGGCGCCCCGGGGCGGTTCAGTGACGAGGAAGCGGCCCGGGCCCGGGCGATCTCCACGGCCGCCCGAGAACTGGGGATGGCTTCCGATCCGGACACTGTGCAGGTGATGCAGCTGGCGATCGACGCCTCCGACTCCTCCTCGCAGGGGACCTTCTGGCAGACGGTGCTTGGGTACGAACACGACGGCGCCGCCCGGCTGGAGGATCCCACCGGGCGCGACCCGGCCATCTCATGGGCCAGTCCATCGGCGCACAACGACCTCCGCGGCAGGATCCATGTCGACGTCGTCAGACCACCAGGCCAGGTGGAGGCAGTCCGTTCCACCCTCGGCCAGGAGCCTTTCGGAGCCAACGGGCTCACCCTGGCCGACATCGATGGAAACGAGGTCGACCTCGTTCCGGGCGGCGTGCTTTCACCGGAACCGGACACCAGCGATTGGAGCGTCGCGTTCGGGGCGACCGCTTCCTACCCGGCCGCCTCCGGCACCGTGGCCGTATCCCTGGCCACCGCGGTGGCCGAGCTGGCCGACGAGGCGAAGATCCCGCTTCTGGTGGATCTGCGTCCCGGGCGAGTCACGATCGACAGCGGCAAAGACCAGTGGGACGACGCCGAACGCTCCGATGGCTCCTCATTCGTGGCCCTGGCCGGCCGGATCCAGGCGGCGGCCCGGGGCCTGGGACTCACGGCCGAGAGGGGGCGTACCCGCTTCGTCCAATTCGGCGTGGACGCGATCGACGTGGACGCCGTCCGGGGCTTCTGGGCCTCGGTGCTGGGCTATGCGCAGGATCCCCGCCCCTCGGTGACCGACATCGTTGATCCTCGCCGCCTCAACCCGGTCCTCTTCTTCCAGCAGATGGATCCGGTGGACGAGGACCGGCGCCGGGCACGCAACCGGTTGCATATCGAACTGCAGGTCTCCACCGAGACGGCCCGCCTGAAGACCGAAGCGGTACTGGAAGCAGGGGGACGGGCCCTGACGGGACAGAACGGGCTCCGGCGCACCTTTGCCGATCCCGAAGGCAACGAGCTCACCCTCCTCACTCCGCCGCAGGGGGAATGAATGGCCCAGGGGCTGGCGGATCGTGCTCGGGTGGGCCCTCCCGGAGGCGAGGATCGTCGGGTTCTTACGGAAAACACGGCGCCCGGTGGGCCGACTGCGCCACCGCTGGCGGAAAAAGGTAATGTTGTCCTTTGTTGATTAGCACCTAGCAGGAGGAGCAGTTCCATATGACCGGGTCCGATATTGCCGGCCTCATCGCCGCAGGGGTCTTCGCCATTCTGGTGGCACTGTTGGCCGTTCCCGTGATCAAGCTCGGAAGGGTCTTTGATGAACTGCGTCTGGCCGTGCGTGAGCTCTCGGACGGGACCAGCCCCCTACTGGAGGAAGTCACCACGACGGTCTCCTCCACGAACGCACAACTGCAGAAGGTCGATGGCATCACCAACAACGTCTCCGACGCCTCGGCCAATGTCACCGCGCTCTCGTCCTTGGCCGCCTCCGTGCTCGGCGGACCGCTGATCAAGGTCGCGGCTTTCACCCACGGCGTCCGTAGCGCCATCAATGCACCCACCGGCGGCACCGGCCGCCGCAGCCGCTAGGAGGCCAGCATGATCAAGAAGCTCTTTTGGGTCGGGATCGGTGTCGGCGTCGGCGTGCTGGCGGCCCGTAAGGTCGCCACCGTCAAACAGGGGTTGGGCCGCGAGGGACTGAACCGTTCCGTCGGACGACTGGCCGATGCGATGACCACGTCCGCCGAAGCATTCCGTGACGGGATGCACGGCCGCGAGGCCGAATTGCGGACCGCCCTGGGACTGGACGACCCGCAGGCCGACGCCCCCACGCACCGCCGCTGACACCAGGCTCCACCACACCCCGCAGTACCGTTCCATGAAGGGATCGCCAGCACTCATGAAATCGCAGGAAATCGCCAACCGTTGGGTTGAATTCTTCGCAGCCAAGGGCCACACCGTCGTGCCCAGCGCCTCGTTGATCTCCAACGATCCCTCCTTGCTGTTCACCGTCGCCGGCATGGTCCCCTTCATTCCCTACCTCACCGCCCAGGAGGAGGCCCCCTACCCGCGTGCCGTGAGCATCCAGAAATGCCTGCGCACCGGGGACATCGAAGAAGTCGGCCAGACCGCCCGCCACGGCACGTTCTTCCAGATGTGCGGGAACTTCTCCTTCGGGGACTACTTCAAGGCCGAAGCCATCTCCTACGCCTGGGAGCTGCTGACCGGTTCGGTCGATGACGGCTGTTTCGGGCTGGACCCCGAACGCCTCTGGGTCACCGTCTACGAGGATGGCGAGGAGCGCGACGACGAAGCCCGCGCGATCTGGCGCGACCAGATGGGCGTTCCCGACGAACGCATCGTGGGCACCGGCAAGGAAGACAACTACTGGACCACCGGCCAGCCCGGCCCCGGTGGACCCTGCTCCGAGATCTACTACGACCGGGGCCCCGCCTACGGGCTCGACGGCGGCCCGGCGGTGGACGAAACCCGGTTCGTGGAGATCTGGAACCTGGTGTTCATGCAGTACCAGCTCTCCGCGGTGCGTTCGAAGACCGATTTCGATGTGGCCGGAGAACTGCCGCAGAAGAACATCGACACGGGTCTGGGTCTGGAACGTCTGGCCATGATCCTGCAGGGCGTCGAGAACATGTATGAGACCGACCAGGTCCGTCCGGTCCTGGATCGGGCCGCCGAGCTGGCCGGACGTGAATACTCCTCCACCGAGGACCCGGAGGACCCCCGTCATACCGACGACGTGCGCCTGCGCGTGGTCGGGGACCACATCCGGTCCTCGCTCATGCTCATCAGCGACGGGGTGAGCCCCTCCAACGAAGGACGCGGCTACGTCCTGCGTCGCCTGATCCGCCGTGCGGTCCGTGCCATGCGGCTGCTCGGGGTCGAGGATCCGGTCCTGCCCGAACTGCTTCCGGTCTCCCGGGACACCATGAAGGGCGTCTACCCGCAGGTCGAAACCGACTTCGCCCGCATCTCACGGATCGCCTATGCCGAGGAGCGGGCCTTCCTGCGCACCATCGCCAGCGGCACCGCGCGACTGGAACATGCAGTCACCGCGTCCAAGGCCGCCGGGACCTCCCTGTCCGGGGAAGAGGCCTTCGCCCTGCACGACACCTATGGCTTCCCCATCGACCTGACCTTGGAGATGGCCTCGGAAGCAGGTCTGGCCGTCGACGAAGGGGCCTTCCGCGCCCTGATGAGCGAACAGCGCCAGCGGGCGCAGAAGGACGCGAAGGCCAAGAAGGCCGGACACGCGGACCTGACCGTCTTCAGCGGACTCCATGGCGCCGGGGACACCGTCTTCACCGGCTACGACGAATTGACCACCGGGTCCTCGGTGCGCGGCATCGTCCGCGACGGGGAACTGGTCCGCTACGCCGAGCAGGGCCAGGAGATCGAACTGGTCCTGGACGAGACCCCGTTCTATGCCGAAGCCGGCGGCCAGGCCGCCGACGTGGGACTGATCACCGGAGACGGCTTCGTCGTGGAGGTCCTGGACGTCCAGTCCCCGGTGCGCGGACTGTCGGTGCACCGTGCCGTCGTACGCGAAGGCGAACTGCCCTCCGATGCCCTGGTCACCGCCGAAGTCGACGCACAGCGCCGCCGGTCCGGCGAACAGGCCCACTCGGCCACCCACCTGGTCCATGCCGCCCTGCACCAGATCCTCGGTCCCGAGGCGAGCCAGTCCGGTTCGTTCAACAAGGCCGGCTACCTGCGCTTCGACTTCAGCTGGACCGAGGCCTTGTCGCAGGCCGCCCGCTCCGAGGTCGAGGAAGTCGCCAACCTGGCCATCCGCAACAGCTACGAGGTCCAGACCAACGTCATGGGCTTGGATGAGGCCAAGGACATGGGCGCCATGAGCCTCTTCGGCGAGAAGTACGGGAACACCGTGCGCGTCGTGGAGATCGATGGGGCCTGGTCGCGCGAACTGTGTGGTGGCACCCATGTGGCCAACACCTCCCAGATCGGCAGCCTGACCCTGCTGGGGGAGCAGTCGGTGGGCTCGGGCAACCGACGGGTCGAGGCACTCGTGGGGATGGAGGCCTTCCGCCACGGAGCCGCGGAACGGGCACTGGTCAACGAACTGACCGATTTGTTCCGTGTCCCGTCGATGGAATTGACCGACCGCATCCATGCAACCTTGTCCCGGTTGAAGGCCGCCGAGAAGGAAATCGAGAAGTTGCGGGCCGAGCAGCGCTCCGCACAGGCCGGCGCACTGCTCTCCCAGGCCCGCGAGGTGGCCGGGGTGAGGGTCCTGGCCCACGATGCCGGGGCGGTCGCCTCGGCGGATGACCTGCGCGCCTTGGCCCTGGACCTGCGCAACCGGTTGGGCTCCGAACCGGCCGCCGTGGCGTTGACCGGCGTCGCCAACTCACGGCCTTTGGTCCTGGTGGCCACCAATGAGGCCGCCCGCGGGCTCGGCGTCAAGGCCGGGGCCCTGGTGCGCACAGCCGCCGGCATCCTCGGCGGCGGCGGCGGCGGGAAGGACGACGTCGCCCAGGGCGGCGGCTCCGATCCCGCCCGGACCGGCGATGCGCTGGCCGCGGTCCTGCGCCAGATCGCGGAACGATCCTGAGCGGCTCCGACGCGCCGGGCCCTCCGCGCGGAGTGAAATTTGGGGTCGACGTGGGCATGGCACGCGTCGGGGTGGCCCTCTGCGACCCCGACGGGGTGCTGGCCACACCGCTGAAGACCTTGAAACGGGATCTGAAGAAGAACAGCGATCTGCGCGTCCTGGCGAAGCTCGTGGTCGAACACGCAGCAGTCCAGGTGTTCGTGGGGTTGCCCCGGTCCCTCCGCGGTCATGAAACAGGCTCGACACAGATGGCCCGCGACTACGCCTCGCTCCTGGCCGAAGGGCTCCAGGAGCAGGCTCCCGGGGTGTCTGTGCGGCTGATCGACGAGCGTCTGACCACGGTTTCGGCGCATCGGGCCCTGCATGATTCCGGGCTCGACGGAAGGAAACATCGTCAAGTGGTGGACCAGGTCGCCGCAGCGGATATTCTGCAACAAGCGCTGGATATGCAAAAATCACTACAGCGCGATGTGGGGGACTCCGTCATTTCCGGAGGGCGTTCCGCCAGCACCGATCTTCAGTGAAGGACATCAGAGGATGAACGAGCAGCAATCCGAGGGCCCCGGCGTCGAACCCGGGGGTCCTCAGGAGCGCGCCGACGGCACCGGGGTGCCCGAGGCGCCCGCGCCGTTCCGTCGTCTACGTTCGGGCCGTCGCCGCGCGGCACCGACCGCCCCCTGGGATGAACACGCACCCGGGGAGGAGCCGGCCCATCCGGCGGCGGCCCAGCACGCCGCCGCACCAGCCGATCCCGACCCGACCGAACCCGAACCCGTGGATACCGAACCCACCGCACCCGCGGCAATGACGGCCGACACCGGGGATGGCGGAACTCCTGACCCCGTGACGGAGGACGGCGGACCCGTCGAGGACCCGGCGCCCGAGGACCTTCCGGTGCGTGATCACCATCAGGCCGAGTTGCTCCAGGCGCACCCGCCGGTTGATTCCGACGACGTGGGCACCGAACACACCCCCGGACCCCTCGCGGCCCAGGCCCCCTCCGAGGCGCCCGCGGCCGAGGATCTCCTGCTCGCCGACCCCGAGCCGGAGGCCGAGGAGGAGAGCCCCACCGAATCCCTGCTCAACGGAAGCCAATCGACCCCGGGGGTCCGCAAGCGACGCCGAAAGCGTCGGAACGTGATCATGGCCATCGTGATCGGCATCTTCGCCATCATCCTGGCCATCACCGTGCTGCTGCTCCAGAACATCCTGGGCATGTGGACCACCGAGGACTACCCGGGCCCCGGGGAAGGCGAAGTGACCTTCACCGTCGAACCCGGCTGGGGTCCCTCGGTCATCGGCGGACACCTGACCGAGAAGGACATCGTGTCCGACCGCAAGATCTTCCTCGAGGCCGTCCAGGACTCGGATGCCGAGAACAAGGAAATCCATCCGGGGGAGTACCAGCTCAAATACAAGATGGCAGCCCAGGACGCCGCGGACATCCTGATCGGCGAGGCCGCGGACAAGGTCAGCTATGTGGCGGTGAAGCAGAACGTCAGGACCAAGGCGGTGTTCGAGAAGATCTCCGAGGACACCGGTGTTTCCCTCGGTGACCTCGAGGACCTCAATGACCAGCCCGAGAAGTTCGGGCTCAAGAAGCCGGTGAAGAACCTCGAAGGGTACCTGCATCCGGGCGAATACCGGTTCCCGCTCGATGCCACCGCCGAGGACATGCTCCAGGAGATGGTCGATGCCACCACCAAGGAGCTCACCAGCCAGGGCGTCACGGATCCGGCCAAGCAGTACCGCGCCCTGAAGATCGCCAGCATCCTGCAGGCCGAGGCCAGCCCGAAGGACTACAAGATCGTCTCCGGGGCACTGGACAACCGGCTGAAGCCTGACAACAAGGAGACCGACGGGCTCCTGCAGGTCGACTCCAGCGTCATCTACGGCCTGGACCGCTACACCCTGCAGCTGAGCAAGGAGGAGAAGGCGGACAAGAGCAATAAGTACAACTCGTACCAGCACCGGGGCCTTCCCCCCACGCCCATCGGTTCGCCCGGCGACAAGGCCATCGACGCGGCCATCCACCCCGAGAAGAACGACTACTACTACTGGGTGACCGTCAATACCGAGACCGGTGAAACGAAGTTCGCCAAGACCTATGAGCAGCACAAGGTCTACCAGCAGGAGTTCAGGGACTGGTGCTCCGACAACGAGGACATCTGCAAGTGAGCCACCCAGCCCGGGCCGCGGTCTTCGGACAGCCGATCGCCCATTCGAAGTCCCCGTCCCTGCACCAGGCCGCCTACGCCCGACTCCGGGTCCCGATCGACTACCAACGGGTGGAGGCCGGCACAGGGCAGGCCCGGGAACTGACCGCCAGGATGCGCACGGAACCCGGATGGACGGGTGCCTCGGTGACCATGCCCCTGAAACAGGCCATGGTGCCCTTGATGGACAGCATCTCCGAACGCGTCCAGCGGCTGGGGGTGCTGAACACCATCGTGGTCGGCCGGGCCGAGGGACGGGTCCACCTGCGCGGGGAGAACACCGACGTCGACGGGATCGTCCGCGCCCTGGGCGACGCCGGCGCCTACCGGGTGGGGGCCGTGGCCGTCCTCGGGGCGGGAGGCACCGCGAGCGCGGCCACCGAAGCCCTGCGGAGCATGGGCGCGCAGAGCGTGGACTACGTCGTCCGTGACGGGTCCCGGGCCGCAGGAGTCCTCGAACTGGCCACGACACTGGGTTGTACCGCCGAGGCCATTGACGTGGCGACGGCGGCCCGGCGGTTGGAAGGCTACGACGCGGTGGTCTCCACCTTGCCCCCGCATGCCGCGGACGGGCTGATCCAGGATCTGGACCTGCCCACCCTGCGCCCGGGGACCGCGCTGCTCGACGTGGCGTACGACCCCTGGCCCAGTGCCCTGGCCTCGGCCTGGGAAGCCGCCGGCGGGACCGTGATCGGGGGACTGTCCATGCTCCTGCACCAAGCGGTTGAACAGGTGAAGATGTTCAGCGGGGTCACCGAAGCCGACTGGGGCCAAGTCACAAATGTGATGTGTGACGCAGTGGGGCTGCCCCACCCCCGGAACTGAGCCATGGGCATGGCAGGATGGAGATCATGTTGCGATGGTTGACGGCGGGCGAATCACACGGACCCGCACTCGTAGGAATCCTGGAGGGCCTGCCTGCCGGTGTGCCCCTGACCACGACCGACGTCCAGGATGCCCTGGCCCGGCGCCGGCTCGGCTACGGGCGCGGCGCCCGGATGAAGTTCGAGAAGGACCAGGTCAGTTTCGTCGGTGGGGTCCGCCATGGACTCACCCAGGGTGGGCCGGTGGCCATCGAGGTCGCGAACACCGAATGGCCCAAATGGGAAAAGGTGATGAACGCCGACCCGGTGGACGACGCCGAATTGGCCTCCCTGGCGCGTAATGCGCCCTTGACCCGGCCACGTCCGGGACATGCCGACTTCACCGGCATGCAGAAATACGACTTCGATGACGCCCGCCCCGTGCTCGAGCGCGCCAGCGCCCGCGAAACCGCGGCCCGGGTCGCCTTGGGAACCGCAGCATCACGCCTGCTGGCCGGACTGGGCATCGAACTGATCAGCCACACCGTGGCCGTGGGCAGCGTCTCGGTTCCCGAAACCGCCGCCCTGCCCCTTCCCGAGGACGTCGTCGCCCTGGACGCCGACCCGTTGCGCTGCTTCGATCGGGATACCTCAGACGCCATGGTTTCCGAGGTCGATGGAGCCCATAAGGACGGCGAGACCCTCGGCGGCATCGTGGAGGTCATCGCCTACAACCTGCCTCCCGGTCTGGGCTCCTACGTCCATTGGGACCGTCGCCTCGACGGCCGCCTGGCCGCCGCCCTGATGGGCATCCAGGCCATCAAGGGGGTCGAGGTCGGAGATGGCTTCCTCACCGCCGCCCGCCGCGGCTCGGCAGCCCACGACGAGATCGTCCGTGAGGAGGACGGCACCATCGGCCGCTCCTCCAACCGCGCCGGAGGCATCGAAGGCGGCATGAGCATCGGGGATCCGCTGCGCGTCAGGGCCGCCATGAAGCCCATCGCCACCGTGCCCCGGGCCCTGCGCACCATCGACACGGCCACCGGCGAGGAGACCACCGCCCACCACCAGCGTTCCGATGTCTGTGCCGTCCCGGCGGCCGGGGTCGTCGCCGAAGCCATGGTCGCCCTGGTACTGGCCCAGGCGGTGTTGGAGAAGTTCGGGGGCGACTCGTTGACCGAAACCCGCCGGAACCTGGATTCCTACCTGGATTCCATCCCCGATTCCCTGGGATCGGTCCGCCACTGATGGTGCAGGACATCTTCCTGATCGGGCCCATGGCCAGCGGTAAATCGGTCGTGGGCCGGGCCCTGGCCGACCGGTTGGGATACCGCTTCGTGGACACCGACGAGGAGATCACCGCCGGGCATGGCAGCATCGCGGGACTCTTCGCCAAGAGGGGAGAGGCGGCCTTCCGCACCGTGGAGAGCACCACCCTGGCCCGGGCGGCCTCACGGGAGGAACCGTCCGTGATCGCCACCGGCGGCGGCGTGGTCCTGGACCCGGGGAACCGCGACCTGTTGGCCGGCTCCTTCACGGTCTACCTGCACACCGATCTGGCCACGGTCCGCCCGCGGATCGAGGCCGATTCGGGTCGGCCCCTGCTCGACGGGGACCCGATCCGGCGCTGGGCCGATATCCTTGCGGAGCGCGAGTCCCTGTATCGTGCTTGCGCCAGCCTGACCATCGACGCGCGCACGGGATCCGTCGCGCGGTTGGCAGAAGACATCGAGGGCGCCTACCGGCGTCATGCATCAACATCTGGAGGCATCACCACATGAGCAGCGCTTCGACCCGCATCAGCGTGACGGGTACGGCCCCTGAGGACAACTACGACGTCGTCGTGGGAGAGCAATTGCTCGGGGAACTGCCGGGTCTGCTGGGGGAGCGGGTCCGCAAAGTCCTGATCATCCACCCGCGGGCCCTGCGCACCACCGGTGACACCGTCAAATCCGATCTGGAGGCCGCCGGTCTCACGGCGATGACCGCAGAGATCCCGGACGCCGAAGAGGGCAAGCACATCGAGGTCGCGTCCTTCTGCTGGAAGGTCCTGGGCCAGAACGACTACACCCGCTCCGATGCCATCGTCTCGGTCGGTGGTGGAGCGGTGAGCGATCTGGCCGGATTCGTCGCCGCCACCTGGCTCCGCGGGCTCAAGGTCATCCACGTCCCGACCTCGCTGTTGGGCATGGTCGACGCCGCGGTCGGTGGCAAGACCGGCATCAACACGGCCGAGGGCAAGAACCTCGTGGGCTCCTTCCACCCGCCGGCGGGGGTCCTGGTCGATCTGGATGCCCTGGCCACCCTGCCGCCGAACGAGCTGATCACCGGACTGGCCGAGGCGGTTAAATGCGGTTTCATCGCCGATCCGCGCATCCTGGAGATCATCGAGGCCGATCCGAAGGCCGCCTCCACCGCCGGAACCGAGCAGCTACGCGAGATCATCGAACGGACCATCGCCGTGAAGGCACGGATCGTGTCCAGCGACCTGCGCGAAGCAGGCCAGCGCGAGTTCCTGAACTACGGACACACCCTGGCCCACTCCATCGAATTGGCCGAGCGCTACCAGATGCGCCACGGGGCAGCGGTGTCCATCGGCCTGGTCTTCGCCGCCGAACTGGCCCGTTCGATGGGCCGGATCAGCGACGAGCTGGCGGACCGGCACCGGAACATCCTCGAGTCCCTGGGCCTGCCGGTGTCCTACCGCCGCGACCGCTGGCAGTCCCTGCTCGACGGGATGCGCCGGGATAAGAAGGCCCGCGGGGACCTGCTGCGTTTCGTGGTCCTGGACGGGCTGGCCAAACCGGGGATGCTCGAGGTCCCCGATACGTCCCTGTTGTTCGCCGCCTACCAGGAAATCGCCCAATGAGTACCGCAGAGAACTGGATCCGCACCGGGATCCCGGGCCTGGCCATCGACCCCGAAACCCTGCTCGCCGAGGTCGTCGACGAGGAGGCCGCACGGCAGGCCTACGCCACGGCCAACCCGGTGGAGAAGGTCATGATCCTCGTCGCCCGCGGTGATGTCGCCGACGCGGCGGAACTGGTCACCGAGACCCGGCTCGTGGAGCCACAGAACTTCCCGATGCGCGTGGTCGACGCCGATGTCGTCCGCGCCAACGGCGACCCGCAACGGGCCATCAACCGGCTGCGGAACCTCATCGAGGAGTATAAGGACCTGCCGCACGAGTCGGTACTGCAGCAGCAGCTGGGGGTCCTCTACTACACGGTGGGGGATTTCCATGCCGCGGTGACCCGCTTCAAGCTGGCGCTGGACCTGCGCGTGGAGGCCGGGGACGAGGAGTTCAGGATCGAGATCTCGCGGCGGTCGCTGGCGGCCGCGCAGGCCAAGGCCTCGCCCGTACGTTAGAATGGCTATGGTTTTTTGACAATGCGACCCGACCCGCAGTCCTGCCCGTGACCGGGCGGGCACTGACCGCGGAGCGGGAATCAACAGAGAGAGTATTCGTGGCTACCACTAACGACATCAAGAACGGCACCGTGCTGAAGATCGACGGCCAGCTGTGGACGATCACCGAATTCCAGCATGTGAAGCCCGGCAAGGGTGGGGCCTTCGTCCGCACCAAGATGCGCAATGTGCTCTCCGGCAAGACCGTTGACAAGACCTTCAACGCCGGTCTGAAGATCGAGACCGCGAACGTGGACCGCCGCGATTACCAGTACCTGTACCAGGACGGCGCCGACTACGTCTTCATGGACACCGAGGACTACGACCAGCTCACCGTCGAGGGCAAGGTCGTCGGCGATGCCGCGAACTTCATGCTCGAATCGCAGATGGTCACCATCGCCCTGCATGAGGGCACGGTGCTCTACGTGGAGCTGCCGCCGTCGGTCACGCTCGAGATCACCTACACCGAGCCGGGCCTGCAGGGCGACCGCTCCTCGGCCGGCAACAAGCCCGCCACGGTGGAAACCGGTTACGAGATCCATGTCCCGCTCTTCCTCGAGCAGGGCACCATGGTCAAGGTCGACACCCGCACCGGCGATTACCTGGGACGTGTCAACTAGTGAGTGCCCGCACCAAGGCCCGGCGCAGGGCGCTCGACGTCCTGTTCGAGGCCGAACAGCGTCAGGTCTCCCCGTTGGAGGCCATGCGTCTGCGCCGGGAGACCACCGACATCACGGTCAACGAGTACACGCTGACGCTGATTGAAGGGGTCATGGCCCAGGGCGAGCGGATCGACGAGATCCTGAGCACCTATGCCAAGGGCTGGACGTTGGAGCGCATGCCCGCGGTGGACCGCACCCTGCTGCGTCTGGGGACCTGGGAACTGCTGTACAACGACGATGTGCCCGACGCCGTCGCGGTGGCCGAGGCCGTCGCCACGGCGAAGCTTTTCTCCACCGATGACTCCCCGGAGTTCATCAACGGCCTGCTCGGACGCATCCAGCAGCTCAAGGACACCCTGTTGGCCTAGCCGACACCGGGGTTCCCCGGAAAGAAGACAGCGTACGACGGCGGGTGCCGTCCCCGAGATGGGGACGGCACCCGCCGTCGTTGGTGCATGGATCGTCTCAGGCGGTGCCCGGGGCCTGCGGGGTGCCGGTCAAGGCCAGCCGGTAATCAAGGATCAGCGCCAGCAGCCTGGCCTCGTCGCGTTGGGCCTTCTGCCGGTGGGAGCCGGCAATGATGCGGTTGCGGGTGGCCGCCAGGCGCATGGCCGTCCGGGTGAAACCGCGCATGGCCTTCCGCCGCCCGGTGGCCGAAGCCCAGCCGTTGGCCTGGCGGCGTCCGCGGCGGGTGGCGAACATCTCGACCTCCTCCGGGCTGAACCAGCCGGCCTGGGCATAATCGGTCAGCCGTTGGGCCACCAGCCGGCGTTCGGCCCGGCGCAGCAGGATCACCGCCACGATGGCGCAGATGAACAACGGGACCTGCAGCAGCACGTAGAACGTCCAGAAGTTGTGGAAGATCAGCCCCACCCCGCCGTTCCAGAGGAAGTGACCGAGCATCGCCGGGATCAGCCCGGCCAGGAAGTAGAAGGGCCAGTAGCGACGGGCCCCGCGTTGGACGGCCAGGCCCAGGGCGAATCCGGTCCACGCGGTGAACATCACGTGGGCGAAGGGGGAGAAGAGCCCACGCAACACGAACACCTGCACCGCTCCCGCCCCGGCTCCGGCGAAGGCGTCGGAGAAGTAGAGGATGTTTTCGGTGAACGCGAAGCCGGCGGCAATCGTGCCCCCGTAGACGATCCCGTCCACCGGTCCATCGAAGTTCCTCCGGGCGACGAAGAAGATCAGCAGCACCCCCAGGCCCTTCATGGTCTCTTCGACCACCGGGGCCTGCACCACCGCGCCGAACAGATCGGGCCCGGTGACCGCGGCCAGTGACGCGAAGGCCCGTTCGAAGGCTGCCCCGAAGATCAAGGACCCGGCGACGGAGACCCCGGCGCCCCAGACGAATGCGCTGATCAGGATCAGCTTGGGTTCGGGATCCCACCGGTCCACCCAGGCCAGGCCCGCCAGGCAGATGCCGAGCGGGAACAGGGCCAGCAGCCCCACGACGAACAGGGTTCCGGCGCCCAGTACCAGTCCCAGCCAGAGGGCGACCCCGAGCAGGATCAGCCCACTGAGCACCAGGACGATCACCAGCCCCGGGCTGTAGCGTCGCGGCGGTTTCACCGCCGGGAGCCGGGTGGGGTGGAACAGGTTTTGGGCCGGCTCGTGGTGGGGCCAGGCAGGGGTCGAGGGGGCCGCCGGATCCACTCCGTGGAGGTGCGGTTCCCGGGGAGGGTAGACGTTCATGGTTTCCAGCATATCCATTCGACGGATGGATTCGTCGATCGTGGCTGCCGGCTACGGAGACCCTGCGGCTTCCCCGACCGACCCTGGGCGCGGGAGGCCGCAACGACCCACCGGGGTCCTACACGGCCAGGCCACCATCCACCGGCAGGAGGACGCCGTTGATGTAGGAGGCCTCGTCCGAGAGCAGGAAGGCCACCGTGGCTGCGATCTCCTCCGGCTCGGCCATCCGCTGCATGGGCCCGAAGCCTGTCAGATCCGCTGATTCAGGGATGCCTGCTGTCATGGCGGTCTTCACTCCGCCGGGGCACACGGCATTGATGCGCAATCCATGACGGCCGTATTCACTGGCCGCCGTGACCGTCAGCCCCGCCAGCGCGTGTTTGGTGGCGGCGTACATCCCCATCGACGGTTCGGCCCGGATGGCCGCATGTGATGCGGTATTGACGATGGAGCCCGAGCCCTGGAGCATCATCTGCTCCAATACGTATTTCATTCCCATGAAGGCCCCGCGCAGGTTCACCGCAACGATCTGGTCGAAGTCCTCGATGCTGGACTCGTGGAGCGGGCCGGGGACCTGCAAGATTCCGGCATTATTGTGGAACAGGTCGACCCGCCCAAAATTCTCGATCGCGGCTTGGACGTACCCGTGCACGGCGCCGGAGTCGGAGACGTCCGCGACGACGGCATGGGCTTCGGCCCCCTGTGCCTTGACCAGTTCCAGCGTTTCGTGGAGCATTTCCTCGTTGTAGTCGACGAGGATCAGCTTCGCACCGTCCGCTGCCAGCCGCCGCGCCGTGGCCCGGCCGATCCCGCTGGCGGCACCCGTGACGATCGCGGCCTGGTCTTTCAGTTTCATGTCCGTTCATCTCCCTGATGGTCTGCGCATCTTCAGGCCATCCTCGGTCGAAAGGTCCATAAAGGCCAGCATCTTGATGAAGAACCAGCGGTCCGCCGCCGGGGGACGTGAGCAAGGCCTCGGGTCACATACCCCTACCCGGGTCACCGGCGAGTGGGAACGCCGACGTCCTGTGGTAATTTTGAGCGGGCAGTCACCCTTTAAATTCCGTCCAGTGAGGCGGGGAAGGAGGCGGCATCTTGGAAACCAACGGCGCCACCGATGAGACCGGGTCCACCGGTCCCACCAGCGTTCGCACAGTACTTTCAGAAGCCGACATCTCGCGTGTGCTCACCCGCATCGCGCATGAAATCATCGAAGCCAATAAGGGCACCGAGGACCTGGTCCTGATGGGCATCCCCACCCGCGGCTTCCCGCTGGCGCAACGGCTCGCCCAGCGCATCGCCCGGGCCGAACCGGGCACCGATCCCGCAGCGATCACCGGTCAGCTGGACATCACCATGTACCGGGACGACCTGCGTCATTCCACCACCCGCACCCCGCTGCCCACCAAGCTGCCCGCCGGGGGGATCGACGGCAAGGTCGTGGTCCTCGTCGACGACGTGCTCTACTCCGGGCGGACCATCCGCGCGGCCCTGGACGCCCTCTCCGACCTGGGACGACCGCGTATCGTGAGGCTGGCAGTGCTGGTCGACCGGGGCCACCGCGAACTGCCGATCCGGGCCGACCACGTCGGCAAGAACCTGCCGACCGCCTCCTCCGAAAAGGTGCGGGTCCGCCTCGGCGAACTGGACACCGACCACGGCGAACCAGTGAACGACGTCGTCATCGAGTCCCGCGCATGAGGCATCTGCTCTCCACCGCCGATCTGGCGCGCACCGATGCCATCCGGATCCTGGACATCGCCGAGGACATGGCCGCCGTGGGAACCCGCGAGGTCAAGAAGCTCCCGGCCCTGCGCGGGCGCACCGTGGTGAACCTGTTCTTCGAGGACTCCACCCGCACCCGCATCTCCTTCGAGGCCGCCGCCAAACGCCTCTCCGCCGATGTCATCAACTTCTCCGCCAAGGGCTCCTCGGTGTCCAAGGGCGAATCGTTGAAGGACACCGCCCAGACGCTCAAGGCGATCGGCGCCGACGGGGTCGTCATCCGCCACGGGTCCTCCGGGGCCCCGGCCAGGCTGGCCGCCGCCGGCTGGATCGACGCCCCGGTGGTCAATGCCGGGGACGGCACCCACGAACACCCCACCCAGGCCCTGCTGGATGCCTTCACGCTGCGCAACCACTGGGCGCAGGTCCAGGGCGTGGACTCCACCGGCTCGGACCTGACGGGCATGCGCGTGGTCATCGTCGGGGACATCCTGCACTCCCGGGTCGCCCGCTCGAACCTGTGGCTGCTGCGCACCCTGGGAGCCGAAGTCACCCTGGTCGCCCCGCCGACCCTGTTGCCGGTCGGCGCGGCCGCCTGGCCGTGCACCATCAGCTACGACCTCGACGCCACCCTGGCCGAAGGGGCGGATGCGGTGATGATGCTGCGCCTGCAGGCCGAACGCCAACATGCCTCCTTCTTCCCCAGCACCCGCGAATATTCGCGGATCTGGGGTTTCGACGACGCTCGGCTGGCCGCATTGGACACCCAGCCCGGCCGCGAGACGATCATCCTGCACCCCGGGCCGATGAACCGTGGGCTGGAAATCTCCTCGGCCGCCGCGGATTCCCCCCGCTCCACTGTGCTGGAACAGGTCAGCAACGGCGTCGCCGTGCGCATGGCCGTCTTGTACCTCCTGCTGTCCGCGGACCCACAGCAACCGGGCTCCCTCTGAGAATCGAGAAACACATGAGCACCACCACCTACCTCATCCGCGGGGCCACCCTCGGCGGGGCCGAGGAGACCGATCTGCTGCTGGTCGACGGCCTCATCGCCGCCGTCGGCCCCGACGCACGAACCCATGAAGCAGCGGCCACCGCAGAAGTCATCGAGGCCGCCGGGCTGATCGCCCTGCCGGGTCTGGTCGACCTGCACACCCACCTGCGCGAGCCCGGACGAGAAGACGCCGAAACCGTCGAAACCGGGACCCGGGCCGCGGCCCGCGGCGGATTCACCGCCGTGCATGCCATGGCCAATTCCACCCCCGTGGCCGATACCGCAGGCGTCGTGGAACAAGTCCACAACCTGGGACAGCGCAGCGGCTGGGTCGACGTCCGACCCGTCGGCGCAGTGACTGTCGGCCTGGCCGGGGAGCGCCTCTCCGAGATCGGCGCGATGGCCGACTCCCGGGCCCGGGTCCGGGTCTTCTCCGACGACGGGATCTGCGTCTGGGACCCGGTGCTGATGCGTCGGGCGCTGGAATACGTGAAGGCCTTCGACGGGGTCATCGCCCAGCACGCCCAGGAACCCCGGTTGACCGAGGGCGCCCAGATGAACGAAGGCGAGGTCTCCGCCGTCCTGGGGCTGACCGGCTGGCCGGCGGTGGCCGAGGAATCGATCATCGCCCGGGACGTCCTGCTGGCCCAGCATGTCGGCTCGCGGCTGCATGTCTGCCATGTCTCCACCGCGGGCTCGGTGGAGATCATCCGCTGGGCCAAATCCCTCGGCATCAACGTCACCGCCGAAGCCACCCCGCACCACCTGCTGCTCACCGACGAAATGGTGCGCAGCTACGACCCCGTCTACAAGGTCAATCCGCCGCTGCGCCGCGAAGCCGATGTCATGGCCCTGCGCGCCGGCCTGGCCGACGGGACCATCGACATCATCGGCACCGACCACGCCCCGCACCCCTCCGAAGCCAAGGACTGCGAATGGGCGCAGGCCGCCATGGGGATGACCGGGCTGGAAACAGCGCTCTCGGTCGTCCAGCACACCCTGGTCGACACGGGCCTGATGAGCTGGGAAGGGGTCGCCCGCATCACCTCGACCACGCCGGCGCTCATCGGCCGGCTCACCGACCAGGGCCGTCCGTTGGCCGCCGGGGAACCGGCCAACCTGATCCTGGTGGATCCCGCGGCCCGCTGGACGGTGGACCCGTCCGTGATGTCCACCAAGGGCAGGAACTCGCCGTTCGCCGGCATGGAACTGCCCGGCTCGGTCAGGGCCACGTTCTTCCACGGTCACCCCACGGTCCTCGACGGCGCCCTGGCCACCCCCCGTCCCTACACCGGAGCCCGCGCATGAGCGAATACACCCCGTACCTCATCGGCATCGTCGTCATCGCCGCCGTGGTCATCATCCTGATGCGCGTGGGTTGGCGTCATCGCCAGGGACGCCAGTCCGACGTCGCCGCCCCGGCCCCGACCCCCGACACCCTGGGCGCGCCCCTGGTGGAAGCCGTGGGCCAATACGTGAGCACGACGACGGCGGGGGACTGGTTGGACCGCATCAGCGTCCACGGCCTGGGCATGAAGTCCAATGCCGAACTCTCCGTGCACACCGATGGCGTGCTGTTCTCCCGCACCGGGGCCCCCGATGTGTTCATCCCCGCCGCCGACCTGGAATCGGTGCGCCGGGAATCCGGCATGGCCGGCAAGTACGTCGAAGCCGGTGGCCTGCTGGTCCTGGGCTGGCAATTGGGGGAACACCACCTCGATACCGGTTTCCGACCGCGACGGGCCGAGGACATGGCCCCTCTGGTGGCAGCAGCCGAATCCCTCATCCCCGCAACCGGCGCCGCAGCGCCCAACCCCGACCGCACCGCACCGAAGAAGGACAAGCCATGAGCGTCAACACCACCCCCGAGCCGGCAGTACTGGTCCTGGAGGACGGCCGGATCTTCCGCGGCCAGTCCTATGGAGCCGGTGGCACCACCCTGGGAGAGGCGGTCTTCACCACCGGCATGACCGGCTACCAGGAGACCCTCACCGATCCCTCCTATGCCCGCCAGCTGATCGTCCAGACGGCCCCGCATATCGGCAACACGGGCATCAACGTCCAGGACAACGAATCCGATCGCATCTGGGCCGCCGGCTACGTCGTCCGCGACGCGGCCCGCCGTCCCTCCAACTGGCGCTCCGAAGGGACACTGGACGAGGAACTGGTCCGTCAGGGCATCGTGGGCATCCAGGGCGTGGACACCCGGGCCATCACCCGCCACCTGCGTGAACGCGGGGCCATGAAGGCCGGGATCTTCTCCGGGGACGACGCCGTGGCCCCCGACGCCGAGCTCGTCGCCCGGGTCGCCGCGCAGGAATCGATGGAGGGCTCCCAACTGGCCGAGGAGGTCAGCGTGAAAACCGCCTACACGGTGGAACCGGCCGACTACGGCTGGCAGGGCGAACCGCGCTTCACCATTGCCGCCATCGACCTGGGCATCAAATCCACCACGCCGGAGCGCTTGGCCGAGCGCGGACTGCGGGTGCACGTGGTCCCGGCAACCAGCACGTTCGAGGACCTCACCGCGCTGGAGCCCGACGGCGTGTTCATCTCCAACGGCCCCGGCGACCCGGCCACCGCCACCGCCCAGGTGGCCACCCTGCGCCGGGTGCTCGAGGCGCGGATCCCGTACTTCGGCATCTGCTTCGGCAACCAGATCCTGGGCCGGGCCCTGGGCTTCGGCACCTATAAGCTGCGCTACGGGCACCGCGGGATCAACCAGCCGGTCATGGACCTGTCCACCGGGAAGGTGGAGATCACCAGCCAGAACCACGGCTTCGCCGTCGACGCCCCCCGCGGGGGTGCCTTCCAGGCCCCCGAGCAGAAGTTCGGGCGGGTGGAGGTCTCCCACGTCTCGCTGAACGACGACGTCGTCGAAGGGCTGCACTGCCTGGACGTTCCTGCCTTCTCCGTCCAATACCACCCCGAGGCAGCCGCCGGTCCCCACGATTCCGCCTACCTCTTTGACCGCTTTTTCGACATGATGGCCGCCCACGGCGACCAGTCCACGAACTCCAAGGAAGAGAACTAATGCCCAAGCGCGAAGACCTCAAGTCAGTCCTGGTCATCGGGTCGGGCCCGATCGTCATCGGACAGGCCGCCGAATTCGACTATTCGGGAACGCAGGCGCTGCGTGTGCTGCGCGAGGAGGGCCTGCGGGTCATCCTGGTGAACTCGAACCCGGCCACCATCATGACCGACCCGGAGTTCGCCGACGCGACCTACATCGAACCCATCACCCCCGAGGTGGTGGAGAAGATCATCGCCAAGGAACGCCCCGACGCTATCCTGCCGACCCTGGGCGGACAGACCGCACTGAACACGGCCATCGCCCTGGACAAATCGGGGGCGCTGCAGCGCCATAACGTGGAACTGATCGGCGCGAACATCGAAGCCATCGAACTCGGCGAGGACCGCGAGAAGTTCAAGGGCGTCGTCGAACGCTGCGGGGCCGAATCCGCGAAGTCGATCATCGTGCACTCCATGGACGAGGCCTTCGCCGCCGTGGAGGAACTGAACTACCCCGTCGTCGTCCGCCCCTCCTTCACCATGGGCGGGCTCGGCTCGGGGATGGCCTACAACGCGCAGGACCTGCGCCGCATCGCCGGGGCCGGCATCCAGTACTCCCCGACCTCCGAGGTGCTCCTGGAGGAGTCCATCCTGGGCTGGAAGGAATACGAGCTGGAAATGATGCGCGACGCGAACGACAACGTCGTGGTCGTCTGCTCCATCGAGAACTTCGACCCCGTGGGGGTGCACACCGGTGACTCCATCACCGTCGCCCCGGCCATGACGTTGACCGATCGCGAATACCAGAAGCTGCGCACCATCTCGATCGCGGTCATCCGCGAGGTCGGGGTGGACACCGGCGGCTGCAACATCCAGTTCGCGATCGAACCCGACACCGGCCGGGTGGTCGTCATCGAAATGAACCCGCGCGTCTCCCGTTCCTCCGCGCTGGCCTCGAAGGCCACCGGTTTCGCGATCGCCAAGATCGCCACCAAGCTCTCCCTGGGCTACACCCTGGACGAGATCCCCAACGACATCACCCGCAAGACCCCGGCCAGCTTCGAACCGGCGCTGGACTACGTCGTGGTGAAGGTCCCGCGGTTCGCCTTCGAGAAGTTCCCGGCGGCGGATCCGACCCTGACCACCACCATGAAGTCCGTCGGGGAGGCCATGGCCATCGGCCGCAACTTCACCGAGGCCCTGCAGAAGGCGCTGCGTTCGCTGGAACAGCGCGACGCCCAGCTGCAGTTCACCACACCGAACGCGATGGACGTGCCCGGCCTGCTCGAACGCAGCCGGGTCGGCACCACCGGCCGGCTGGCCATGGTCCAGCAGGCACTGCTGGGCGGGGCGAGCATCGAGGAGACCTACGAGGCCACCGGGATCGACCCCTGGTACCTGGACCAGCTGGTGCTCATCAACGAGATCGCCGAACGGATCCGGGAGGCGGGCTCCCTCACCGAGGACGTGCTGCGTCTGGCCAAACGCCACGGTTTCTCCGATGAGCAGATCGGCGCGCTGACCCACACCCCCGAGGCAGTGGTACGCGGGGTGCGTCATGCCCTGGGCGTGCGCCCCGTCTATAAGACGGTCGATACCTGTGCTGCCGAATTCGCCGCCTACACCCCGTACCACTACTCCTCCTACGACGAGGAGTCCGAGGTCGAGGTGCATGAGAAGCCCTCGATCATCATCCTGGGCTCGGGACCGAACCGGATCGGCCAGGGAATCGAGTTCGACTACTCCTGCGTCCACGCCACCATGGCGTTGCGGGAGGCCGGACACGAGACGGTCATGATCAACTGCAACCCCGAAACGGTCTCCACCGACTACGACGTCTCCACGCGGCTGTACTTCGAGCCGCTGACCCTGGAGGACGTGCTGGAGGTCATCCACGCCGAGGAGGCGACCGGCGGGGTGCTGGGCGTCTTCGTCCAGCTCGGCGGGCAGACCCCGCTGAAGCTGGCCCAGGAACTGGCCGACGCCGGGGTCCCGATCCTGGGCACCTCGCCGGAGGCGATCGACCTGGCCGAACACCGGGGTGCCTTCCAGCAGGTCCTGGACGCCGGAGGGCTCATCGCCCCGAAGAACGGCACCGCAGTCTCCTTCGAGGATGCCAAGCGCATCGCCGACGAGATCGGCTACCCGGTCCTGGTCAGGCCCTCCTACGTGCTGGGCGGCCGCGGCATGGAAATCGTCTACGACGAGCCGAACCTCGCCCGCTACATCGAACACGCCACCGAGATCACCATCGACCACCCGGTGCTGGTGGACCGTTTCCTGGAGGATGCCATCGAAATCGATGTCGACGCCCTCTACGACGGCACCGACATCTACGTGGGCGGCATCATGGAACACGTGGAGGAGGCCGGCATCCACTCCGGTGACTCCGCCTGCGTGCTGCCCCCGATCACCCTGGGCACCGAGGTCCAGGCCCGGGTGGCCGAAGCCACGCTGGCCATCGCCCGCGGGGTGGGGGTCCGGGGGCTGATCAACATCCAGTTCGCCCTGGCCTCCGACGTCCTCTACGTCATCGAAGCCAACCCACGGGCCTCCCGCACGGTGCCGTTCGTCTCCAAGGCCACCGGGGTGCAGTTGGCCAAGGGGGCCGCCCTGATCGGGACGGGGGTCTCGATCAAGCACCTGCGCGAGGTCCACCACCTGCTGCCGGCCAGCGGCGACGGATCGCATCTTCCCGACGACGCCCCGGTTTCGGTGAAGGAGGCCGTACTGCCCTTCGCCCGCTTCCGCACCCCCGAAGGCCGGGTCGTCGACTCGCTGCTGGGCCCGGAAATGCGCTCCACCGGCGAGGTCATGGGCATCGACAAGTACTTCGATACCGCCTTCGCCAAGAGCCAGGCGGCCGCGAATTCGCCGTTGCCCACCCACGGACGGGTCTTCGTCTCGGTGGCCAACCGGGATAAGCGCTCCATCGTGCTGCCGGTGAAGCACCTGGCCGATCTGGGCTTCGAGATCGTCTCCACCGGCGGGACCGCCGAGGTCCTGCGCCGCAACGGCATCACCGCCACCGTGGTCCGCAAGGTCCGCGAAGGCACCGAGGACGGGGAAGCCACGATCGCGGATCTGATCACCGACGGCAAGATCGACATGATCCTGAACACCCCCTCGGGAGGCGATGCCCGCGGAGACGGGTACGAGATCCGGGCGGCCGCGACCTCGGTCGGCACCCCGGTGATCACCACGGTGGCCTCCTTCGGGGCGGCCATCCAGGCGATCCAGGCGATGCGCCAGTTCGAATGGTCGGTCACCTCCCTGCAGGAGCACGCCGAACGGCTCAACGACTCCCGCCAGGGGGCCTGAGCCGTGAGTGCACCGCACGACGCCGGCCGGGAGCCTTTCGGCTCCCGGCTGGCCCGGGCCATGGCCGTGCACGGTCCGCTCTGCGTGGGGATCGACCCGCATCCGGGGTTGCTGGCCGACTGGGCGTTGACCGACGATGCGGCCGGGGTGGAACGATTTGCCCTCTCGGTGGTGGAGGCCCTGGCCGGAGAAGTCGCCATGGTCAAACCCCAGGTCGCCCTGTTCGAACGCCACGGGTCGGCCGGAATGGCCGCCCTGGAACGGACCCTGGCTGCATGTTCGCAGGCCGGGCTGCTGTCCCTGGCCGATGCCAAACGCGGGGATATCGGCTCCACCATGGCCGCCTATGCGGACGCCTGGCTGCGCGATGGGTCCCCCCTGGCCGCTGATGCGGTGACGCTGAGCCCCTATCTGGGGTTCGGGTCGCTGCGTCCGGCCCTGGAGGCCGCCGCCGCCAGCGGCCGCGGGGTCTTCGTCCTGGCGCTGACCTCCAACCCCGAGGGGGCCAGCGTCCAGCATGTCGGCGGGGCCGCCTCGGTGGCGCGGGGGATCGTCGAGGCCACGGCCCGGGAGAACCAGGGGACGCAGCTGGGCTCCACCGGGTTGGTGATCGGGGCGACCGTCGGCCCGGCCCTGGAGGAACTGGGGATCGATCTGGCGGCCAGCCAGGCCCCGATCCTGGCCCCGGGGCTGGGGGCACAAGGAGCCACGCCGGAGGATTTGCGGGCGGTGTTCGGCGCGGTCTGGGACCAACTGGTGCCCACCTCCAGCCGCGACATCCTGCGCCATGGACCCGATATCGCGACGCTGCGCAGGGCCGCCATCGACGTCCAGGACTCCTTGCGCGGTTGAGTCGGCAGGCCTGCGACCATTGCGCCTGGTCCCAGGGTTCGCTAGGTTCGGATCACATCGTCACTAGGCACGTTCGGTTCCCGGTGACGACCGATTCCTAGTCGGCAGGGGATTACGCTATGGTTTTGAAGTCATTATCGGAGGAAGACCGTGCGAAGGCGAGGGCCAAGGCCCTGGTCTCGCGGACCCGCCGAGCCGAGGTGAAGAACAGCTTCGGCCGCGGCGAGTTGCCCATTGCGGAGCTGCTCGAGCTGGCCCGCAGCGATGAGGCGGTCGGACGCCTCCGCGTTGCGGATCTGTTGGAGTCGGTTCCCGGGATCGGTTCGGTCAGGGCCGCGGCGCTGATGGAACGCATCGGCATCTCGGCGAATCGCCGGTTGCGCGGCCTGGGACGTAAACAGCAGGCGGCGCTGCGGTCCCACTTCGACGACACGCCGCCACACGCAAAAAAGTAACAAAGGACACCATGCCGGCTTCCAGCCACCCGCCAGTCACCGTCCTCGCCGGCCCCACAGCAGTGGGCAAGGGGACCGTTTCCACCTACATCCGTGACCACTACCCGGAGGTGTGGCTCTCCGTTTCGGCGACGACACGCGACCCCCGGCCGGGGGAGCAGGATGGAATCCACTATTTCTTCGTGGGCCCGGACGCCTTCGACGAACTGGTCGGGGCCGGGGACATGCTCGAATGGGCGGTGGTCCACGGACGCAACCGCTACGGGACGATCCGCACCAAGGTCGCCGAAGCCGTGGCCGCCGGACGCCGGGTCCTGTTGGAGATAGACCTGCAGGGTGCCCGCCAGGTGAAGGAGTCGTTGCCGGAGGCGAAATTCGTGTTCCTGGCCCCGCCCAGCTGGGAGGAACTGGTCCGCCGGCTCATCGGACGCGGCACCGAATCGGAGGAGGAACAGCAAAGACGGCTCGATACCGCTAAACTGGAACTCGCTGCCGAATCCGAATTCGACGTCACCATCGTGAACGACGATATTCGGCGTGCAGCCGACGAGCTGGTTTCCCAGATGGGCCTGACTCCGCACCAGCGGTAGTCGGGGCCGACCGGCACCGACGAACACCACACAGAATTTGGAGGCTTCGTGTCTACGAACACCGAAGGCATCATCAATCCGCCGATCGACGAGCTGCTGACCACCACGGATTCCAAGTACGCCTTGGTGATCAACTCGGCCAAGCGGGCCCGCCAGATCAACGCCTACTACTCGCAGCTGCATGAGGGCCTCTTCGAGTACGTCGGCCCGCTGGTCGACACCCAGTTGAACGAAAAGCCGCTCTCCATCGCCCTGCGCGAAATCAACGAGGGCCTGCTGCAGGTCAAGCCGCTCGACGCCGACGACGCGCAGTAGCGCCACCCCGTGAAGGCCCAGCAGCGCATCGTCCTCGGAGTAGGCGGCGGGATCGCCGCCTATAAGGTGGCGGGGCTGCTGCGCCTGTTCACGGAATCGGGCCACCGGGTCGACGTCGTCCCCACCGAAGCCTCGCTCCGGTTCGTCGGCAAGGCCACGTGGGAGGCCCTCTCGGGGCGCCCGGTGCGCACCAGTGTGTTCGAGGCCGTGGAGGACGTGAACCATGTCCTCCTCGGCCAGGACGCCGATCTGATCGTCATCGCCCCGGCGACGGCCGATCTGCTGGCCCGCCTGGCCGCCGGGATGGCCAACGACCTGCTGACCAATACGGTGCTGGCCTCCACCGCCCCGATCGTGGTGGCCCCGGCCATGCACACCGGGATGTGGGAGAACCCCGCCACCACCACCAATGTCGCCACCCTGCGTTCGCGCGGGATCACCGTCATCGACCCCGCCGTGGGCCGTTTGACCGGCAAGGACACCGGTGCCGGACGCCTGCCCGAGGCGTCGCAGATCTTCGACGTCGCCCAACGTTTCCTGATCCCCTCCGGGGCCACGGGCCCACGGACCCCCATGGAGGAGCCGACGACGGGGGAGGGACCCCTGGCGGGCCGCACCGTCGTCGTCACCGCCGGGGGCACCCGGGAACCATTGGACCCCGTCCGCTTCCTGGGCAACCGCTCCTCCGGCAGGCAAGGTACGGCCATCGCCCGGGCCGCCCTGGCCGCCGGCGCCACCGTGCGACTGGTCGCCGCCCATCTGGAGACCGAGGTCCCCGCCGGCGTCGAGCTGACCACCGCCTCCACCGCGCTGGAACTACGGGACGCCGTCAGCGAGGCCTGCCAGGGGGCCGATGCGGTCATCATGGCCGCCGCCGTCGCCGATTTCCGTCCCGCCGACTACGCCGGCACCAAGATCAAGAAGACCGGCGAGGACGGGGCCCCCGGCCTGACGCTGGTGCGCAACCCCGACATCCTGGCCTCACTGGTCGAACACCGCCGGGACCATCCCGAGGAGGGCCCGGCCCTGATCGTCGGCTTCGCCGCCGAAACCGGCGACACCGAAAACTCCGTGCTGGAATACGGCCACGCCAAACTCGTGCGCAAGGGCTGTGACCTGCTGGTCGTCAATGAGGTCTCCGCCACGTTGGGCTTCGGCACCGAAGACAACACGGTCACCATCCTGGCCTCCGACGGCGCCGAACCCACCCGGATCGACGGGAGCAAGGACGAGGTGGCCCGCGGACTCATCGCGACGGTGGGGACCCTCCTGAACCGGTAGAGTGATCGGGTGACTTCCCAGAACCCCTCCCTGCGCCTGTTCAGTTCCGAATCCGTCACTGAAGGCCACCCAGACAAGATCTGCGACCAGATCAGCGATGCCATCCTCGATGAGATGCTCGCCCAGGACCCGAATTCCCGCGTCGCCGTGGAAACGCTGGTCACCACCGGTCTGGTGCACGTCGCCGGTGAAGTCACCACGGCCGGATACGTCGAGATCCCGCATCTGGTGCGCAAGACCATCCTGGACATCGGCTACGACTCCTCGGCCAACGGATTCGACGGGGCCCGCTGCGGCGTCTCGGTCTCCATCGGCCAGCAATCCCAGGAGATCGCCGACGGCGTGTTCAACTCCTGGGAACAACGCGAAGGCACCGGCCAGGATCCCCGGGACGCCCAGGGCGCCGGGGACCAGGGCATCATGTTCGGCTATGCCTCCGACGAGACCCCCGTGTTGATGCCCACCCCCATCTGGCTGGCCCAACGGCTATCCGAAAAACTCACCGAGGTCCGCAAGACCGGGGCCCAGCCGCTTCTGCGTCCCGACGGCAAGACCCAGGTCACCATCGGCTACGACGGGGACGTCCCGGTCTCGGTGGAGACCATCGTCGTCTCCTCCCAGCATGCCCGCGAACTCGAACTCGAGGCGCTGCGCACCGATCTGCACGAACTGGTGGTGCGCCCGGTGCTGGCCGGAACCGATCTGGACATCTCCAACACCCGGATCATCCTCAACCCCTCCGGCCCATTCATCATCGGTGGCCCGGTCGGCGATGCCGGGCTGACCGGACGCAAGATCATCGTCGATACCTACGGCGGCTTCGCCCGGCACGGCGGCGGGGCCTTCTCCGGCAAGGACCCCTCCAAGGTCGACCGTTCGGCCGCCTACGCGATGCGGTGGATCGCCAAGAACGTGGTGGCCGCCGGGCTGGCCCGCCGCGCGGAAATCCAGGTCGCCTACGCCATCGGCGTGGCCCGGCCCGTGGGGCTGTACGTGGAGACCTTCGGCACCGAAACCGTGGATCCGCTGAAGATCGCCAGCGCCATCGAGGAGGTCTTCGATCTGCGCCCGCTGGGGATCATCGAGGATCTGGATCTGAAGCGTCCCGTCTATCAGCGCACCGCCGCCCACGGCCACTTCGGCCGCGAGGAACCGGGCTTCACCTGGGAGCAGACCAACCGCGTCGAGGCGCTGCGCCACTACTTCAACCTCTAGGAGGGCCTCGTGGACCGGTCAGCCGCAGAGCCCGAGCAGCCCACGCTGCTGCAGGGCTTCGACGTGCGCCGGCCCCTGCCCACCGGGGTCACCCCGGCGGCCTCGCTGCCCGTGGCCCGGGTCCTGCTCGACACCCAGGTCCCGCATCTGGACCGGCTCTACGACTACCTGGTGCCCGCGGAACTGGAGGCCCGGGCCATCCCCGGGGTACGCATCCGGGCCCGTTTCGGCGGGCAGGAACTGACCGGATATCTCGTGGAACGACTGGCCGAAACCGACCCCGGGGTGAGCTTGCAGCCACTGGGGAAGATCGTCTCCGACGAGGTCGTCCTGCGCCCCGAGGTCCTGCGGCTATGCCGGGCCGTCGCGGACCGCTACGCCGGAACCCTTCCCGATGTCGTCCGCTCCGCCATCCCCCCGCGGATGGCCCGCGTCGAAACCGAGACCAGTGCCGCCGACGCCTCCGATGCCCCACGGGCCGCACTCCCGGCGGCCCCCACCGACGAGGGCCCGCGCGTGACGCCGTCGTCGGTGCCGGAGTACGACGGTGGAGCAGGGTTCCTGGAGTCGCTGGCCGGCGGCGGCGCCCCCCGGGCCGTGCTCAGCGTGATGCCCAACCAGCCGGGGGGCTGGCCTGCCCTGCTCGGCGAAGCGGTGGGAGCCTGCCTGGATTCGGGGCGGGGGGCCCTGGTCGTCGTCCCCGATGCCCGCGACCTGGATCGGGCCGCCGAGACCTTGACCGCCCTGCTGGGCCCGGCGGTCGTCGCCCGGCTCAGCGCCGAGGACGGGGCCACCCCGCGCTACCGGGAATTCCTGCGGATCTCCCGCGGCCAGGCATCGGTGGCGGTGGGGACCCGGTCGGCGGCCTACGCCCCGGTCCACGACCTGGGACTGGTGGTGCTGTGGGAGGACCAGGATTCCAGCCACGCCGAACCACGGGCCCCCTACCAGCACGCCCGCGAAACCCTGCTGCTGCGGTGCCAACTGGCCGGCTGCGCCCTGCTGATGGCCGGGACCTCGCGCAGCGCCGAGGCCCAGCGCCTCGTGTTGACCGGGTGGGCCGCCGAACTGACGGCCCCGCGGGCCCTGTTGCGGGCCCAGGCGCCCCGGGTGGTGGCCAGCTCCGATTCCTTCGAGCAGGAACGTGACCCGGTCCTGCATGCCGCCCGGCTGCCGAAGCTGGCCTGGTCGACGGCGTCGAAGGCGCTGGAGCACGGTCCGGTGCTGGTACAGGTGGCCCGGACCGGCTTCCTGCCGGCCGTGCGCTGTGAACGCTGCCGCGAACCGGTGCGGTGCCCCGCCTGTTCCGGCCCTCTGGGTCTGGATCATTCCTCCGCCGTCCCCGGCTGCCGGTGGTGCGGGGAACAGGCCCCGAACTGGACCTGCCCCACCTGTGGGGGGCGGCGTCTGCGGGCCGCGGCCATCGGGGCCGACCGCACGGCGGAGGAACTGGGCCGGGCCTTCCCCAAGGTCCCGGTCGTCAGCGCCACCGGCGGCCTGCCCCGCCGTCGTGTCCCGGGATCCCCGTCGCTGGTGGTCGCCACCCCGGGGGCCGAGCCGGTGGCCGAGGGCGGCTACGCCGCGGTGCTGCTGTTGGACGGGGACCGCATGCTCGCCCGCGATGAACTGCGCACCGGGGAGGAAGTGCTCCACCGCTGGCTCGCGGCCGCCTCCCTGGGCAGGTCATCACGGGATGGTGGCGTGGTGGTCATCGCGGCGGGGGAGTCCGATCCGGTCCGCGCCCTGGTGCGCTGGGATGCCGCCGGCTATGCCGAACGCGAGCTGAACCTGCGGCGTGAACTGGAGCTGCCCCCCGCGGTGCGCACGGCCTCCCTCTCGGGTCCCGCCCTGGCGGCCGACGCCTTTGCCGAAGCACTCGAGCTTCCCGAATCGGTCAGGCTCACCGGACCGGTGATCGAAGAGGACGGGGTCCACCGGTGGCTGCTGTTCTTCTCCTACGGCCAGGGCGGACCGCTCTGCGCTGAACTGCGCCGGGTCAAGGCCAGGTCCTCGGCCAACCGCGATCCGGTGGTCGCGGTACGCGTCGACCCGCAGGGCCTGCTCTAGTTCTTGCCGGTCAGGAAACCGGTGATCATCCTGGCCGCGGTCCGCGGGCGTTCGTAGTGGATCAGGTGCCCCACCCCGGCGATGACCTCGACCCTGGCCTGCGGGAACCTGGCCGCCAAGGAATACTGCCCCTCGATGGAGCCGAGGTCGTCGAGGGCGCCGACGATCAGCAGGGTCGGCTCCTCCACCTCGGCGGCGACGTCACGGACCGTATCGGTGATCGAGGAGGCGAAGGCCTCCTGCAGGCTGGCCCGGGTGGCGAAGCGGCTGAAATAGCGCCGGTGCTGGTCCACCACATAGGCCTGGGTCCGCGGATCCCCGGAGGTGCCCATCGCGGCCGACATGACATCGACGATCAGCCGGTTGCGCAGCACCGCCAGGCCCAGGCGTTCGGGCAACATCCGACCGGCGGCGTAGTAGCCGGCCGCGACCCGGGAGAAGACGGCCTGGCTGCCCTCCAGCGCCGGTTCGCAGATGGGGTTGATCAGCACCAGCGAGGCGAACCTGCCGGGATGTTCGGCCAGGTAGCGGGAGGCGACGATCGTTCCGAAGGAGTGCCCCAGCAGGACGGCCGAGGCCGGGATCCCCAGCTCGGCGCGCACGGTTTCGATGACCCCCGCCTGGGTGGCCGCGTCGTGGCGGGCGTCGGGGTAGGCCGTGGAATCACCGAACCCGGGCAGGTCGGGAACGATGACGGTGTAGCCGGGAAGGTTGCGCACCAGCAGGTCCAGTCCGTGGTGGTCCCCACGGAACCCATGGATCGCCAGGATGATCCCCTGCGAGGGGCCCCGGGAGGGGTAGGTCCTGACCGCCAGGTCCGAGCCCAGGTGTCGGTGGCGGGTGACCCAGGGGGCGCGGTAGTCGGAAGGGATGTCCATGGGATGAGCCTATCGGCCGCCGGTGCTCATTTAAGCAACCGCCAGGCGGTCCCCTCGTCGATCACCAGATCGGTCATCAGTCGGCCCTCCAGTGCGCCGCGGACGGCTTCGAGCTTGCCCCGGCCGGCGACGATCGCCAGCCGTTGCGGAACCCGGCGCAGGGCGTCGAGCGGGGGACCGGTGGAGCGGTCGTTCATCGAGATCGAGTCGTCACTGCCATCGCGACGGTAGAAGACGGTGGCCACGTCCCCGACCACCCCTTGTTCACGCAAGGCGGCGGCTTCCCGGGCGCTGACATAGCCTCCGCGGTAGATCTGGCTGGGGACCGCGGCGTCGATGGAGCCCAGCCCGAAGACCGCCAAACGGCACTCTGACTGGGTGTCCAGCACGCGGCGGACAGATCGTTCCTGCCACATGGCGGCCCGGGTCTCGGCCCGGTCGAAGAAGGCGGGGACCGGGAACTGTTCCACCCGGGCGGTGAAGGCCGCCCCGAACCTGAAGAGGATCTCGCTGGCATAGGAGATGCCCGTGGTCTGCGGGTTGGCGGCGCCGTTGAGTTGGACGAAGACCGTGTCATGGGTGGGTTTATGCACCAGGTGCCGGCTCAACGCGGTCAGCGTGGACCCCCAGGCCAGCCCGACGGTCATTCCCGAAGAGATCAGCGGTTGGACCACATGGGCCCCGTGGGCGGCCACGCGTTCGAGGACCTCGGCCTCACTGAGAGAACCGTCGGTGGGCACCACATGGGCCCTGACCCCGTATCTGGTTTCCAGGGCCCTGACCAACGACGTGGCCCGGCCGCGCGGGGGATTCAACTCGATCTTGACCAGGCCATTGCGCTTGGCCAGTGACAGCAAGCGGGACACGGTGGACCGGGAGACCCCCAGGTCCCGGGCAATGGCCTCCATGGTCAGTTCCTGGACGTAGTACAGCTGGGCCGCCCGCAGCGCATCGCGTTCGCGCCGGTCACCGGACGTGTGTCGTACGCCATGAACGTTCGGGTCACCGGATCCGTTCTCCGGATCCTCCTCCAGCGGGTCGTACGGCATGATTCCTCCGCTTCCTGCACGTTTGTGCATTCCGATTGACGGCAACGTTCTCCACTGGACAGACTACTGGGCGGTTGCCCGTTCAGGGGCCAACAGTTCCATTTCGCAGCAAAGGACAGATCTAAGTGTCATCCACGCAAGCAGCCCGTCCTGCCGTTTCCCGGTTGTCGGAGAGGCCCCGTGCCCAGGTCCTCATCGTCGGAGGAGGAATCAATGGCGTCGCCACCTTCCGCTACCTGGCCCTGCAGGGCATCGACGTCGCGCTGGTGGAGCGCGGGGACTACTGCCAGGGGGCCTCCGGCGCCTCCTCGCATATGATCCACGGCGGAATCCGGTACCTGGAAAACGGCGAGTTCCGCCTCGTCCACGAATCGGTGCAGGAACGCAACACGCTGCTGGCCATCGCCCCGCACTACGTCAAGCCGCTGCGCACCACCATCCCGATCTTCTCCACCTTCTCGGGGATCCTCAGCGCCCCGGCCCGCTTCCTGACCCACCGCAACGGCAAGCCGCAGGAACGCGGGGCCCTGCTGATCAAGGCCGGCCTGATGATGTATGACGCCTTCGCCGGCTCCGGACGGCTGACCGAACGCCACCGGTTCCACGGCCGTCGCCGGGCCCTGCACGATCTGCCGGCACTGCGCCAGGACGTGAAGTACGCGGCCACCTACTTCGACGCCTCCGTGCACAACCCCGAACGCCTCACCCTCGATGTGCTCCAGGACGGCCTGCGCGCCAACCCGGACTCACGGGCCTCCAACTACGTCTCCCTGGTCAACGAGCACGACGGCGTGGCGACGTTGCGCGACGAACTCACCGGCGAGGAATTCGAGTTCACGGCCCCGGTGATCGTCAACGCCACCGGCGCCTGGGTCGATGAGACCAACCACGCCCTGGGTCAGGACAGCCGGTTCATGGGAGGGACCAAGGGCTCGCATATCGTCCTGGACAGCCCCGAACTGCTCGCCGCCTGCGGCGGCCGGGAGATCTTCTTCGAGCACAGCGACGGACGCATCGTGTTGATCTACCCGATGGGGGACCGGGTCCTGGTGGGCACCACCGACATCGACGCGGACCCGGGCGAGCCGGCACGCTGCACCGAAGAGGAAGTGGACTACTTCTTCGATCTGATCAACCATGTTTTCCCCGAGGTCGCCGTCTCGCGGCAGGAGATCGTCTACCGCTTCTCAGGCATCCGCCCGCTGCCCCGCCACGACGACACCCAGCCCGGCTTCGTCTCGCGTGACTACCGCATCGAAAAGCGATCGGGCGGCCAAGGGTCCACGATGCTCAGCCTGGTCGGCGGCAAATGGACCACCTTCCGGGCCCTGGCCGAACACCTGGGAGGCGAAGTGCTCACGGCACTGGGACGCCCCTCCGGGCCGGATACCAGCGCCCTGGCCATCGGCGGCGGCGTGGACTACCCGCGCAACGACGTCGAACGCGAACAGTGGATCTCCGCCAGGACTTCACGGGCAAGCCGCGACCGACTGGCCGTCCTGCTCGAACGCTACGGTACCCGTGCCGACGAGGTCCTGGAGGCCAGCGGCGAGCAGGACGCCCTGCTGCTGAGCTGCGACGAACTCAGCGTCGACGAACTGGCCCACATGGCCCGCCACGAGCAGGTCGGACGGCTGGTCGACGTGTTCATCCGCAGGACCTCGCTGGCCTTCCGCGGCCTGGTCACCACCGCGCTCATCGACGAATGCGCCGAGGTCCTGGCCCCCGTGCTGGGGTGGGACGCCACACGCGTGGCCAGCGAACGCGCAGAGACCCATCGCGTACTCTCCGAAGAGCACGGCGTCACCTTCTCCCCGGCAGCCGCCTAGGGACCCTCGCCCGACCGTGCCACCGGGCACGGTCGGGCGCCCATTTTTCCGCATCGGCGATCGCCGGGAGCCGGATCACCGCGGGACATCAACTGATGCCCCGCCCCATTCCACACAACGTAGGAGTCAACGATGTCTCTACAAGTCTTCAGTGCGGAAGCACTCGGCACCATGGTGCTGATGCTTCTCGGCTGTGGCGTCGTCGCCAATGCCGTCCTGAGGGGCGCCAAGGGCAATAACGGCAATTTCCTCATGGTCAACTTCGGCTGGGGGCTCGGCGTCTTCGCCGGTGTCTGGGTCGCCGCGGTCTCCGGCGCACACATCAACCCCGCCGTCACCGTCGGCCTGCTGGTCAACCCCAACGTCCACGAGTATGCCCCGGGCGTGGCCATCACGCTGGTGAACACGCTGCTCTACTTCGCCGCCCAGATGATCGGCGCCATCATCGGTGCCGTCCTGGCCTACCTTTCCTATAAGCAGCACTTCGACGCCGAAGAGGACCCGGCGGCCAAGCTGGGCGTCTTCGCCACCGGCCCCGTCTACCGGCATAAGGGCTGGAACCTGCTCACGGAGATCATCGCGACCTTCGTCCTGGTCTTCGTCATCGCCGGTTTCGGACTGACCCCCAACGGACTCGGCCCGCTGGCCGTGGCCTTCCTCGTGGTGGGCATCGGTGCCTCCCTCGGTGGACCGACCGGCTACGCGATCAACCCGGCCCGTGACCTCGGACCCCGGATCGCCCACGCCTTCCTTCCGATCAAGGGCAAGGGACCCAGCGACTGGAGCTACTCCTGGATCCCCGTCGTCGGCCCCCTGGTCGGCGGAGCCTTGGGCGGCGTCTCCGGAGGCCTGCTCTTCTAACGCCTCCGTGCGCACCTCGACCCCGCGGCCAGGACCCATGTCCTAGACTGCCAGCACACGATCGTGTGGTGCGCGTCACGGCATCATCTGCCCCATCACCGGTACTTCGAAGGGAAGCAACCCATGACCAAGAACATCATCGCCATCGACCAGGGCACCACGAGTTCGCGTGCCATCATCTTCGACCACGACGGAGCCATCGTCTCCGTTGGACAGAAGGAACACGAGCAGATCTTCCCCAAGGCGGGATGGGTCGAGCACGACGCCGAGGAGATCTGGACCAACGTCCGTGAAGTCGTCGGCAGCGCCCTGTCCAAGGCGAACCTCACCCGGCACGACATCGCCGCGGTGGGCATCACCAACCAGCGCGAGACCACGGTGGTCTGGGACAAGAACACCGGCAAGCCCGTCTACAATGCCATCGTCTGGCAGGACACCCGGACCCAGGACACCGTCGACGAGCTCTCTGCCGACGGCGGCGGGGACCGCTACAAGGACCGGGTGGGCCTGCCGTTGGCCCCCTACTTCTCGGGCACCAAGATCAAGTGGATCCTGGACAACGTCGACGGGGTCCGCGAACGCGCCGAAGCAGGGGACCTGCTGTTCGGCAACACCGATACCTGGGTGACCTGGAACCTGACCGGCGGTACCGACGGCGGCGTCCACATCACCGATGTCACCAACGCCTCCCGCACCTTGTTCATGGACCTGAAGACGCTGGCCTGGGACGAGGGAATCCTGGCCGATTTCGGGGTCCCGGTCTCGATGATGCCGACCATCAAGTCCTCCTCGGAGGTCTACGGCACGGTGCACACCAACCAGCTGTTGCGCGAGGTCCCCGTGGCGGGCATCCTCGGTGACCAGCAGGCCGCCACCTTCGGCCAGACCGCCTTCAAGGCCGGCGAGGCGAAGAACACCTACGGCACCGGTTGCTTCCTGATCTTCAACACGGGCGAGGAGATCGTGAAGTCCTCCAACGGGCTGCTCACCACCGTGGCCTACCAGCTCGAGGGGGAGAAGCCGGTCTATGCACTGGAGGGCTCGATCGCCGTGGCCGGCTCCCTGGTGCAATGGCTGCGTGACAACATCGGCATGATCTCCTCCGCCGCAGAGGTCGAGGACCTGGCCGCGCAGGCCGAGGACAACGGCGGGGTGTACATCGTTCCGGCGTTCTCGGGCCTCTTCGCCCCCTACTGGCGTCCCGACGCCCGCGGCGCCATGGTCGGGCTCACGCGTTTCGCCAACCGCTCCCATATCGCCCGGGCCGCCATGGAAGCCACGGCGTTCCAGACCCGGGAGGTCCTGGACGCGGTCAACGCCGACGCCGAAGTCCCGCTGACCGAACTGCGGGTCGACGGCGGCATGGTCGCCAACGAGACCCTCATGCAGTTCCAGGCCGATATGCTCGGCGTCCCGGTCGTCCGCCCCGAGGTCACCGAGACCACGGCCCTGGGCGCCGCCTACGCCGCCGGACTGGCCGTCGGGTTCTGGACCGACCGTGATGAGCTGCGCGCCAAGTGGGCCGAGGACAAGCGGTGGGAACCCGAAATGGACCCCACCGAACGCGACCGTCAGATGCGTTTGTGGAAGAAGGCCGTCACCAAGACCTTCGACTGGGTCGACGAGGACGTCCTCTAGGCCCGCCAACCCCTCCACGACCTGCAGCGCGGGGCCGTGACACCCCAGGTGTCACGGCCCCGCCGTGCTGTAGACTGGGACCATGTCAGCAGTCCTACGTCCTTCCTAGCCGGGCCCGAACCGTCCGGCTGCCCCTTGGATGCCAAGGGGTATTTTCATGTTCGGTCCTCGTGGGAACCCCGCGGGGACCCCGGCGCGGGCCGGGACTGGATGACCAACCGAATCTGCACTACCAGAAGGCGACCCACCGTGAGCACAGAGGCACCCGGAACCCCGGAGACCGGCACCACCTACAGCTTCAGCGAGCTGGAGGCACGGTGGCAACCCGTGTGGGAGGAACTGGGGGTCTTCACCCCGAAGGACGACGGCAGCGCCGAACGCCGGTATGTCCTGGACATGTTCCCCTACCCCTCGGGCGACCTGCATATGGGCCATGCCGAGGCCTTCGCCATGGGCGACGTGGTGGCCCGCTACTGGCGCCAGCAGGGCTATGACGTCCTGCACCCGATCGGCTGGGACTCCTTCGGCCTGCCCGCGGAGAACGCGGCCATCAAGCGCAACGCCCACCCCGCGGAGTGGACGTATAAGAACATCGAAACCCAGGCGGCGTCCTTCAAGCGCTATGCCATCAGCGCCGACTGGTCCCGACGGATCCACACCTCCGATCCGGAGTACTACCGCTGGACCCAGTGGCTGTTCACCCGCTTCTACGACAAGGGACTGGCCTACCGCAAGGACCACCCGGTGAACTGGTGCCCCAAGGACCAGACGGTGTTGGCCAACGAGCAGGTCGTCAACGGCACCTGCGAACGCTGCGGAACCGCCGTGACGAAGAAGTCGCTGAACCAGTGGTACTTCAAGATCACCGACTATGCCGATCGCCTGCTCGAGGACATGGAAGGGCTCAAGGGCCACTGGCCCGAACGCGTCCTGGCCATGCAGCGCAACTGGATCGGGCGCTCCGAGGGCGCCCATGTCGATTTCGTCATCGAACCCACCGCCGAGGATCCGGCCGACCACCAGGTGACGGTCTTCACCACCCGCCCCGACACCCTCCACGGGGCGACGTTCTTCGTCGTGGCCGCCGACGCCGACCTGGCCGCCGATCTGGTCGCCCCGGAGCGCCGCGCGGAGCTGGCCACCTACCAGGACCAGGTCAAGGCCCTGAGCGAAATCGAACGCCAGTCCACCGAACGCACCAAGACCGGTGTCTTCCTCGGACGCCATGCCATCAACCCGCTCAATGGCGAACGCCTGCCGGTCTGGGCCGCCGACTATGTCCTGGCCGACTACGGAACCGGGGCCATCATGTCGGTGCCCGCCCACGACCAGCGCGACCTGGACTTCGCCCGGACCTTCGACCTGCCCATCCGGGTCGTCCTGGACACCGGAGAAGAGGACCCGGCCTCCAGCGGGGTCGCCACCACCGGCGAGGGCACCCTGGTCAACTCCGGGGAGCTCGACGGGCTGGAGAAGGACGCAGCGATCGCCCGCGCCGTGGAGATCGTCGAAGCCGCGGGAACCGGCCGGCATACGGTGAACTACCGGCTGCGCGACTGGCTGCTCTCACGCCAGCGTTTCTGGGGGACCCCCATCCCGATCATCCATTGCCCGGACTGCGGCGAGGTCCCGGTCCCGGACGACCAACTGCCGGTCCGTCTGCCGGATGACCTGCGCGGGGAACAACTGGCCCCGCAAGGCACCTCCCCGCTGGCTGCTGCCACCGACTGGGTCAACACCACCTGCCCCTCCTGCGGTGGTGCCGCAATGCGCGACACCGACACCATGGACACCTTCGTGGACTCCTCGTGGTATTTCCTGCGCTTCCTGTCCCCGGACTACACCGCCGGACCCTTCGACCCGGACACCGCCAACGCGTGGATGCCGGTGGGGCAGTACGTCGGCGGGGTGGAGCATGCGATCCTGCACCTGCTCTACGCGCGGTTCTTCACCAAGGTCATCCACGATCTGGGACTCATCGAGGCCACCGAGCCCTTCGCCGCCCTGCTGAACCAGGGCCAGGTCCTCAACGGCGGCAAGGCCATGAGCAAATCCTTGGGCAACGGGGTGGACCTGGGCGAACAGCTCGACAAGTACGGGGTCGACGCCGTGCGTCTGACCATGATCTTCGCCTCGCCCCCGGAGGACGACGTCGACTGGGCGGATGTCTCCCCGGCCGCCGCCGGGAAGTTCCTGGCCCGTGCCTGGCGCCTGGCCCAGGATGTCGACAGCGAACCGGGGGCCGATCCGGCCACCGGCGACCAGGGGTTGCGTACCGTCACCCACCGCGCCGTCGCCGAAGCCGCCGAACTGCTGGATTCGGGCAAGTTCAACGTGGTGGTGGCGAAGCTGATGGAAATGGTGAACGCCACCCGCAAGGTCATCGATTCCGGGGTCGGTTCCTCCGATCCGGCAGTGCGCGAGGCCGCCGAAGCCGTCGCAGTGATCCTGAGCTTGTTCTCCCCGTATACCGCCGAGGACATGTGGGAGCAGCTGGGCCATGGCCCCTCGGTCGCCAACGCCGGCTGGCCGACGGTCGATCCGGCCCTGTTGGTCCAGGACACGGTCGTGGCCATCGTGCAGATCAAGGGCAAGGTGCGCGATCGCCTCAGTGTCCCGGCGGATATCAGCGAAGAGGACCTGCGGGCCCTGGCCCTGGCTTCGGAGCCGATCCAACGGGCCCTGGACGGGCGCGAACTGCGGACCGTGATCGTGCGGGCCCCGAAGCTCGTGAACCTCGTTCCGGTCTCCTAGGGTAGGGACATGCCTTCAGCCCCGCGCCGGGGCGACCCCACGGCCCAGCCCCCGGGTCGTTCCCCCGGCTTCCTCGAACGGTTGCTTCCCCGCGATCGGCGCCACCGGGCGCGGGGGAGGAGCGGTCCGCGTACCGCGGTGGTGACCGATACCGCTTCGGCCATCCCCGCCGCCTGGGCCCAGGAGCACGCCGAACATCTGCGCGTCCTGCCCCTTCCCGTGATGATCGACGGACAGATCTACACGGAAGGACTGGACGACGTCGAGACGGCACTGGCAATGGCCTTGGCCACCGGGGCCTCCGTGCAGACCTCCCGTCCCGCCCCCGGCGCCTTCCAACGCACCTATGAATCCCTGGCCGCCGCCGGCTTCGAGAGGATCTACTCGCTCCATCTGTCCCAAGGTCTCTCCGGAACCGTGGACGCGGCCTGTTGGGCGGCGGAGCAGGTCGAGGTCGAGGTCACCGTGATGGACACCAGGACCGTGGGGTTGGCCCAGGGACTGGCCGTCATGGACGCCGTGTTGGCCGCCGAGGCCGGGGCCGGCGCGCAGGAACTGGAAGCCGGGGTCCGGCGGGCGCAGGACCATGGGCTGTACTTCGTGGTCCCCAGCTTGGAACAGCTACGCAAGGGCGGGCGGATCGGCGCCGCGGCAAGCATGTTCGGCACCCTGTTGGCGGTCAAGCCCCTGCTGGCCATCGAGAACGGGCGCATCGGAGTGCACGAGAAGGTGCGCACCATGCCGCGGGCCATGTCCCGTCTGGTGGAGATCTCCCGCGAGGAGGCCGCTGCCGCGCCGGCCGGGGCCCGGATCGCCGTGCACTACTTCGGCAACCCCGATCAGGCCCACGAACTGTGTGCCGAGCTGGAAAGCTCCAGTGTCGGCGATGTCCTGTGCGAGCCGCTCCCCACCGTGCTGGCAGCCCATGCCGGCGCCGGGGTCCTGGCCGTGGTCATTGCCGCCCTTGCCCCGCCGGACAACCCTGACGAACCGGTCGATGCCGCGGCGCCGTCCGAACAGGATCCCCCCGAAGACGACGCCCCAGGATCCACCGTCCCGGCCTGACCCGGTCCTCCACAGCCGTCGGGCCACCGGGGTTCTCCACATCCGGCCACCCCGGGGCGCCGCCGAGGAACGCGGTTCCTAGGCTGGGAACATGGTCCGACACCGTTGGGAACAGCGCACCGCTACGGCAGCGGGCCCTGTTCCCCGGACACGTTTCCGTTTTCGGCTGGGGCGCGGGGCCATCATGTGCCTGCTGTTCACCGCCGTCATCTGGATCGCTGCCAGTCTGCTCTTCCATCCGCCCGAAGGCGCGGGACAACAACTGGACTCCGTGGCCCTGGATCCCAGCGCCGCCACCGGCCCGGCGTCGACCCCGCCCAGCACCCCCGGCCCGGGCACCACCTCGAGCCACCCTCCCTCAGCCGAGGGATCCAGCCCCACCGGGTCGGACCCGGGGCAGGCCTCCGGGGCGGCGGCCACCGGGACCGCGTCGGTCCTGGTCCACGTGGCCGGAGCGGTGAAGAAGCCCGGGGTCTACCATTTCGCCCCCGGGGCCCGGGCCGAGGATGCCGTTCGTTCCGCCGGGGGACTGGCCAGCGGTGCGGCCCCCGCGGCGATCAACCTGGCGGCCCCCCTGGTGGACGGCCAACAACTGTATCTGCCCACCACCAAGGAACTTCCCGGGGCGGGCGGCACGGAAAGACCCCCGAACGGCGCCGGACCCGGGGCAGGGCCCGGCGGCGCAGCCGGTGCCGGCGCGCGGGAGGCGGGCCCGATCGACATCAACAGTGCCGATGCCGCCGGTCTGCAGGAATTGCCGGGCATCGGCCCGGCCCTCTCCGCGAGGATCATCGACTTCCGGGCGGCGAACGGCCCCTTTGCCTCGATGACGGAATTGGATGCCGTGTCCGGAATCGGTCCGGCCATGATGGAACGGCTCGAACCGCTGGTCCGGTTCAACTGATGGCCCCGGCGGCGCTGCCATGTTGAGCCGCGATGGCGCCGGCTTTCTCCAGCGCCTGCTGTCCCGCTGGGCCCGTCCCGACGCCGGTACCGCTTCGGGCCCCGTCGACGACGGTTACCTGGACCTGCGCAGCCTCGCGGCAGCGGCCGGGGCGTGGGCGGCCGCCTGGGAACTGGTCCGACATGACCCTGCCCTGGCGCGGATACTGACCGTGGCCCTGGGGCTCCTCCTGGTCTTTCTCTTCGGGGTGTTGATGCGCAACCGGGGACTGCTGGCCTGGTCCCGTCATTGGTGGACGCCGGTGGCTGCCGCCGCAGTGGGGGTCTTCCTGGTCTCGGCCGCGATCTCGACCCACTCCCTGGCCCAAATGGACCCGACCTTCGCCGCCCTGGCCGCGACGTCGTCCACCCTGCGGGTGGAAGCGGTGGTCACCGGGGATCCCCGCCGGATCGAAACGGGAGGAGCGGCCCATACGGGGGAACCGATCGTCGGACAACACGCCGCCGAGGAACGTCCGGAACCGACGGCGAGGCTCATGGTCGATGTCCGGATCCTCAAATACTCGGCCCATGGAAACTGGCATGCCGGGGCCGCCGAGGCGGTCCTGGTCTTGGACGCGGGCCGGGCGGGCCCCGGGGCGGAACCACTACCGGGTCGGATCGTCTCCGGGCTGGCACGTCTCAGCCCGGCGGAGCCCGGGGAACGCCAGGGCTACTGGCTCAGGGCCGTCGCTTCCATGCAGACCCGGGACACGCCCTCGCCGGAACCGGTCTCCGAGCAATGGCGACGACGCTTCGTACTGGAGTCGGCGGTGCTTCCCGGCACCGGTCCGGCGCTCCTGCCCGGCATGGTGATGGGGGACCGTTCGGCCCAGGGCCCCGAACTGGACAGCGCCATGAAAACCGCTGGGCTGGCTCATTTGACTGCGGTGAGCGGGGCCAACGTGGCGATGATCCTGGGCAGTGTGTTGTGGTTGTGCCGCTTCTGCGGGGTGAATCGATGGTTGGCCCTGGGTGCCTCGCTGGTGACCCTGGTCGGGTTCGTCATCCTGGTCCATCCCGAACCCAGTGTCATCCGCGCCGCGGTGATGGGGGCCGTGGGTGCGGTGGCCGTCTACCTGGGCAGGGGGCGCCAGGCACTGACCGCCCTCTGCGTCTGTGTCTGCGGGGTGCTGGCCTGGGATCCCTGGTTCGCCCGGGAACCCGCCTTCCAGCTCTCAGTCCTTGCCACCGCCGGGATAGTACTCATGGGTGCCCGGCTGGGGGCGCTGGCCCGACGCATCATGCCGGGATGGCTGGCCGACGGGGTGGCCATCAGCACCAGTGCCCAGCTCTTCTGCCTCCCGGTGTTGTTGGGCATGAATCCTGCCTTCAGCCTCTATGCGGTTCCGGCGAACGTCCTGGCGGCCCCCTTGGTCCCGCTGGTCACCGTGGTCGGCATGTCGGCACTGCTGCTCTGTGCCGTGCCGGGACCCTGGGCGCAGCCACTGATCTGGCTGGCCGGGATCCCGGCGGACTGGATCGGGATGTTGGGCCGGCTGGTCCATGGCCTGCCCGGCGCATTGCTTCCGTGGCCGGAAGGATCCGGTGGCCGCGGGGCCGCGGTTCTGTTGGCCTTAATGGCCCTGGTCGCGGTGTGGCTTGCCGCCACGCCGGCGGCAGAGGCCGGGCCCCACCCCGGACGCTGGGCCTGGATACCGCGCCCGTTCGCCGGCGGCCGCTGGGCCTCGAGGACCGGGCCCGCCCCCGGAACAGGACGCAGGACCGTCGCCGGGGCCGCCGCGTTGGGGTGCCTGGGCCTATTGGCAGGACTCACGCTTCCGGCAACCGCCTGGTGGCCGGACCCGCCCGGGCAGTGGCAGGTCGCGGGCTGCGACGTCGGGCAGGGGGATTCCTTTGTCCTGCGCTCCGCCCCCGATCATGCCGTCGTGATCGACACGGGGCTGGACCCCGACGTCGTCGATGATTGTCTGGACGAACTCGGGGTCCACACCATTGATGCCTTGTTCATCACCCATCTGCACGCCGATCACGCCGGCGGAGTGGAGGGGGCGGTTCGGGGCAGGACGGTGGAACAGGCCTTCTACTCCACGGGAACGGACAGCACCGAACTACCGGGACTTCCACAGGGGCTGGAGGCCACGGTTCCCGAGGTCGGGCAGACCGGATCCGCCGGCCCGGTCAGTTGGGAGGTCATCGGGCCCATCGGGGATCCGCGGGGGGAAGAGGAAAACGATGCCTCCCTGGTCGTGGTCTTCCGGATGGCAGCCCCTGGTCATCCGCCCTTCACTCTGCTGGCCACCGGGGACCTGGAGGAGCAGGCCATGGACGCGGTGCTCCGGGCCCACCCCGAGCTGCAGGTGGACGTGTTGAAGGTCAGCCATCACGGGGCGAAGAACGGCGGGACGGCCGTCATCGACCAATCCGGGGCCCGGGTGGCCCTGATCGGGGTGGGGGACGGGAACAGCTACGGCCATCCCACCCCGACGATCCTCAAGGCGTTGCATGAAGCCGGCATGCACACGTTCCGCACCGACCTCAACGGGACCATCCGTTTGCGCGTCACGCCCACGGGGGAGCTGGTGATCACCGGACGACCTGTCCGGCCCTCGGGACGATAGGATGCAATGTCAGACTCCAATGGAAGGTGGATCAGGGTGGCCAATAAGACCTCGGGCCCGTCCCGGGCCTCGGGAACGCGTGCACAGGACCGCACCGGTTGGCGCCAGGCCGCCCCCGCCCCGCTGGTCCTTCTCCAGGGACCCGAGGCCTACCTTGCCGGAAGGGTCATCGAATCGATCCGCCGGCAGGTTCGCCACCGCGACGGGGACGCCGAGGTGACGGCCTTCGATGCGTCGACCTACCAGCGCGGCGAGCTGCTGCTGGCAGCCAGCCCCTCCCTGTTCGGTGAGGCCAAGATCATCGAGGCCACCTCGCTGGCGACCATGAACGAGGACTTCCTCGACGACGCGCTCGCCTACGCGGCCTCCCCGGCCCAGGACGTGGTCATGATCCTGCACCACTCCGGGGGCAACCGCGGCAAGAAGGTCCTTGATGCACTCAAGGCCGCCGGGGCCCGGGTCATCGACTGCCAGCCGTTGAAGAGGGACTCCGAGAAGGTCGAGTTCGTCTCCCACGAATTCAAGGAGGCCCGCCGCAGGATCCTTCCCGAGGCCACCCGTGCCCTCGTGGCAGCCGTCGGCGCCGATCTGGGCGAATTGGCGGCGGCCTGCTCGCAATTGATCCAGGACACCACGGGTGAGGTCGATCAGGAGACCGTGGACCGGTACTTCGGCGGGCGGGTGGAAGCCACCGGCTTCAAGGTGGCCGATGCCGCCCTGTCGGGTCGTGGCCCCGCGGCGTTGGGGGCCCTGCGCCATGCCCTGGCCACCGGTACCGACCCGGTCCCCATCGTCGCGGCACTGGCCATGAAACTGCGTCAGGTGGCCAAGGTCTCCGGGCAACGCCGTTCCGCAGGATCCATGGCCCAGGAGTTCGGCATGGCACCGTGGCAGATCCAACAGGCCCAGGAGCAGGCCCGCTTTTTCTCCTCCGATGACCTGGTGCGTTGCCTGCGCCTGGTGGCCGAGGCGGATGCCCAGGTCAAGGGCGCTTCCCGCGATCCGCGCTATGCGGTGGAGCGGGCCGTCACCGGGATCGCCCTGGCTGCCCGGCGCTGAACCCAGGGCCCCGGGGCCGGGGGCATTAAACGAAGAAGCCGCCTCCGGAGAACCGGAAGCGGCTTCTTGCGATGAAACCTTGAACGGGCTTTAGAGCGCGTTGACCTTCTTGGAGATGGCCGACTTGTGGTTGGCTGCATTGTTCTTGTGCAGGACACCCTTGGAGACGGCCTTGTCCAGCTTGCGGCCTGCAACGCGCAGCGCTGCCGTGGCGGCATCCTTATCAGCCTTGGTCACAGCCTGCTTGACTGCGCGGATGGCGGTCTTCACATCCGAACGGACTGCCGCGTTGTTGGCGCGGGCCTTCTCGTTGGTGAGGATGCGCTTCTTCTGGGATTTGATGTTTGCCACTAGTTTAAACTCTCTTGCTTTCGCGGAAAATGGTCGGTGAGGGATCCCTCCCGAGCCATCGACTGAGCGGCGTGGGGATACCTATGGCGACCCGGGAGAAGTGCCCGTCGACCTGCGCGGACACACAGCAAGCAATCTTAGCAGCTAAGGCCGATGCCCGCGATTCGAAGCAGTTTCCGGCGGGTCGGCCCGTCGGGACGCTCCAGGCTGGAACGCTGCGCCCTCAGGCTCCGCCCAGGGCCCGGCCGACCCGCTCGAAGGCGCCTCGGTCCAGCACGGCCCCTTCGCGACGAATGCCCTGCGGGTCCACACGGATGACCCGATCGACCTTGACCTCGCTGGGCCTGCCGGCCCGGTCCCAGGCCCCGGTCCCGATGTCGACGTAGTCCCGATCACGGTGCCGGCGGTTGTTGTGGTCCTGGGAGGTGAGCATCAGCCCCAGGAGGAACTCCCCGTCACGGCCCACCAGCAGCACCGGACGATCCTTGCCCCGGGAGGGGTCCTCTTCATAGGGGACCCAGGTCCAGACGATTTCCCCCGGATCCGGATGGCCGTCCGGCCGTGGGGCATACCGGGGGGTGAATCGGCCCTCGTAGTCGCCGGGATAGGGGCGTCCACCCTCTGGCCCCGATGAACCGGCCGGGGAAGTTCCGGGGCTCCGTGAGGGGCCGGGCGTCGATCCCTGGCTACGGCGAAAAGCCCGGAAGGCCTTGGAACCGAGCCGAACCAATTTCCTGATGTTACCGGCGCTGATCTGCATGCGCCCACGGTAACAGCGCTGCGCCACACCCACTGCGGGGTCAGACTCGGGCCCGAATCGTGGAACAATGAGGTGCTGTGGTGCAACTGCGCCCTCGATCCATCCCAACAAGAACCCCAGAGTGAGGTCACCTACGTGTCACCCATGGCCCGCACCGCACCGGTGCCTGCCGCAACCGATCCGGCGATCCTCAGGAACTTCTGCATCATCGCCCATATCGACCACGGGAAATCCACCCTGGCCGACCGGATGCTGCAATCCACGGGGATCGTCTCCCAGCGTGAGATGAAGGCACAGTACCTGGACCGGATGGATATCGAGCGCGAGCGCGGCATCACCATCAAATCCCAGGCCGTGCGCATGCCGTGGGAAGTCGATGGCGTCTCCTACGCACTGAACATGATCGACACTCCGGGCCACGTCGACTTCACCTATGAGGTCTCCCGCTCCCTGGCAGCCAGCGAGGGGGCGATCCTGCTGGTCGATGCCGCCCAGGGGATAGAGGCCCAGACCCTGGCCAACCTCTACCTGGCCATGGAAAACGATCTGACGATCATCCCGGTGCTCAATAAGATCGACCTGCCGGCCGCCCAACCCGAGAAGTATGCCGCCGAAATCGCCGGCCTCATCGGCGGCGATCCCGAAGACGTGTTGAAGGTATCGGGCAAGACCGGTGAAGGCGTCGATGCACTGCTGGACAAGATCGTCCGCGAACTCCCGCCCCCGGTCGGCGATGCCGATGCCCCGGCCCGGGCGATGATCTTCGACTCCGTCTACGACACCTACCGTGGCGTCGTCACCTACGTCCGCGTCGTCGACGGGAAGCTGAGCCCGCGCGAGAAGGTCCAGATGATGTCCACGCGCACCGCCCACGAGGTGCTCGAGATCGGGGTGTCATCCCCCGAACCGACCCCCTGCAAGGGTCTGGGCGTAGGCGAGGTCGGCTATCTGATCACCGGGGTGAAGGACGTCCGCCTGTCCAAGGTCGGCGATACCATCACCTCCTTCGCCAACCCCGCGCCGGAGTCCCTCGGCGGGTACGAGGACCCCAAGCCCATGGTCTTCTCCGGGCTGTACCCGATCGACGGATCGGATTACCCGGTGCTGCGCGATGCCCTGGACAAGCTGTTGCTCAACGATGCGGCCCTGACCTTCGAACCGGAGACCTCGGTGGCCCTGGGCTTCGGGTTCCGGGTGGGCTTCCTGGGCCTGCTGCACCTGGAGATCACGCGGGAACGTCTGGAGAGCGAGTTCAACCTGGACCTCATTTCCACGGCCCCCAACGTCATCTACGACGTGGTGACCGAGGACAAGTCGGTGGTCACCGTGACCAACCCCAGCGAATTCCCTGCCGGCAAGATCCAGGAAGTGCGCGAACCGATGGTGGCCGGCACGATCCTGACCCCGAACGAATTCGTCGGCTCGGTCATGGAATTGTGCCAATCCCGCCGCGGTCAGATGCTGGGCATGGACTATCTCTCCGAGGACCGGGTGGAATTGCGGTACTTGTTGCCGCTGGCCGAGATCGTGTTCGATTTCTTCGATTTCCTCAAATCCAAGACGCGGGGTTATGCCTCCTTCGACTGGAAGGCCGAAGGCGAACAGGTCGCCGATCTGGTCAAGGTCGACATCCTGCTCCAAGGCGAGGCGGTGGACGCATTCAGCGCGATCACCCATAAGGACAAGGCCTACCCCTACGGGGTGATGATGACCCGCAAGCTGCGCGAACTCATTCCGCGCCAGCAGTTCGAGGTCCCCATCCAGGCGGCCATCGGCTCGCGGATCATCGCCCGTGAATCCGTCCGGGCCATCCGCAAGGACGTCCTGGCCAAATGCTACGGCGGCGATATCTCGCGTAAGCGCAAGCTGCTGGAAAAGCAGAAGGAAGGCAAGAAGCGCATGAAGATGGTCGGCCGCGTCGAGGTGCCGCAGGAAGCCTTCATCGCCGCCTTGTCCTCCGAGGGCTCCGCGGACAAGGCCAAGAAGTAGCCTTCATGCCTTCTGCCTTGCCCCTCGGGGATCCGGCGCCGGCCGATGGCCTGCTGCCCGCCAGCACCATCGACGGCGCCACCGAACGCGACTTCTGTGTCTATGTGCATATCCCGTTCTGTGCCGTGCGCTGCGGATACTGCGACTTCAACACCTATACGGCCCATGAACTAGGCTCCGGATCCAGCCAGGACACCTATGCGGCCGCGGCCTCCGCCGAGCTGGAGTTCGGCGGAGGGGTCCTGCGAGCCAGCGGGTTGCCCGACCGGAAGGTCTCCACCGTCTTCTTCGGCGGGGGAACCCCGACCCTGTTGCCGGCCGAGGATCTGGCCTCGGTCCTGGAGACGATCCGTGGGACATGGGGGTTGCAGGACGGTGCGGAGATCACCACCGAAGCCAACCCGGACTCGGTGACGTTCGAATCGCTCAGCACCCTGGCCGAGGCCGGCTTCACCCGGGTGTCCTTCGGCATGCAATCGGCCGTTCCCCACGTCTTGAAGACCCTGGACCGCACCCACCGCCCCGAAGGGGTCGGCCAGGCGGTCGCGTGGGCCCGCGAAGCCGGACTGGCCGTCAGCGTGGATCTGATCTATGGGGTTCCGGGGGAGTCACTGGAGGATTGGCGGGCCTCGCTGGAGACGGCCCTGACCTATGACCCCGATCATATTTCCGCCTACGCCCTGATCATCGAGGACGGGACGCGGCTGGCCGCCCAGATTCGTCGCGGCGAAGTCGCCGACATCGATGACGACGACCACGCCGATAAGTATCTGCTGGCCGAGGAACTGCTCACCGCCGCCGGGTTCTCCTGGTATGAGGTCAGCAACTGGAGCCGGAGCGAAGCAACCCGGTGCCGCCACAACATGGCCTACTGGAAGGGTGCCGACTGGTGGGGCGCCGGACCCGGAGCGCATTCTCATGTCGGAGGTCTGCGCTGGTGGAACGTCAAGCATCCTGCGGCCTACCAGCAGCGCATCGACGCCGGGACTTCCCCGGCGGCCGGACGCGAAAGCCCCGATGAGCAGGCGCGTCTGCTCGAGCGGACGATGCTGCTGACCCGGATCGTCGACGGTCTTCCGGTCGCGGAGCTGCCTGCCTCGGGACGCCACGCCGTGGCCGGGCTGATTTCCGACGGACTCATCGAGGGCTCGGCCGCCGTGGGCGGCCGGATCATCCCCACCTTGAATGGCCGTCTGCTGGCCGACGCCATCGTGCGTCGGCTCCTGGACTTCTAGGGGCCCTGCCCCGAACGGAAGCGGGCCCGGGAACCAGGTTCCCGGGCCCGCCCGAACTCCGTACCGGGGCGAGTGCTAATCGATGAGTCTGAGGTTGAAGGGGTAGCGGTAGGGACGACCGCGGTTGACCTCGATCCCGGCGACCACGCCGCTGACGGTGATATAGGTCCACAGCGCGACGGCGATGATGGCGAAGACCCCACCGACCACCGGGATGAACATGAGCAGGTTGGAGATCAGGGCCAGCACCGTCAACGGAAGCGTGAAGTTCAGCGCCTCCTTGGATTCCTGGGCGGTGAAGGCCCCGCGGTCCCGATAGACGAGGTAGATGATCCCCGACGGGATGCATCCCAGGATGCCCCCGAAGTGCGCAATCGTCGCCCACTGGCGATCTTCCGAAGGTGTCAGCGGCAGGGGAGCCGATGACGAACCCTCGAAGCGTCCGGCGTCGGCCGAGCCTTCGCCGGGCTTCTTGCCTGATCCGTTCATCACCAAGTCGTTCCTCCCGTCCAACACGATTTTGCCTAGTTTATCGCCCCCGGGGGCCTCCGGTACCCCTTCGCGGGACGTACGGCGCGCCGAGAGGTCAGTTTCGGCCGGTGGTCAGGAAGTCAATGACCTCTTCGACCCGCCCGAGCAGGCTCGGTTCCAGGTCGGTGAAACTGTTCACCTGGCCCAATAGCCGCCGCCATCCCAGGGCCACATCGGCTTGGCTGGCATGGGCCCACCCCAGACCCTTGAGGATACCTGTCTTCCAATCGGTTCCCCGCGGGATGACCGGCCATGCGGTGATGCCCAGCACCTGCGGGCGGATTGCCTGCCAGACATCGACATAGGGGTGCCCGACGATCAGGACATTGGACCGGGCCCCCGGAACCCGCATGGCCTCGGCGGCGATCTTCTCCTCCTTGGTCCCGGAGACCAGGTGGTCCACCAGGATCCCCAGCTTGCGCTCGGGCCCCGGGGAGAACTCGGCGATCGCCCCCGCCAGGTCATCGACACCATGCAGGGGTTCGACGACGATCCCTTCCACCCGCAGGTCGTGGCCCCAGACCTTTTCGACCAGTTCGGCGTCGTGCTTGCCCTCGACCCAGATCCGGCTGGCCAATGCGGTACGGGCCTTGAGGTTGGAGACCTTCACCGAACCGGAGGCGCTCCGGCCGCCTCCGGCCCCGGGGGCGGCCGCCACGGCCTGTGGTTCGATGACCTCGACCGGCTCGCCTTCGATCAGGAAACCGAAGCCCGTGGGGAAGGACCGGGTCTTGCCCCGACGATCCTCCAGGACGACCAGACGCAGGCCCCCGGAACGTTCGATCCGCACGACTTCACCGACCCAGCCGGATTGCACGTCTTCGAGCAACAGGCCCAGGGCGGCGGGCACCCGGCGCAGCTGGCGGGCTTTCGGTGCCGATAGATTCTGGGCTCCCCACTGGTGGATATCCAATGCTGACACGGCCTTTCACTGGGTCGGGCGGTCGCGAGGAGCGGGCCGCCGGCGCCGATGCGCGCGGCCACCATGCTAACAAGCGGTCATTCGTATTAGACTTAGCACTTAGGCGTGTCGAGTGCTAAGCCACGAGGCCGCAATCCGTCCATCCACCGCGAGACCCACAGGAGGATCGAATGTCAGTACCACGGCGCCTCGAGGTCCTGCGGGCGATCGTCGAGGACTATGTCCATTCCCGGGAACCGGTCGGCTCCAAGGCCCTGGTTGAACGGCACCGGTTGGGCGTGTCGGCGGCCACCATCCGCAACGACATGTCGGCCCTGGAGGAAGAGGGACTGATCATCGCCCCGCACACCTCCTCGGGGCGGATCCCGACCGAACAGGGCTACCGCTACTTCGTGGACCAGATCGACGCCGTCCGCCCCCTCTCCACCGCGGAAAGCCGGGCCATCCACCGCATGCTGGAGGGGACCAACGACCTGGACGAAGTCCTGGAACGCACGGTCCGGCTCCTGTCCCAGCTGACCAACCAGGTCGCCGTGCTCCAGGTGCCGCAGTTTAGCGATGCCACGGTCCGCCACATAGAGTTGGTGGGTCTGGGGTCCGGTCAGGTCCTCACGATCCTGATCACCAACACCGGCAAGGTCGACCAACGGGTGGTCCTGGTCCCTCCGGAGACCAGCGATGAATCATTGGCCGACCTCAAGGCCACGTTCCTGGCAGCCACCTCGGGCCAGCGGATGCAGAGCATCGGTGATCTGGCCCTGGCCGCCTGTGAGAAAATGGTTCCATCCCTGCGCGATTCCGGACGGATCCTGGCCCAGGCCCTGGCTTCGTTGGGGGACAACTCGGTGATCGAGAGGATCATCATGGCAGGGACCGCCAACCTGGCGCGTTCCACCGGGGACTTCCCGTTGACGATCACCCCGGTGCTCGAAGCCCTCGAGGAACAAGTGGTCCTGTTGCGGTTGTTCTCCGAGTTGGAACAGGACGCCCGGGGCATCGCCGTGCAGATCGGACGGGAGAACCCCTACGGCGGCCTGGCCGAGACCTCGGTCGTGGCCACCGGCTACGGCCCCGGTGCCGCGGCCAAGGTCGGGGTCCTGGGTCCCACCCGCATGGACTACCCCACCAGCATGGCGGCCGTACGAGCGGTCGCCCGTTATCTTTCCCGCATCCTGGCCGGCTGACGGACCAGGGCCCGGGGAATAAGCATGTACAGATTGTCGGAAAGGACACAGCACACACTGTGAGCAGCCACTACGAAACCCTCGGCGTCGCGCGCGACGCCTCCGCCGAGGAAATCAAGAAGTCCTACCGGAAGCTCGCCCGCAAGCTCCACCCGGACGTGAACCCGGGCGAGGATGTCTCGGATAGGTTCAAATCCGTCACCCACGCCTACGAGGTCCTGTCGGACCCGCAGAAGCGTGAGATCTATGATGCGACGGGCAATGAGAACGGCACCGCCGGCGGCGGAGGTGGCGGTGGCGGCTTCGGCGGCTTCGGGGACATCTTCGAACAGTTCTTCGGCGGGGGAGCGGCCCAGGGTCCCGCCTCGCGGACCCAGCGTGGACGGGATGCGCTGGTGACCGCCAGCATCGATCTCAAGGACGCGGTCCAGGGGACCGTCTACACCCTCGACATCGAAACCGCGGTCACCTGTGGCGTCTGCCAAGGCACCTGCTGCCAGCCGGGGACCTCGCCGGAGACCTGCACCATCTGCCAGGGGCAGGGCCAGGTGCAGCGTCCGGTCCGCTCCTTCCTGGGCAACATGATGACCATCGAAACCTGCAGCGCCTGCCGTGGCTTCGGCACCACGCTGCCCAGCCCCTGTAACGAATGCATGGGCCAGGGCCGAGTGCGTGAGCGGGTGTCCAAGCAGCTGAAGATCCCCGCGGGCGTGGCCACCGGCACCCGCATCCACCTGGACAGCCAGGGCGAAGCGGGGCCCGGCGGCGGACCGTCGGGCGACCTGTACGTGGAGATCAACGTCAAACGCCATGCGGTCTTCGAACGCGAAGGCAACGATCTCCATGCCACGTTGCGCATCCCGATGACGGCGGCGGCCCTGGGCACCGACATGAAGTTGGAGACCTTCGACGGCGAGCAGGACATCCTGATCGAGCCGGGCACCCAGTCGGCCGATACGGTCAAGCTCTCCCAGCTGGGCGTCCCCCGGCTGCGCGGGGGCAGCCGCGGCGATCTGGTCGTCCACCTGCAGGTGGAGACCCCCACGAAGATCGACGACGAACAGCGTGAGCTGCTCGAACGTCTGGCCACCCTGCGTGACGAGGAATTCGCCGAGGGCCGGTTGGCCGAACGGGGCGGGGTCTTTTCACGGCTACGCGATAAGTTGGGCCACCGCGCCTGATGAGCAACCAGGCGTTCCTGCTCGATGAGGGGCTGCCCGCCACGGCGGCCCCCGGCGACGCCGTCGACCTCGACGGGCCCGAAGGCCACCACGCGGTGACGGTCAAAAGGGTCCGTCCCGGAGAGCAGATCGATCTGCTCGACGGGACGGGTACCCGCGCCGTCTGCACCGTCCGGCAGGCGGGGAAGGCGTCCCTGAGCGCCGTCATCGACCGGATCGAGCACGAGGAGCAGCCACCGGTCCAGCTGGTCCTGGTCCAGGCCCTCGCCAAGGGGGACCGGGATCTGCAGGCCGTCGAGGCGGCCGTGGAGCTGGGCGTGGACGCCATCCAGCCGTGGCAGTCCGACCGCTCGGTGGTCCGTTGGCCGGCGGCAAAGGCCGAAAAGGGCAGGGCCAAATGGGAGGCGACGGTCCGCTCGGCGGTCAAACAATCCCGGCGGAGTCGTCGCCCCGAGGTCGCCCCGGTCGTGTCGACGGCGCAGCTGGCCGCGAGGTTGGGTCTTACCGGGGCCGGGAAGGGCCCCGAACTGGCGGTCATCCTGCATGAGGGGGCCACCGAACCGCTGTCCGCCGTCGTCCGGGATTTCATGGACGAGTCCGGAACCCCGGATCCTACGGCCGCCCGTCCGCGCATCCTGTTGCTGGTCGGCCCCGAGGGGGGCATCGCCGATTCCGAGGTCTCCCGGCTCGTGGAAGCCGGAGCGAAGACCGCGGTCCTGGGACGCCATGTCCTGCGCGCTTCGACGGCCGGGCCGGCCGCGCTGGTCGTCGCCCGCCAGGTGGCCGGGCTGCTGGACCTCTAGGCCGGGGAGGCCGCCCTACTTCACGGTGATGGTCTTGGAGTCCTCGGCCTGCCGGTCGCTGGAACCGTCCTTGGTGCCCCAGACGGAGAGCGTGTATTCCCCGGGTTCGACGCCGGAGGTCAGGGCGAAGGCGTTATCGGCCAGATCACCCTCACCGAGCTTCACGGTCCCGGAGTCGACGCGCACCTGTTTGTCTTCTTCGCTGCGCGTCAGTTCCCAGTGGGTCCCCCCGGCGAAGGTGGCCGAGGTGCCCTGGATCTTCAGCGCTCCGGCCGGGACCTCGGCCCCTTGCTGGGGGTCGATGATCCAGATGGGGGCCCGGAATCGGCTATTGCGCTGGATCGGCCCGGTCAGTTCCACATGCCCGAAGGCATTGAAGCCCGAATGCCCGTCCACCAGGATGTTGACGCTGGCGGCCGGTTCCTGTCCGATCAGCCCCGACGCGGCGGCCGCGGCCGTCGTGGTGTAGACCAGTTGCTGGATGGCCCGCTGGGCCAGACCGTCGTCGAGCTTGCGGTGGAAGGCGTCGGCCGAGAGGTCGACGGTGATGACGTTGTCGGCGTCGATCGAGGTGCCGATCCGCGAGGGTTTGCTCCAGAGGTTGAAGTAATCCGGATCGTCGGGCTGCTGTTCGGTGAGGTATTTGATCGCCGTGGTGACCGGATCACCCTGATCCTCGGCGGCGACGTACTCCCGATAGAGGTAGACGGTCGAATCGCGTTCACCCAGCCAGTAGATCGGGGACAGATGCGGACCGCTCAGTGATTCCAACGCCGCCGAACTGCTGCGTCCCGCCACGGAGGAGGAGACGTCGGTGGCCGCCGGCATGCTGCTCGGGAAGCCCTCCGGGGATCCCACGCACGCCGAAACCGCCCCCAGGGACAGCACCGCAATCAGCATCACCATGCGACCGCGGGTCCGGCGGTTGGTGTGGGCGGCGATCACGTGGGGGGAATCCTTCGGCTCGGTGGAGGTTCAAAGACGGGGCGGAGACACACGCGTGCCGCGACCGACCATTAATATTGGCACACGAGGCCGGGGTCGGGGCCCCACTTCGGCGCCCCAAGCAGGACCGTTGCAAGACCGATATATACAGTTGCATGAATAACGAGCGCCTCCTGCGGGCTTGTCCCGTAGGATGGAAGGGTGCCGAACGACCGCATTGCAGCGGTCGGAACGGCTGTCAACCAGCACGCGATCGGGAGGGCCAACCCACTAGGATGACCGACGAGGACAACACCACCGCACCGGAAGCGAACCGGGCCACGGTGATCACGTTTTCCAGCAGCGAGCAGATGATCGGTGCGCTCGGCGCGAACGACGAGGTCCTGCGCATCCTCGAGGGGGTCTATCCCTCCGTGGACCTGCATGTCCGCGGCAACGAACTGCGCATCACCGGTGAGTCCGCTCCGGCGGGACGGGCCGAACACGTGGTGAAGGAAGCCCGCTCGCTGGCCGCGCGGGGCACCCGCGTTTCCGCCCAACTGGTCGAACAGCTCGTCCGGATGGTCGAAACCGACGGCGCGGTGCACCGTTCCGGGTCGGAGACCTTCGGATTGAACGTCATTTCCGGGCGCGGCAAACGCATCCGCCCCAAAACGGTCAACCAGAAGGCCTACGTCGATGCCATAGACGCCAATACGGTGATCTTCGGGATCGGACCTGCCGGCACCGGCAAGACCTATCTGGCCATGGCCAAGGCCGTCCAGGCCCTCCAGGCCAAGGAGGTCAACCGGATCATCCTCACCCGTCCGGCCGTCGAGGCGGGGGAGAAGCTCGGCTTCCTGCCCGGATCCCTGAACGAGAAGATCGATCCGTATCTCCGCCCGCTCTACGACGCGCTGCACGACATGATCGATCCGGAATCCATTCCGCGCCTGATGGCCGCCGGGACCATCGAGGTGGCCCCCCTGGCCTATATGCGCGGACGGACGCTCAACGACGCGTTCATCATCCTGGACGAGGCCCAGAACACGACGCCGGAACAGATGAAGATGTTCCTGACCCGGCTGGGCTTCGGCTCCAGGATCGTCGTCACCGGCGACATCACCCAGATCGACCTGCCCGGCGGGTCCAGATCGGGGCTGAAGGTCGTCTCGCAGATCCTGGGCTCGGTCGAGGACATCACCTTCTGCCATCTCGACGCCACCGATGTGGTGCGCCACCGGCTGGTCGGGGACATCGTCAGCGCCTATGAGAAATGGGCGGACGACCCGCAGGAGGACACCGGGTCCGAACGCCGTCGCGCCGCCGCACAGGACAACGCCGCGGCCCGCGAACGGATCGCCCACCGTCGGGCGGCGGAAGCCGGCAGCGAAGAACAGCCCCCGACCGTACAAGCCACCGAGCCGGAGTCCTAGAACATGAGCATCGAAGTCAACAACGAATCGGGGGTCGAGGCCGACCTCGAGGCACTCGAGCGCCTCATCCGGCATATCCTGCATTCCCTCCGCGTCCACCCCGAGGCGGAGGTCTCCGTCATCCTGCTCGACGAGGAGGGCATCGAGCGCCTGCACGTGGATTGGATGGATCTGGATGGACCCACCGACGTGATGTCCTTCCCCATGGATGAACTGCGTCCGGGCAGCCCCGGCTCGCTGACCCCCGCGGGGATGCTCGGGGATCTGGTCATCTGCCCCCAGGTCGCCGCCCGGCAAGCCGAAAGCGGGGGCCACTCCACGGAGGACGAGATCCTGTTGCTGGCCACCCACGGCACCCTCCACCTGCTGGGTTTCGATCATGAGGAACCCCAGGAGAAGGAAGAGATGTTCTCCCTGCAACGCACCCTGCTGGAGGAGTTCCTCGGTCGGAAGGCTCCCCGCGAGACCACCGAATGATTCCTGCCCTGCTGCTGGCCCTGGCGTTGGTCTTCGTCTGTTGCGCGGCGATCCTCACGGCCTCCGAAGCGGCCTTCCTGGCCTTGCCCCGGCAGGAGGCGGAAGACATGCTGGCGGAGCGCCCCCGCCGGCAGTTGCGCCTGATCCTTTCCGATCCGGCAGCCCATACCCATGCCGTGCGGTTCTGGAGGATCTGGTTCGAAACCGCCGGTGCGGTGGCGATCGCCCTGCTCTACCACGACCTGTTGGACAACATCTGGTGGGCAGGCCTGCTGGCCACCGTCACCATGGCAGCGGTCGGGTTCGTCCTGGTCGGGGTCTCCCCACGCCGTTACGGGCGGGTCCGCAGCCGCAGCGTCGTGGTGCTCAGCGCGCCGATGGTCCGTGTGCTGCGCCTGGTCCTGGGACCGATCCCCGGCTGGCTGGTCAGCCTGGGCAGCAGCGTGGCCAAGGGCGCCCCGGCGACCGAGGAGGCGTTCTTCACCGAAGAACAGTTCCGTGACATGGTCGACCGCGCCCACGAGGCCGACATCATCGAGGACGTCGAAGCCGATTTGATCCACTCGGTCTTCGAGCTGGGCGATACCCGGGTCAGGGCCGTGATGGTGCCGCGTACCGATATGGTGACGGTCGACCACGGCTCCAGCCTCGGAGAGGCGATGAGCCTGTTCCTGCGTTCGGGCTGCTCACGCATCCCGGTCATCCGCGACAACCCCGACCAGATCGTGGGCATCATCTACCTCAAGGACGTCGCGGCCCGCCTGCATGCCCGGCCCGATGACCACCACCTGGTCGAACAGGCCTGCCGCGACGTACGCTACGTGCCCGAATCGAAGTCCGTGGCCGAACTGCTCCAGGAACTCCAACGCGAATCCACCCACGTGGCCATCGTCATCGACGAGTACGGTGGTACCGCGGGCCTGGTCACCCTGGAGGACCTGATCGAGGAGATCGTCGGGGAGATCGACGACGAATACGACGATTCCACGAACGAGTCCGAGGAGCTGGAGGACGGCGTCTTCCGGGTCAGCGCCCGGATGAGCATCGATGACTTCGCCGAACTGTTCCAACGCCGGATCACCGACGACGAGGTCGACACCGTCGGCGGCCTGCTGGCCAAGACGTTGGGCCGGGTGCCGATCGTCGGTTCCGAGGTCACCGTCGACGGCATCCGCATCCACGCCGAACGCCTCGCCGGACGGCGCAACCGGATCGGTTTCGTCCTGGCCTGGGTCGACGAATACCCCGAAGCCGCAGACAATGATGAGGGATCGTTGGGCCGTTTGGCCGCCGACGACGTCCCCCGCGAGAACAAGGAATGAAACCGATGGCAGCACAGCAACGCCGCAACCCCGGGCCAGCACGTCGCGGAGCAGGCAAGAACCCCCACCAGGCAGCCAGGGCCCCGCAGTCCCGGCCACCGCATGTCTCCGAGTCCGTGGTCCAGGAACCCGGGGTGGGCCCGCGGCGCGCCGTCAGCGCGCTACCCACCGAATGGCCCGAGGATTTCCGGGCCGGTTTCACCTCCTTCGTGGGGCGGCCCAACGCCGGCAAGTCGACCTTGACCAACGCCCTGGTCGGTCAGAAGATCGCCATCACCTCGGCCAAGCCCCAAACGACACGGCACACCATCCGCGGGATCGTCCACCGCGATGACGCCCAACTGGTCCTCGTGGACACCCCCGGGCTGCACCGGCCGCGCACCCTGCTGGGTCAACGCCTCAACGATCTGGTCGCCGAGACCCTCTCCGAGGTCGACGCCATCGGATTCTGCATCCCGGCCAACGAGAAGATCGGCCCCGGTGACCGGTTCATCGCCACCCAACTCGGCCAGTTGAAGCGCAAGCCCATCGTGGCGATCGTGACCAAGGCGGATCTGGTCGACCGGTCGGCCCTGGCCCGCCAGCTGGTGGCCGTCACCGAATTGGGGGTCGAGACCCTGGGGGAGTCGGGCTGGGCCGCCGTCGTGCCCGTTTCGGCCACCGGGGACTTCCAGGTCGAAGCCGTCTCGGATGTCCTGGCGAAGACCATGCCGTTGTCCCCGCCGCTGTATCCGGACGGGGAACTGACGGACGAGCCGGAGTCCGTGTTGATCGCCGAGCTCATCCGCGAAGCCGCCCTGGAGGGGGTCCGCGACGAGTTGCCGCATTCCCTGGCCGTCGTCGTCGAGGAGGTCATCCCGCGCGAGGACCGGCCGGAGGACAGCCCGATGCTGGACATCCACGTCAACCTGTTCGTCGAACGCTCCTCGCAGAAGGCGATCATCATCGGCCGGGCCGGTTCACGGCTGCGGGAGGTCGGGACCCGGGCCCGGCAGGGGATCGAGGCGCTGATGGGAACCCGGGTCTACCTCGACCTGCATGTGAAGGTCGCCAAGGAATGGCAGCGGGATCCGAAACAGCTCGGCCGCCTCGGATTCTAGGGCCGGCCCCACCGACGAAACATTCGGTGCGGACCTTCGAACCGGCCCGGACCTGATGCTAGGGTGAATTTCATGCATGCGGAACTCCTTCTACTAGGTAGCCGCGACGGGGATCTTCTGGACACCAGTCACTAGGGCCGACCCCCCGTTGCGGAGTTTCGTGCTGCCGGCCTGCATTTTCAACCACCACTGAAAAGGCCCCCTAGATCCATGCAGAACATGCAAAAGCCCTCAGGAATGCCGATCCAGAAGTACATCCCCTTCCAGGATCAGATCACCGTCGAACTGCCCGACCGCACCTGGCCGGACAAGATCATCGACAAGGCACCGCGGTGGTGCGCCGTCGATCTGCGGGACGGCAACCAGGCCCTCATCGATCCGATGAGCCCCGAACGCAAGCACCAGATGTTCGATCTGCTCGTGAAGATGGGCTATAAGGAGATCGAAGTCGGTTTCCCCTCGGCCTCGCAGACGGACTTCGATTTCGTCCGCCAGCTCATCGAACGGGACCGCATCCCCGAGGACGTGTCCATCCAGGTCCTCACCCAGGCCCGCGAACACCTGATCGAGCGGACCTACGAATCCCTCGAAGGGGCCAAGCAGGCGATCGTGCACCTGTACAACTCCACCTCGGTGCTCCAGCGTGAGGTGGTATTCAAGCAGGACCAGGACGGCATCGTGGACATCGCACTGACCGGGGCCCGGCTGTGCAAGAAGTTCGAGGAACAGCTGACCGGCACCAGGATCACCTACGAGTACTCGCCCGAGTCCTACACCGGGACCGAACTGGAGTTCGCCCGCCGCATCTCCGACTCCGTGGCCGAGGTCCTCGAGGCCTCCCCGGAGAACCAGATGATCCTCAACCTGCCCGCCACGGTGGAGATGGCCACCCCCAACGTCTACGCGGATTCGATCGAATGGATGCACCGCAACCTGCGCAACCGCGACTCCATCATCCTCTCCCTGCACCCCCACAACGACCGGGGCACCGGGGTAGCGGCCGCGGAACTGGGCTACATGGCCGGCGCCGACCGCATCGAAGGATGCCTGTTCGGCAATGGGGAGCGCACCGGCAACGTCGACCTGATCACCCTGGGGATGAACCTCTACGGACAGGGCATCGACCCGATGATCGACTTCTCCGACATGGAGTCGATCCGCCGCACCGTCGAATACTGCAACCAGCTGCCCGTCGCGGAACGTTCACCCTATGGTGGCGATCTGGTCTTCACCGCCTTCTCCGGCTCCCACCAGGACGCCATCAAGAAGGGCTTCGAACATATGGAGGCCAAGGCCGCCGCAGCGGGCAAGGACATCAACGACATCCCGTGGGCCGTTCCCTACCTGCCGGTCGATCCGCAGGACATCGGCAGGTCCTACGAGGCGGTCATCCGGGTGAACTCGCAGTCCGGCAAGGGCGGGGTCGCCTACGTGCTCAAGCACGACCATTCACTGGACCTGCCACGTCGGGCACAGATCGAATTCTCCGGGGTCATCCAACGCCTGGCCGAAGGCGACGGCGGGGAGATCAGCCCGGCAAGCATCTGGCAGCAGTTCCAGAACGAGTACCTGCCCTGCGAAACCTTCGAGGGGGAGAGCTGGGGCCACTACCGGTTGGGGAACACGCGCACCCGCACCGACGAGGACGGGTCGTTCACCCTGGACATGGCCCTGGTCTCCAACGGCGTCGAGCAGGAACGTTCGGGAACCGGAAACGGCCCGATCAACGCGCTGGTGAACATCCTCTCCGCCGACGGCGTGGATCTGCGCGTCCTGGACTACACCGAACACGCGTTGAGTGAAGGCGGTTCGGCCCAGGCCGCCGCCTACGTCGAATGCGCGGTCGGCGAACGTGTGCTGTGGGGCGTGGGGATCGATGCGAACACCACCACCGCCTCCTTGAAGGCCGTCATCTCGGCGGTCAACCGGGCAATCTGGGACAACGCACAGCAGGCCTGAGGCGGCAACTACAGCCACCGGCGGCACATGGGGCACGGCTTCTCTGGGATACTGGAGCCGTGCCCCGTTCCAGTTTCGCCGCGAAGTCCTACCGGACCCGGGGTCTGGTCCTGCGCACCTATAAGTTGGGCGAGGCCGACCGGATCATCGTGTTGCTGACCTCCGATCACGGCCAGGTCCGTGCCGTGGCCAAGGGGGTGCGCCGCACCAGCTCCAAAATGGGGGCCACCCTGGAGCCTTTCATGTTCGTAGAGGCCCAGGTCGTCCGTGGTCGGAGCCTGGACATCATCACCCAGGCCCAATTGCGCCATCCCTACGGCCAGTCCCTGTCGCTGGACTATTCGAGATACACCAGTGCCAGCGCCATGGCCGAAACCGCCGAGCGCCTCACCGAAGCCGATACCGAATCCGCGGCCACCCAGTTCAGGTTGCTCCACGGTGCCATCGCGGCGATGGCCCGCGGCGCCCAGGATCCCGGCCTGCTGCTGGATTCCTATCTGCTCCGGGCGCTGGCCACCGCCGGGTGGGCCCCGAGCTTCACCGACTGCGTGCACTGCGGGGCCCCCGGCCCGCATACCGCCCTGAACATCCCCCTGGGCGGGGTCGTCTGCGCCGAATGCCGTCCTGCCGGGTCCAGCTCCCCGGCCCCGGCGACCGTTTCCCTGCTGGCCGCCCTGCTCACCGGGGATTGGCCTGCGACGCTTCACGCCGATGCCTCGGCCCGACGGGAGGCTGCCGGTATGGTGGCGGGGTATCTGCAATGGCATCTGGAACGGGTCGTCAAGTCCCTCAAACACGTGGAAAGAGCCTGATTGATGAAGCGATCCTCCCGCCAGCGGGCGAACCGTCCCGACGTCCTCGCCCCGTGGCCGCACCCCAGTGGTGCCACGGCCCCACGCATCCCCGCCGAGCTGGTGCCCCGGCATGTGGCCATCGTGATGGACGGCAACGGACGCTGGGCCAACCAACGCGGACTGCCACGCACGGAAGGACATAAGGCGGGGGAGGCCGCGCTGCTCGATGTGATGGCCGGGGCGATCGAACTGGGCGTGAAATACGTGTCGGTCTACGCCTTTTCCACCGAAAACTGGAAGCGCAGCCCCGAGGAAGTCAGGTTCCTGATGGGCTTCAACCGGGATGTGCTCCACCGGCAGCGGGACCAGCTCGACGCCTGGGGGGTCCGGGTGCGCTGGGCCGGCCGGCGCCCCAGGCTCTGGCGTTCGGTGGTCAACGAACTGCTCGAGGCCGAGGAACAGACCAAGGACAACGACGTCTGCCATCTGACCATGTGCGTGAACTATGGTGGCCGGGCCGAGATCGCCGACGCGGTGTCGGCGATCGCCGAGGATGTCGCCGCCGGGCGGCTGAAACCCCGCGGGATCTCCGAGAAGACCATCGGACGCTATCTGGACGAACCGGATCTTCCCGATGTCGACCTGTTCCTGCGGTCCTCGGGGGAGCAACGGACCTCCAACTTCATGCTCTGGCAATCCGCCTACGCCGAAATGGTCTTCATGGATGTGCTCTGGCCCGATGTGGACCGGCGCACGCTCTGGGAGGCCGTCGGGATCTACGCCCGCCGCGATCGGCGCTTCGGCGCCGCCATGGACACCCCCACCGAATGAATGCCGGAACCGCTCAGGGCGCGGGGACGTACCCGTCGCAGAACCGGGTCACCGCCTCGTAGGCCTTCGCACGGGTCCGCGCAGCAGAGGTGAACAGGTCATGCATCCCCGCTTCAATCCGCACGATCGCCACCTCGTGGCCCAGCTTCAGGGCCCGCTGCCTGACCGTCTCCACCTCGATGACGGTGTCCGAAACCAGCATCTCGGGTTCGAAGGAGGTCCCCAGATGCGTCCGGTCTGAGGTCATCACCAACACCGGTGCCTTGATATCCAGTCCCCGGTTGACCTCCGCGTGTCCGGCCAGGACCGCAGTGATCCATCCGGCGGTGACCGGGAAGGCATGGCGTGGGCGCCAGAGTGGATGGATGTCCCATTCCCCATGCGCCCGGTTGGACAGGGACTGCCAGTAGTGGTCGACCTCGGGGAGCTTGATCCTGGCCTTGGGCCGCACCCTCGCCAACGGATCGAGTAGTCCGGCGGCCGCGTTGCGGACCAACCAGCTGCCCTGCATCTCCAGCCAGGGTGAATTCAGGATCAGCGCCGTGAACACCCCGGGGTGGCGATGGGCGTAGAGGCTCGCCGTGAGACCCCCGGTGGAGTGGGCCACGCAGAGGGTCCGGCCCACCGGACCCACATCCTCCCTGATCGTGGCCAGCGCGGCTTCGATATCGACGTCGTACTCGGTGAGCGAGGTGACGAATCCCGGGGTCTGCCAGGATCTGAGGCTGCGACCGTACCGGCGCAGATCCAACGCGTAGAAACGGTATCCCCGTCCGGCCCAATACCTGGCCAGTTCCGCGTTGTAGAAATAGTCGGTCCAGCCATGCATCCCCAGCACGACGTCGGTGGGCTCCTCGGTGGCGGCGCCGGCCTGCGGCCCGCCGGCCAGGACCCGGTCCAGTCCCTGGCGGAGGTTGAGCATGGCATCGCGCCAATGCTTCTGTTCCCGGGGTGGCTCCGGCGAGGACGCCTCGACGGGCAGGTAGCGCACCAACGTGGCACTGAGGGGACCTTCCTCATCCCGTCCGCGGGCAATCGTGGTGTAGCTGAATCCCGGCCCCAGTTCATCCTCGACCCACTGCCCGGGACGGGTGTCGACCGCGTACTGCGGTTCCTCGCTATGCATGTGTCGAGCATATCCATGGTGGAGTTGGCAGCGGCAGCATGGGCAGGGAAGACTGGTGGCATGCGCTTCTACCCGACGTTCTTCCGTGTGGTCTTCTCCGGCATGGATCCCGAAAAGGCCCACCAGATCGGCTTCCGGCTCATCCGCCTGGCCGAAACCACCGGGGCTTCGGCGGTGCTGCGCCGGATCACCCGCCCGCACCCAAGCCTGAAGCGCCGGGTCATGGGCCTTGATTTTCCCTCACCCTTCGGTCTGGCTGCCGGTTTCGACAAGGAGGGCCACGGGGTTGCGGCCCTGGCGGATCTGGGCTTCGGGCATCTCGAAATCGGGACGATCACCGGCCAGGCCCAACCAGGGAACCCGAAACCACGACTGTTCCGGCTCGTCGAGGATCGTGCGGTGATCAACCGGATGGGATTCAACAACGACGGTGCCGCAGCGGTCGCCCCCCGGATCCGCGCCGCGTTGCCCGTCCTGACCCGACGGTTCGGCCCCGACCGGCCGGTCGTGGGCCTGAACATCGGCAAGACCAAACTCGTCGAGCTGGACGATGCCATCGAGGACTATCTGGCAGGAACCCGGGAACTGGCTGGCGCGGCGGACTACCTGGTGGTCAACGTCAGTTCCCCGAACACTCCTGGGCTGCGCCTGCTCCAGGGCATCGACTCGTTGCGTCCACTGCTGGCCGCCGTCGGGGCCGAAGCGGACCGGACCACGGGAAGGCATGTCCCCCTCCTGGTGAAGATCGCCCCCGATCTGGCGGACTCTGATGTCGATGACGTGGCCGCGCTGGTCACCGAGCTCGGGTTGGAAGGAGTCGTGGCCACCAACACCACCATCGAGCGCACCGGATTGGTCACGGTTCCCGATCGGATCCGCGAATACGGAGCCGGCGGTCTGAGTGGTGCCCCGCTGAAGTCCAGGTCATTGGACGTGCTGCGCCGCCTGCGCTCGACCTTGCCACAGGAGTCCACGGTGATCTCGGTCGGGGGAGTGGAGACGGCGGACGATGTCCTGGAACGCCTGGCGGCCGGGGCGGATCTGGTCCAGGGGTACACCGCCTTCCTGTATGAAGGCCCGTTCTGGGTCGCCCGGATCAACCGCGGATTGCGCAAGGCCTTCTCCGGTCGCTGATCCTGCACACAGGCAACGAGGGCCCCCACCGATGGTGGGGGCCCTCGTTGCATGCTCCGGGAAGCAGTGCGGTCAGTCGACCGGTCCGCCGCGGGCGACCTGCGGCTTCGGCAGGCGCAGCTTGCGGAACTGCAGGCCGCGCATCGCCGCGTACCACAGCACTCCACGGTCCCGGGTGCCGAACTTATCGGTCAAGCGCCGTTTGAGCTGGCGCGTCATGATGAACGAGTCCAGGACCGTGACGCCCAGGACGATCCACAAACCGAAGGTGACGTAGGCGGTGACCTGGATGTTGCTGCTCATCGAGAAGGAGATGATGAGGAAGACCAGGATGATGATCATCAGGAACTCACCGACCATCCAGCGGGAGTCCACGAAGTTGCGGGCGAAACGCTTCTGCGGACCCTTGTCCCGGGTCGAGAGGTAGCGTTCGTCGCCGGTCTCGTTGGCCAGACGCATCCGCTCCTGGGCGGCCGAACGCTGCTGGCGCGCCTGGGCCTTGGCCGCCTTCCGGTCGCTGGGCACCAGGGGACGCTTGTTCTGCGCCTGCTGGCTGTTGCGCCTCGGCGTCGGCGTGCCCTTGCCTAGGGCCGGGCTGTCTGACTCTTCTGGGGTGGCCGGCGGCTGTGCGGCATCGGCTTTTTTGCTTCCAAACACGTGCCAAGTCTAGCCGGGCCTCTCCCGCAGCCGAAACGCCGGGCGGTTGTAGGCTGAAGCCATGACTACTTCCGAACCCGTTTCCGCCGCCGTCGATCACGGCGTCGATCTGGCAGCGATCACCGAGCGCGTGAACCGTGCCATCGACCAGACCCTGACCGAGCTGAAATCCCTTGTCGCCATCCCCGGGATCGCCTGGGAGGCCTTCGATGCCGCCGAACTCGATCGCAGCGCCGAAGCCGTCGCCGCATTGGTCCGTTCCACCGGCATGGAGGACGTACAGATCCTTTCGGTGGACACCCCCGAGGGCAAGCCGGGCTCCCCGGCCGTCGTGGGCCGGCGCCCGGCCCAGCCCGGCAAGCCAACGATCCTGCTGTACGCCCACCACGATGTCCAGCCCCCGGGGGATCCGGACCTGTGGAACACCGCCCCCTTCGAAGCCACCGAATCCGAGGGCCGGCTGTACGGTCGTGGTGCCGCCGATGACAAGGCGGGCATCATGGTCCACATCGCCTCGCTGCGCGCGGTGCTCGACGTCGTGGAGGACTTCGGCGTCGGAGTGACCTATTTCTTCGAGGGGGAGGAGGAAGCCGGTTCGCCCTCCTTCCGCCCGTTCCTGGAGAAGCACCGCGAACTGTTGGCCTCCGATGTGATCGTCGTGGCCGATTCCAGCAACTGGAAGGTCGGTGTCCCGGCCTTGACCACCAGCTTGCGGGGGATGGTCGGCGCCGAGATCGAAGTCCGCGTCCTGGACCACGCAGTGCATTCGGGCATGTTCGGTGGCCCGGTCCTCGATGCCCCCACCGTGGCCGCGCGACTGATCGCCTCCTTCCATGATGATGAAGGCAACGTCGCCGTCGAGGGTCTGCTGGCCCGCGACACCGATCCGGTGGACTACGCCGAGGCCGACTTCCGGGCCGATTCCTCGGTGGTCGAGGGATACCGCCTGGCCGGTACCGGCGCGCTGGCCGACCGGCTCTGGAACAAACCGGCACTGTCGGTCATCGGCATGGACATGCCTTCCGTGGATCTGTCTTCCAACACCCTGCAGCCGTCGACCCGGCTGAAGATCAGCGTCAGGTTGGCCCCCGGCCAGGATCCGCAGGAAGCAGCCGAGGCGCTGCAACGCCACGTGGAGTCACAGGACCTCTTCGGCGCCCAGGTCGACTTCACCGCCGTCGAACAGGGCAATGCCTTCTCCACCGACACCCAGGCGGCAGCCGCCCGGGCCAGCCTGTGGTCCTTGGAGAAGGCCTGGGGCGTCACCCCCGTGGAAACCGGCATCGGCGGCTCGATTCCGTTCATCGCCGATCTGCTCGATGTCTACCCGCAGGCCCAGATCCTGGTCACCGGGGTCGAGGACCCCGACTCGCGGGCCCATAGCGCCAACGAGTCGCTGCATCTCGAGGATTTCCGCAAGGCCGTCATCGCCGAAGCACTGCTTCTGGCGCGGCTTGATTCAGAAGGACTGAAATAAGGGTGCCTGTCGTACCATGGGACATGAGGGGACGGCACGCTACGGTGCCGCCCTCCGGAACAAGCAATATTGGAGGACCAGATGACCGCCACGACCAATGATTCGACCGCCGGTTCCACCGAGGAGCTCAAGACCCACGAGGTGCTTCTCTCCGATGTGGCCGCGGAAAAGGTCCGCAGCCTGTTGGAGCAGGAAGGGCGAACCGATCTCCGCCTGCGCGTGGCCGTCCAGCCGGGTGGCTGCTCCGGCCTGATCTACCAGCTCTACTTCGACGAGCGCCAGCTCGATGGTGATGCCGTGCGCACCTTCGAGGGGGTCGACGTCATCATCGACAAGATGAGCGTGCCCTACCTCGCCGGTGCCTCCATCGACTTCGAGGACACCATCTCCAAGCAGGGCTTCACCATCGACAACCCCAACGCCGGCGGCTCCTGCGCCTGCGGCGACTCGTTCCACTAGGACGCTGCCGACCTGAATCCCACGTCAACGTAACCATCGGTTGACACGGGGTTTCGGTCGGCATTCCGTCGTTCGAGAGGGTAAGCTCTACGATGAGTAGTAAAACTATTGGTCTCGAAGTGCCGGTGCCGGATGCCTTGCTGCGGCCGGAACCGAATCTGGCAGCTCCGAGACCACGTATCGCACCAACAAAGAGGAAGGGCCGTCTGTGAGTTCGCAAGACCGAACCAGCAGCAGTCGCAGGGGCAAGGCCAAGGTACTGGCCATCGCCGGCGCGGGGGCGCTGCTGCTGACGGGTTGTTCAGAACAAGTCCAGCGTGGCTGGCTCCCGAACGAATCCCGGGATATCACCAACCACACTGCAAGCATCCAGGATCTCTGGGTCCACACATGGGTCACCGTCCTTCTGGTCGGCATCATGACCTGGGGGCTGATGATCTGGTGCATCGTGGCCTACCGCCGCCGTAAGGGCGAAGTCGGTTTCCCACGCCAGCTCAGCTACAACCTCCCCATGGAGATCCTCTACACGGCAGTGCCGTTGATGATGGTCCTGACGTTCTTCACGTTCTCGGATAGCACCCAGACCGCCATCGAAGAACCCGTCGATTCCGAACTGGTCGTTGATGTCCAGGCGAAGCAGTGGGCCTGGGATTACAACTATTCCTACCAGGGCGAAGAAAAGTACGATGCCAGCGTTCAGGCCCACTTGGATGGTTCCAAGGGCAAGAACGATGAAATCGCCACGTTGTACCTGCCGGTCGACACCTCGGTGACGCTCGAGCTGAACAGCCGTGACGTCATCCACTCCTTCTGGGTTCCTGCCTTCCTGCAGAAGCTCGACATGATTCCGGGCAAGACCAATACGATCTACCTCACTCCGCAGGAGGAGGGCACGTACGCCGGCAAATGTGCCGAGCTGTGCGGCGAGTACCACTCCGAGATGCTCTTCAACGTCGAGGTCGTTTCCGAAGCCGAGTTCAAGTCCAAGCTTTCCGAGATGGAAGACGGACACATCGGCAAGGACTACAGCCGCAAGCCGGACGAGGTCAATTCCATCACCATTCCGGGAGAGGAAGGGGAGTAGGCCGCGATGACTACTTATGAATACGCCACGGACGAGGCCAAGCCCCTCGCCCCCCGGGTCGTGCCGGTCTCCAAGGGA
>NZ_JBQSYU010000017.1:0-80857 GCF_052379645.1 Arthrobacter sp. 179 | reverse complement strand
GACCGATTCAGCTTCTGCTTCATCAAAGAGGTAGGGGCCGGTGCCGACCGGATGCCGGCTGAAACCGGTGCTGAGACTGCCCGAAGCATCCTTCTTCGCCTCGTCGGCCTTGTACTTGCGGAGCGCGGAGGGGGAAGCGATGCCGAAACCCGGGAGAGTCAGGGCATCGATCAAACCAGTGATCGGTTTGGTCAATTTCAACACGAACGTGTGGGAGTCCACGGCGCGGCAACTGTCGTAGTAACTGGCCGTCACCGTCTCGAACTTGTCCTTCGGAGCCGAGTCCTTGCCGGAATCCTTGGTCAGCTTCAACCCACCGAGGACGTTGGGGGAGCGCAGCATGGATTGGGTGGCCGCCTGGGAGTCCTGCGCAATGCCGGTGTCCCCGGCCGGCTGCACCTCGGTGTGGTGGAAGACCGATTCGAAAGCCTGACCGACCTTTCCTCCGAGATCCTGGGGAAGGTTGGCCCATCGTTCGAAGTTGTGAACGACGGCATCGGCATTGAACTCCGTGCCGTCGTGGAAGGAAACCCCGTCGCGCAAGGTGAAGGTGTAGGTGAGTCCGTCTTTGCTGATCTTCCACTCGGTGGCCAACCCCGGGGTGGGGGCCCCGGTATCCGGGTCAACGCTGATCAGGGATTCGAAGATTTGTCGGGTGACCCGGAAGGATTCGTTATCCGAGGCGAGGGCCGGATCCAGGATGGCCGGTGCCGCGGGGGTGCCGAACCGTATTTCCAGGTTCTTCACGATCGACGTCGAGGGAGGTGCAGCGGTGGGCAGTTCTTCGGGTGTCGTGGCCTTCGTGCAGCCGACCAGCCCCGCCATGGCGATGGAGCCGAGGCCCAACACCGTGCGGCGCGAGGGGCGGATTCCCCGGGAGAACGAGGTACCAGGGCCCTGAACGTCGCCGGGGCGGTTGGTGGACTCCACGCTCACTTGCTCCTTGTCTAGGGGCGCATCCCGTTGTGTTTTGCGGGGCCAATGACGGTCCTGCGACGAGCCGATGGGTGCTTCGTTGTCGTCGTGCATCATCACCTGGTGCGAGCGGGGGGACTTGAACCCCCACGTCCTAAGACACTGGAACCTAAATCCAGCGCGTCTACCAATTCCGCCACGCTCGCTGAGGCCCTCTACATGCGGAAGGCCTCAACCAGTGTAACGGAACCCCTTGCAAGAACCGTGAATTGGCGCCCGCACTTAAGAAACGGTGTCGAGCCCCAAATCTCGGTGCAGTTTTGCCACGTGGCCGGTGGCGCGGACGTTGTACTGGGCGAGCTGGACCTTTCCGTCTTCGCCGACCACGATCGTCGAGCGGATCAGGCCCTCATAGACGCGGCCATAGTTCTTCTTTTCGCCCCAGGCGCCAAAGGCGGCGGCGACGGAGTGGTCCTCATCCGAAAGCACGGGGAACGTCAACGCTTCCTTCTCGGTGAACTTCGCCAGTTTCGTCGGTGAATCCGGTGACACTCCCAGCACCTGGTAGCCGGCGGAGGCCAGCGAGGAGAGCGAGTCACGGAAGTCACAGGCCTGTTTGGTGCAGCCGGGGGTCATGGCCGCCGGGTAGAAGTAGACGACGACCTTCCGTCCGGCATAGTCAGAGAGCGAAACCTCGGAGCCGTCCGCGGCGGTCAAGGTGAAAGCGGGCGCTGGATCGCCGACGGCGAGGCGCTGGGATGGGGTGGTCATGGGCTTCCTCCAAGTGTCCGGATATATAAAAAGAGGCCAGCCTCGCGGCCGGCCTCTTTTATCGGTTGTGCACCCCTCGGGACTTGAACCCGAAACCTACTGATTAAGAGTCAGTTGCTCTGCCAATTGAGCTAGAGGTGCATTATTGCTTCCTGCGAATCCCTTGCGAGGCCGCGCTTTGCAACGAGATGAAACATTACCAGCACTTTTCCGACCGCGCAAAATCGCTTCCCTGAATGGGTTCCGTGTCACATTTTTAGGAATTTTCAGACCCGAATTGGCGGTCTTGCCGGGGATGAATCCTAAGCTGTGTGCATGGAACCCATCTCTACCTTTACTGTCCCTGACCACTACCTGCTCGATGCCTGCTCGCCGCTGCCTGCGGGCGTGCGTTGCGGAGTGTGGGATTTGGACAGCGAACCGCAGGGAGTGGCGCTGGAAGACATCGGAGCGGTGGTCTTGCCGTACTCGATGGCCTCAAAGAAGCGGTGGGGAAACGTTCGGAAAGCATCCAATCTCCGCTTGGTCCACACCCAATCCACGGGCTACGACGGCGTGATGGACGCAGTAGGCGAAGACATCGCCATTGCCTCGGCGCACGGAGTCCACGCAGCGGCCACCGCGGAACTGGCCGTCGGACTGCTGATAGCGGCCTTGCGTGGAATGGGCCAAGCGGCACAGAACCAGCTGACTGGCACCTGGGATTCGGCACGCTGGAAGGGGCTGGCCGATCGCCGGGTCGGTTTGATCGGGGTGGGCGGAATCGGCGAGGAAATTCGACGCCGGTTGGACCCCTTCGAGATTGACCTGGTTCGTATCGGCACCCACGCTCGAACCGACGAACACGGGCCGGTGCACGGTCTGGACGAGCTGATGGAGCTTGCCCCCGAGCTCGAAGCCGTTATTGCCATCGTTCCGCTCAACGATTCAACCCACCACCTGTTGGGTCGGGAACTCTTGGCCGCCTTGCCCGACGGCTCAGTGGTCGTCAACGTGGCCCGTGGCCCGGTCGTCGATACCGATGCGCTGACAGCCGAAGTAGCATCAGGGCGACTGCACTGTGCCCTCGACGTGACCGACCCCGAGCCTTTACCCAGCGATCACCCGCTATGGAAGCTCCCGAATGCATTGATCACGCCGCATGTCGGCGGTAATACTGAAGCCTTCCCACCCCGGATCGCCCAGCTGCTTCGTGAGCAGATGGCCAGCATGGCTGCGGGGGAGCGGCCGAAGAATCTCGTGCATCAGGGTGAGCACCTGCTCTAGGTCGACGCATGGCTCCCGTCAAGACCTGTGGTGTTCCGTCGAGCTAGCGAACGGATGACTATTTTGCCGCGGACTTCTCTCGGAGGAACGGGGAATCACAGGCCGGGCCACCGGGATTATTGGCACAGTCCTGGTCGACCAAGAGTTTCTTGGTGCGCCAAACGCTCATGGGCATGGGGTCACTCGGGACGCTAGCCGTACCGGGGATTGGCATCCATGGCCCGCCATCGACGGAGTACTCGCCGCGATAGGCGGTGCTCAGTTGGATGGTGAAATCGCCGGTCTCGTCATACACATGGCTGGTGTCCGTCGGTTGATCGAAGGTGTGATTCGGGATGGGTTTTCCGGGTTTTTGCAGTTTTCTGCTGTGGCCGTCGCCGTAGTTCCAGAGGTAGGACTGGGGGATTGCCCGGACACGAACAGGCTCGTCATAAATGTCGACGCTGAATGTCTGAGGGTTTGGAGCGGCGTACATATGTGCGTGACCATTCCGCAAGGAGAATCCTGAGGGCTGACTCTTAACCTGAGAACCACGAATGGGAAAACTCTGAAACTCTGCAGGAGTGACTTCGATGGTCCTTTGCTCCTGGACTGCGCGCTGAAGATCTTCTGGTTTCGCAGGTGAACCTTCGGGTGCTTGCGGTGGAGGCTCCGTCTTGCAATAGGTGTCCCGGGATACGAGTGCGCCGGCCGGGGTCCGAATAGTGCGGACTTTCAGCGGTTGATTGTCAGGGCATGGAGCTTCATCAAATGTCTTGCAGCTTCCATTGCCACCAAGCTGTAGGGCGCAGGTAGTCGAATACGAGACTCTGTATTTCATAGAGTTCGAAGGAGCCTTTGCCGTTGATTTCTTAGCTCCACCAGCACGTCCTTTTGGTGGTGTATTTGGCAAAACGTCGGTCTTACGCGTACTCCCCACCTTGTTTTGGTGGCGTTTTCGAGGAGCGATAGACGCGTCTTTTGTCGCTGTAGCATGCCGATTCTCGAATCCAATTATCGCCCCAGAGTCATCATTAGGTTGTCTTGACTGAGGGGCGCCGAAGGCAGCGTTCCCGCCGAATACTAGTGCCAGCGCGAACGCAAAAATAATGGCCCGAACGGGGCGAAAACAACCGACTTTGGTGTTCATTGTTGGACGCTCATGATTCAGGGAACTCCACCGAGTTGACGCGCCATCCATCTTTCCATCCCAAAAAGAAGGAACCGACGACGGGCGTTGAGGTTTCCTCGAGAGTCGTCCGTACGGTTTTGTCTGGATCGTAAACTTGGCCTCCTGCTTGCAAGTATGTGAAGGAGACCCAGACTTCATCTGGTCCCTCCTTTTGAGCAGAGCTGATTGAAAGATCGAACGCGCCGCCCGTGTTCCAGCCGCCCTTTTCCTTGTTGTGTTTTGCAGGTTCGATAATGGCCTCGTCGCATAGTTCGCAGTCCGAGGAGGAAACCTTGCTGATGGGTTTCGACTCGTTGGTCACCGAGGTGTATTCGATAAGTTCGAAGTAGTACTTGGTGAATTCGGCTGCGCCCTCAAGGTCGTGCTTCTTGGCCTTTGCAGGCATTTTTGGCACGGGCCAATTCTTGGCGGGGCCATCGGAGCTTGCGGCTATCGGAGTTGCCGAGGAGGACTTCGTCGTGGGGGAGGCAGCAGTGCTGCTGTCCTTATCACCTGTTGACTGTGTGGCTGGGGATGAGGAGGACTCGTCGTCTCCGGAAGCCGTGGTTTCTGCGCCGTCTGTGGGCGAGCAAGCGCTGAGGGCGATGGCGATGGCTGCTCCAACGGCGAATCTGCTGAGCGTCTTTCTTGCGATCGTGACCGGCATGAGGCCTCCGGGTTCGACAATGAAAACGGGCGTAAAAGCACCCTAACCCGAAAATCAACCGTGTTGAATAGTTATCCACAACTCCGTGTTCGAGGCGATCCAGCACTAAAAGAATCAACTGATGGTGACCTGCGAAGACACGTCGGATGCTTAGCGCAGGTGTGGCGCCTCGTCGCTCTAGCCAGGGGAGGGCGCCGATCCAGCAGGGCTGATAGGGCGCTCAGGCGCGAAATGCAGCGACGTCGGCAGCTGGTGAATCAGGCTTCGTTGCGATGATGCGGATCTGCTGAGACGCCAACGAGGGTGGCCGACATGTCTTCCATCGCTGTATGCATCCAGGACAAGGCAACTTCGTCATCCTTGTCGTCGGGCCGTGCATTAAAACGCATGAACTGATCGATTTCGAACCCCAGCACCTCGAGTAGACCGAGGATGCGCTCAAGCGAGCATGCCGTGGTGGCGCCAGAAAAGTGCTTGTCGCCAGACTGAGATGCCACGGGAACACTTCTGGAACTGCGGGGGTGATCCAGTTCGGTCAGGGATTTTCTGCCTTCGTGCTCTTGAAACATGGTGCCCCAGTACTTGACGTCGTGAAGCCTTGGGAGAAGTCCGTCAAGGCCGCTATGGCACCGCCCTTTTCCTTCGGCTAATGGCAATACGATAGTTCGAGCTTTCAACGTATGGTCTGCGGCCCGCAGGCGCAAATTCCGTGTGGATATCCGAGGGCCATTGGGTAGTCAGGGCTGTGACTATTGGTCGCTCTCGACGTTCTCCGGCTCACCGAACCCGTCCAAAAGGGTCAGGAACTCATCGAAAAATGCTGAGAAATCTTCGGCATCGTGGTGCTGTTGGAGCCTGACGCGGGCACCCGGGGCGCTGGTTGCAGCTGGCGGGGCATCGACTGTCGTTTCCGGGGCGACTTCGAAGCGGTAGACGCGGCCGGTGCTGGTCCCCACCTCGTGGCCACCGGCACGATCCTCGGCCAAATGACTGAGGTTGGTCAGGTTGATCGCCACGGCTGGTTCAAGGGCAGCCAAGGTCCCTGCATGCAAGGGGGCAACCAGGATTTCCATCGGCTCGCGCCGGTATCCGACAATATATTTGCCGCCTTCACCGGCACGCCCCGTCGCATAGACGAGGTTGTAGCTACCGAAATTAGGGATCTGCTGATCGAAGGCGCGGTGCAGATGGGCCTTGAGCGTCGAGTCTTCCGTCGTCTCGGGCGCGCTGACGTCACTGTCTGTTTTCCCCATGCCGTCCATCCTAAAGGGAATGGACTGATAGTTCAGGGCAAATGTTTCAAAAGCAGGTCACGGGTTCGTTGCGTTTGCCGGGGAGTTCTAGACTCTGGTTTATGAGCCAGGACAGCACCATAGACATCAAGCCACGCAGCCGCGCCGTCACCGACGGCATCCATGCGGCCCCGGCCCGCGGAATGTTCCGCGCGGTCGGCATGGGAGACGACGACTTCGCCAAGCCGCAAATTGGCGTGGCCAGCTCGTGGAACGAAATTACTCCCTGCAACCTCTCCCTGAACCGGTTGGCGCAGGCCTCCAAGGAAGGTGTCCACTCAGGTGGCGGCTTCCCCATGCAGTTCGGCACCATTTCGGTTTCCGACGGCATCTCCATGGGCCACGAGGGCATGCATTTCTCTCTCGTCTCGCGTGAGGTCATCGCCGACTCGGTGGAAACGGTCATGATGGCCGAACGCATCGACGGATCGGTCCTGCTGGCCGGCTGCGATAAGTCCCTACCCGGCATGTTGATGGCCGCGGCACGGCTCGATTTGGCCAGCGTCTTCGTCTACGCCGGATCGATCATGCCGGGCACCGCCAAACTCGAGGACGGCACGGAGAAGGAAGTCACTCTCATTGACGCCTTCGAAGCCGTTGGGGCCTGTGCTGCAGGCAAGATGAGCGAAAAGGATCTGGACACCATCGAACGGGCCATCTGCCCGGGCGAAGGAGCCTGCGGCGGCATGTACACCGCCAACACGATGGCCTGCATCGGCGAGGCACTGGGCATGTCACTGCCCGGCTCCGCAGCCCCGCCCTCGGCGGACCGCCGCCGCGATATGTTCGCGCGCAAGTCCGGCGAAGCCGTGGTGAACATGCTGCGCAAGGGCATCACCGCCCGCGACATCATGACCCGCAAGGCCTTCGAGAACGCGATCGCCGTGACCATGGCCTTTGGCGGATCCACCAACGCCGTGCTCCACCTGCTCGCCATCGCCCGCGAAGCAAACGTTGACCTCAAGCTCGAGGACTTCAACCGCATCGGCGATCAGATCCCGCACCTGGGGGACCTGAAGCCCTTCGGCGAATACGTGATGTACGACGTCGATAAGATCGGCGGCGTTCCGGTGGTCATGAAGGCACTGCTCGACGCGGGCCTGATCCACGGGGACTGCCTGACAGTTACCGGTAAAACCGTGGCCGAGAACCTGGCCGATATTGAGCCCCCGGCACTGGATGGACACGTCCTGCGCGCGCTGGACAACCCCATCCACGCCACCGGCGGGATCACCGTGCTCATGGGGTCGATGGCTCCCGAGGGTGCGGTCGTCAAGAGTGCCGGATTCGACGCTGACGTCTTCGAGGGCAGCGCCCGCGTCTTCGAGCGCGAACAGGGTGCCCTGGACGCGCTGGATCAGGGTGAGATCAAGGCTGGCGACGTCGTCGTCATCCGCTATGAAGGGCCCAAGGGTGGACCCGGGATGCGCGAGATGCTCGCCATTACCGGAGCCATCAAGGGGGCAGGACTGGGCAAGGACGTACTGCTCCTGACCGACGGACGGTTCTCCGGAGGGACGACCGGCCTGTGCATCGGGCACGTGGCACCCGAAGCCGTGGACGCCGGCCCCATCGCCTTCGTCAAGGACGGGGACAGGATCCGCGTGGACATTGCCGCCCGCTCCTTCGACCTGTTGGTCGACGAAGCGGAACTGGCATCCCGCCGTGAAGGCTGGGAGCCGCTGCCGGCCAAGTTCACCACCGGCGTGCTGGGCAAATACGCCAAGCTCGTGAAGTCCGCCAGCACGGGAGCCTACTGTGGCTAACTAAGGCAACGGGATGCGACGTCCGGCCACCGGACGTGTCCACGGACTGGACGTCGCGTCCACATATTGAGACAGGCAGTGGGTTTCGTTGACAGCCCCCGCAGCACCGGGGAAACTGAAGACATGCAGATCCGAACCGAAGTCCTACTAGTTACCAAGCGCGGAGCCTAAGCCTCGTTTGTAGGACACGGTGACGCGCGAACCCCTCTGAAGCCATGATGGCCAGCGGGGTATTTTTATGCGCAGAACTAGAGAAGAGAAGGAATATCCGATGAGTAACGGAACACCCATCAGTCCGTCACTGGTGGCCCAGGCCGCCGGCCGTGCCAAGGATCATGCTCCTGTCTCTTCCACCGTGGATGCCTCGAACCCTGTCCAGGGTCCGAATAACACCGTGGCACCCACTGAGATGACTGGCTCACAAGCCATCGTCCGCTCGCTGGAAGAACTGGGCGTCAAGGACGTCTTCGGGTTGCCGGGAGGGGCTATCCTGCCCACCTACGACCCACTGATGGACTCGACCAGGCTCAACCATGTCCTGGTCCGCCATGAACAGGGCGCAGGCCACGCGGCACAGGGCTACGCCATGGTCACCGGGGAAGTCGGGGTATGCATCGTCACCTCCGGCCCCGGCGCCACCAACCTCGTCACCGCCATTGCCGACGCCCATATGGACTCGGTCCCCATGGTCGCCATTACCGGACAGGTGCATTCGGCCTTCATCGGTACGGACGCCTTCCAGGAGGCGGACATCGTCGGCATCACCATGCCGATCACCAAGCACTCCTTCTTGGTGACCAAGGCCGCCGATATCCCGCGGGTGATGGCCGAAGCCTTCCATATCGCCGCCACGGGACGGCCGGGGCCGGTCCTGGTGGATATCACCAAGGACGCCCAGCAGGGCAAGGCAGATTTCTCCTGGCCGCCAAAGATTGACCTGCCGGGCTACCGCACCGTCGTGCGTGGTCATGCCAAGCAGGTCCGCGAGGCCGCCAAGCTGATCGGCGCCTCCCAACGCCCGGCCTTCTACGTCGGCGGCGGCATCATCAAGGGCCATGCCTCGGCCGAGCTCATCGAGCTGGCCGAACTGGTCGGTGCCCCGGTGGCCACCACCCTGCAGGCCCGCGGCGGCTTCCCCGACTCGCATGACCTGCACGTGGGGATGCCCGGCATGCACGGCTCGGTCTCGGCGGTCACGGCCCTGCAGCAGTCTGACCTGCTGATCACCCTCGGCGCCCGGTTCGATGACCGCGTGACCGGGGTGCTGTCCACCTTCGCCCCGTACGCCAAGGTCATCCACGCCGATATCGACCCCGCCGAAATCTCCAAGAACCGCACCGCCGATGTTCCGATCGTCGGCTCGGTCAAGGAGATCCTGCCCGAGCTGACCGAAGCCTGCCGGGCACGGTTCGCCAGCGACGGCCACCCGGATCTGACCCAGTGGTGGTCGACCCTGGACCGGTTGCGCAAGACCTACCCGATCGGCTTCACCGAAACCGAGGACGGCCTCACCGCACCGCAACGGGTCATCGAACGCATCGGTGCCCTGACCGGGCCCGAAGGCGTCTACGCGGCAGGGGTCGGCCAGCACCAGATGTGGGCGGCACAGTTCGTGAAATACGAACGCCCCCACCAGTGGCTGAACTCCGGTGGTCTGGGAACGATGGGCTACGCCGTCCCGGCGGCCATGGGCGCGAAGGTCGGCAACCCCGACCGCGTGGTCTGGGCCATCGACGGCGACGGCTGCTTCCAGATGACCAACCAGGAACTGGCCACCTGCGTGATCAACAAGATCCCGATCAAGGTGGCGGTCATCAACAACTCCTCCCTGGGCATGGTCCGCCAATGGCAGACCCTGTTCTACGACGGCCGCTACTCCAGCACCGACCTGAACACCGGTCACGGAACGGCGCGGGTGCCCGATTTCGTCAAACTCGCCGACGCCTACGGTTGCGTGGGGTTGCGCTGCGAACGCGATGAGGACATCGACGCCACGATCCAGCAGGCGCTGGAAATCAATGACCGTCCGGTCGTGATCGACTTCGTCGTCAGTGCCGACGCCATGGTGTGGCCGATGGTCCCCACCGGCGTGAGCAATGATGCGATCCAGATCGCCCGCGGCATGACCCCCGAATGGGAAGAGGAGGACTAGGACCATGGCACGCCATACCCTTTCAGTGCTCGTGGAGGACGTCCCCGGCGTCCTGACCCGCGTGGCCGGCCTGTTCGCCCGCAGGGCGTTCAACATCAACTCATTGGCCGTGGGCCCCACCGAAGTGCCCGGGATGTCTCGGGTGACCGTCGTGGTCGACGCCGAAGGAGACCTCCTCGAGCAGGTGACCAAGCAGCTCAATAAGCTGATCAACGTCATCAAAATCGTTGAACTGACCCCCGATTCCTCGGTGCAGCGCGACCATATCCTGGTCAAGGTGCGTGCCGACGCAGCCACCCGGCTGCAGGTCACCCAGGCGGCAGACCTCTTCCGGGCCTCCATCGTGGACGTGGCCACGGACTCAGTGGTCATCGAGGCCACCGGCACCCCGGATAAACTCGATGCGCTGTTGGCCGTCCTGGAACCCTTCGGGGTCCGCGAAATCGTTCAATCCGGCACCCTGGCCATCGGCCGCGGTTCCAAATCGATGTCGGACCGCGCCCTGCGTGCGGTCTCCGCCTGAACAGCAACAAAATACTTCCAGACTCAGATACCGAATAGCACCAAGGAGTTATCACCGTGACCGACATGTACTACGACGACGACGCAGACCTTTCGATCATCCAGGGCCGCAAGGTGGCCGTGATCGGCTACGGCTCGCAGGGCCACGCCCACGCGCTGAGCCTGCGCGATTCCGGCGTCGACGTCCGCGTCGGCCTGCGCGAAGGATCAGCCTCCCGCGCCAAGGCCGAGGCAGAGGGCCTGCGGGTCGTGGGTGTCGCCGAGGCGGCAGCCGAAGCAGATGTGATCATGCTCCTGGCACCGGATCAGATCCAGTCCAAGGTCTACCAGGACGAGATCGCCTCGAACCTGGTGGCCGGCGACGCACTGTTCTTCGGGCACGGCTTCAACATCCGCTTCGGCTACATCCAGCCGCCGGCAGATGTCGACGTCGCCATGGTCGCCCCCAAGGGCCCGGGCCATATCGTCCGCCGCGAATTCGAAGCAGGCCGTGGCGTGCCGGATCTCATCGCCGTGGAGCAGAACCCCTCGGGGAAGGCCAAGGAACTGGCCCTGTCCTATGCCAAGGGCATCGGCGGAACCCGCGCCGGCGTCATTGAGACCACGTTCACCGAAGAAACCGAAACCGACCTCTTCGGCGAGCAGGCAGTGCTCTGCGGCGGCGCCTCGCAGCTGGTGCAGTACGGCTTCGAGGTTCTGACCGAAGCCGGCTACAAGCCCGAGATCGCCTACTTCGAGGTCCTCCACGAGCTCAAGCTCATCGTCGACCTGATGGTCGAAGGCGGCATCGCCAAGCAGCGCTGGTCCGTTTCGGACACCGCCGAGTACGGCGACTACGTCTCCGGCCCGCGGGTGATCACCCCCGAGGTGAAGGAAAACATGAAGGCCGTCCTCGCCGACGTGCAGAACGGCTCCTTCGCCAAGCGCTTCATGGATGACCAGGCAGCCGGCGGGAAGGAATTCCTTGAGCTGCGCAAGAAGGGCGAGGATCACCCGATCGAGTCCACCGGCCGGGACCTGCGCAAGCTGTTCTCCTGGATCCAGACCGACGACGACTACACCGACGGCGTCACCGCCCGCTAGATCGACAGCGCCCCGGCGCACCCACAGCACGACGGTGATCGCCCGTCCCGTTCCGACGGGGCGGGCGATCGCCTTTTCTGGTCATGTGTGGGAACCAGCACGTCATATTCGCCGGCCCGGGCATCGCTGATCGTAATATCCGCACTTGCACACGGGCAGGGGAGGCCCCGGAGGATAATCTGGACCTTCGGGACCGAACGACCCGGCCCCGATCCGCATCCGTCGATCGCAAAGGTGCCACCTCCGTGTCAGAAACCAAGCCCGTCGTCCTCTTGGCCGAAGAACTCTCGCCCGCCACCGTCCAGGCGTTGGGCCCGGACTTTGAGATCCGCAGCACCGATGGTTCCGATCGAACCCAGCTGCTGGAGGCCATCGTGGACGCCGAGGCGATCCTGGTTCGTTCAGCCACCCAGGTCGACGCCGAGGCCATCGCCGCCGCGACCAAGCTCAAGGTGATCGCCCGCGCCGGCGTCGGACTGGACAACGTGGACATCAAGGCCGCCACCCAGGCCGGTGTCATGGTCGTGAACGCCCCGACCTCAAATATCATCTCGGCTGCAGAACTCACCGTCGGGCATATTGTTTCGCTGGCCCGCAGGATCCCCGCGGCCAACGCCTCGCTGAAATCCGGTGCCTGGAAGCGTTCGGCCTACACCGGCGTCGAACTCTATGAGAAGACCGCGGGCATCATCGGGTTGGGCCGTATCGGCGCCCTCGTGGCGGCCCGGCTGCAGGGCTTCGGCATGGATGTGGTCGCCTATGACCCTTACGTCACCAGCGCCCGCGCCCAGCAGATGGGGGTGCGCCTGCTCGAACTCGACGAATTGCTGGCCACCTCGGACTTCGTGACCATCCACATGCCCAAAACCCCCGAAACCCTGGGCATGCTCGGTGCCGAGGCCTTCGGCAAAATGAAGGACAGCGCCTACGTCGTCAACGTCGCCCGTGGCGGCCTGATCGACGAGGACGCCCTGTATACCGCGCTGAAAGAGGGCCAGATCGCCGGCGCCGGGGTGGACGTGTACGTCTCAGAACCCAGCACCGACCTGCCGTTCTTCGACTTCGACAACGTCACCGTCACCCCCCACCTGGGCGCCTCCACCGCGGAAGCCCAGGAAAAGGCGGGCGTCTCGGTCGCCAAATCGGTCCGCCAGGCGCTCTCGGGAGAACTCGTCCCCGACGCGGTCAACGTCGCCGGCGGCGTCATCGACGAACAGGTACGCCCCGGCATCCCGCTGATCGAGAAGCTCGGACGCATCTTCACCGCGCTGACCGTGGATTCGCTCACCTCCCTGGATGTCGAGGTGGCCGGGGAGATTGCCGAACTCGATGTCAAGGTGCTGGAACTCTCGGCACTGAAGGGCGTTTTCCGGGATATCGTCTCCGACCAGGTCTCCTATGTGAACGCCCCCGTGCTGGCCGAACAGCGCGGGATCTCCACCCGGCTGGTCACCACCACCGAATCACCCGAATACCGTAACGCGTTGACCCTGAAGGGCGCCCTGTCCGACGGCCAGCAAATTTCGGTCACCGGCACCCTGACGGGGCCGAAGCAGATCGAGAAGCTGGTCGGAATTGGCGGGTATGAACTCGAGATCCCGATCGCCGAACACATGATCGTGCTGATCTACCAGGACCGGGCAGGGGTCATCGGCACCTTGGGCAGCACCTTGGGCCAGCACGGGGTCAACATCGCCGCCATGCAGGTCTCCCGCAATGAGGAAGGCGGCCCGGCCCTGGCAGTGCTCGCTGTGGACTCCTCCCTGCCGGCGGGGGTCCTGGATGAGGTCAGGGATTCGATTAGCGCTACCACGGCCCGCGAAGTAGACCTCTCCGAGTAATTCACGCGCAGCATCAACCCGCCGCAGGGCGTGTGGGACATCGGCATGGTCGGTGCACCCCACGCCCTGCGTCGCAAGCTGCGGATGGGCCCGCCGGGGCCGATGAGTCCGGTTACTACAGCGTCGATGGGCGGCGGAGCTCCAGGGTGCGGTAGATTTCTGGGGTGACTTCAACTCAGGATCAGACCCCGTTCTACATCACCACGGCCATCTCGTACCCCAATGGCGACCCGCATATCGGCCATGCCTACGAGTTCATTGCCACGGACGCCATGGCGCGTTTCAAGCGCCTGGACGGGGGTGACGTCTTTTTCCTGACCGGTACGGACGAACACGGCCAGAAGATGTTGCAGACCGCCGAGAAGGAAGGCATCACGCCCCGCCAGCTCGCCCAGCGCAACTCGGACGTCTTCCAGGAGGCGCAGGACGAACTGGGGATCAGCTACGACCGGTTCATCCGCACCACCGACGTGGACCACCTCGAAGCCGCCCAGGCCATCTGGAAGCGCATGGAGGAACGCGGCGATATCTACCTCGATAAGTACGCCGGCTGGTACTCGGTGCGCGACGAAGCCTTCTACGGTCAGGACGAGACCGAGGTCCGCGAGGACGGCATCCGGTACGCCACCGAATCCGATACCGAGGTGACCTGGACCGAAGAGGAATCCTATTTCTTCCGCCTCTCCGCCTACCAGGACAAACTGCTGGATCTCTATCGCGACCAGCCCGACTTCGGGGCACCGCACTACCGGTTCAACGAGGTCATCCGTTTCGTTGAGGGTGGGCTGAACGACCTCTCGGTCTCACGCACCTCCTTCGACTGGGGGATCCCCGTACCCGGAAACCCGGCCCACGTGATGTACGTGTGGGTGGACGCGCTGACCAACTACCTGACCGGGGTGGGTTTCCCGGACACCGATTCGGCCTCCTTCCGTAAATACTGGCCCGCGGACCTGCACGTCATTGGCAAGGACATTTCCCGCTTCCACGCCATCTACTGGCCGGCCTTCCTGATGTCCGCCGGGCTGGAATTGCCACGCCGGATCATGATCCACGGCCACCTGCACAACAACGGCGTGAAGATGTCCAAGTCCCTGGGCAATACCGTGGCCCCCGCCGACTGGGTGGAAAACTACGGTCTGGACCAGACGCGGTACTTCCTGCTGCGCGAAGTCCCCTTCGGCGCCGACGGAAACTACAGCCACGACGCGATCGTCGCCCGGATGAATTCGGATCTGGCCAATAACCTCGGCAACCTGGCCCAACGCTCCCTGTCCATGGTCGCCAAGAACTGTGGGGGACTCGTCCCCACCCCAGGCGACTTCACCGACGCCGACCGGGAACTACTGGACGACGCCGAGGCACTGCTGGAGCTGTCGCGCAGCGCTTACGATCGCCAGGAGTTCAGCAAGGGACTCGAGGCCGTATGGCATGTGCTGGGGGATACGAACGCCTACTTCGCAGAAAATGCGCCCTGGGTGCTGCGCAAAACGGATACCGCCCGGATGGAAACCGTCCTGTATGTGACGTTGGAAATCCTGCGGAAGGTCGCCTTGCTGGTGCAGCCGGTGATGCCCACCGCGGGGAGCCAGCTGCTGGACGTCCTGGGCCAATCAGGGGGAGCGGCACGCACGTTCGCCGCCTATGACTCGGCCATTGAACCGGGGGCCGAACTGCCTGCCCCGAGGCCGATTTTCCCGAAGTACGAAGAGCCCGCCGCGGAGTGAATAGGCGCTAGTCAACGGCCTGACGGCGGGTGCCTGCCGCCGGGTGACAGGGAGTACCGGCTGGCGGGGATCGCGCCGATGACGGGTCCGGGGGAAGAGACCGGCAAATTGACAGTGGATGCCTTGTCAGTAAAGTGGGTCAACGGACTTACTCGTACCCCCTACCCCGTATTTGAGGACTGTCATGAGCATCCCACCGGAAATCAGCGGTGAGAATCTAGACCAGAGGCGTGCCTCCCCGACGGAGGCGAAGAAGCCCATTATCCCCGCACCGCGCGTCTTCTGGCCCGCACTAGCCGTCATCGTGGCGCTGGTCGCCGTGGCGATGATTGCCCCCGATGGCACGTCGAAGGTCTTCGGCAATATGCAGTCTGCAGTGGTGGAGGGCCTGGCCCCCTACTACATGTTGGTGGTCGGAGCCTTCGTGGCCTTCGCGATCTGGATGGGCTTGAGCCGCTACGGCAACATCAAGCTCGGCAAGGACGACGAGAAGGCAGAATTCGGCCTGCTGTCATGGTTCGCCATGCTCTTCGCCGCAGGCATGGGCATTGGCCTCGTGTTCTGGGGCGCCGCCGAACCACTGACTTTCTTCGTGAACCCCAAACCCGGCGTGACCGGGGACGAGGCGGATCTTGCTCGGGCCGCCATGGGACAGACCTTCATGCACTGGGGGTTGCATGCCTGGGCCATCTACGCAGTCGTCGGTCTGGCCATGGCCTATGCCATCCACCGTCGAGGATTCCCGATCTCCATCCGCTGGACCCTGGAACCCCTGCTAGGGGACAAGGTCAAGGGCGGGCTCGGCGACACGATTGACGTGATCGCCGTGGTCGGCACCCTGTTCGGCATCGCGACCTCGCTGGGCCTGGGCGTCCAGCAGATCTCAGCCGGACTGTCCCATATGGGCGTTGTCGGTGAAGTGAACAACACGTTGTTGGTGGTGTTGATCATCATCATCACCCTCTTCGCGCTCGTCTCCGCCGTCAGCGGCGTCGGCAAGGGCATTAAGTGGCTTTCGAACATCAACCTGGGCTTGGCCGGGGTCTTCATGATCTCCGTCCTGCTGCTCGGCCCGACCCTGTTCATCTTCCGCGACCTGATCTCCTCGCTGGGCTACTACCTGCAGAACATCCTGGGCATGACCCTCGACACCGCGACCTACACCGGTGCAGCCGGTCAGGAGTGGCTGGGCGACTGGACCATCTTCTACTGGGGTTGGTGGATGTCCTGGGCACCCTTCGTCGGTGTCTTCATCGCCCGGATCTCCCGTGGCCGGACCGTGCGCGAATTCGTCCTCGGCGTCCTGGCGGTTCCGACCATCGTCAGCTTCATCTGGTTCTCCATCATGGGCGGAACGGCCATCCAGGCCGCCTGGGATGATATGAACGGCGGACTGTTCGACGAGAAGGAAGGCATCGTCTCGGAGAACGTCCTGTTCAACATGCTCAGCCAGTTGCCGCTGGGTGGGGTGTTGTCGGTCATCGCCGTGTTGCTGGTGACGATCTTCTTCGTGACCTCCTCGGACTCGGGGTCGCTGGTGATCGACATGCTGGCTTCCGGCGGAGATACCGATCCGCCCAAGTGGAGCCGTGTGCTCTGGGCGTCCCTCGAAGGCCTCGTCGCCATCGCGCTGCTGTTGGCCGGTGGTCTGGGCGCCCTCCAAACGGCGTCCATCCTCACCGCGCTGCCGGTCAGCATCGTGATCATCGGGATGTGCCTGGCCACCTTCAAGGCCCTGAACGCCGAACATCAGGTGCTCCTGCGGGCCGAACGTCGCCAGCGTCGGCGTGAGCTGGCCCGCGAGGTCGGCGAAGGCGTGACCGACGAGCTCACGGACAACTTCGATGAGCGCTTCGGCGAGCAGGTGGACGACCGGATTGAAACGGCACTTCCATCCAACGTCAAGACCCCTCCACGCCCGTGGAAGCCACGCGATAGGCGTCCTCGACTCTAAGTCGCCTCGAGGACCAAGCAGCATCACAGCAGGGCCCCCTCTGGAACTTCTTCCAGAGGGGGCCCTGCTTTTTGTTGTGACCGCCGGGATGGCTGCTCGGCGACATCGCGTCGTCGCGGCCCGGGCAGGAAACATCTCCACGACCGCCACCGATTCTCCCCGCAGGCAGGGGCATCGAGGAGGTGTTGCGTGGCTCACTAAATTAAACTAGAGTCTAGTTTCAGTTATTGAAACACAGCTCGACGATCCTCCCCGTCGCAGGGGAGTGCTTCGTCCGTGATTTTGGAGTGAACAGATGCCACTTTCCCTCACCGAAGAGCACACCGACCTAGCCTCCGCAGTCTCCGACTTCGCCGAACGCTTCGCCGATATCCTCGAAACCCGCGAACACCTCCAGGCCTATGCCGCCGGTGGCCGGCCCGACCACTGGGCCGAACTCGTGGATAACGGACTCCACGCCCTGCACATCAGCGAAGCACGTGGCGGCCAGGGCGGAAGCGTGGCCGACACGGCGATCGTGGTGGAGGAATTCGGCCACCGCCTCGTCCCTGGCCCGTTGGTTTCCACCGTGCTCGCCAGCTCCGCCGTGGCCGGGGCCACCGAGTGCAAGGCCTCCACGAGTGGTCTGGACCTCTTCGCCGATGGGGCCACCGGCGCCCTGGTGATGCCCACGGCCGCCGTGACCGTCGCCGCCTCCGCCGAGGGCTGGCTCCTCAGCGGCAGCATCGGCGTCGCCTCGTTGCTCTCCGCCGAACAGCTGGTCATCGGGTTCACCTCCGAGGACGTGACCCGCTTCGCCCTGGTCGATGCCCAGGCAGCCGGTCTGACCAAGCGTGTGGCAGCATCCTCGGACCTCACCCGCGATGCGGGAATCCTGGAGCTGGACGGCCTGGCCATCGGGCACGAAGCCATCCTCGAGGGACTGGAGGCCAGCTACGTCGATGCCCTGAAGGCGGCCCTGCTCGCCGCAGAGGCGTCTGGCCTCATGCGCTGGGCGGTGGAAGCCACCACCGACTACGCCAAGATCCGCGAACAGTTCGACCAGCCCATCGGCTCCTTCCAGGCCATTAAGCACAAATGCGCGAACCTGCTCATTTCCTCCGAACTGGCCACCGCCGCCGCCTGGTCGGCCGTGGTCTCACTCGACCAGGACCGTACCCAGCAGGCCCTGGCCGCAGGATCGGCCATCCAGTCGGCCATCGTCCCCGCCGTCGAGGCGATCACCGAGGCCGTCACCATTTTTGGTGGCATCGGCTTCACCTGGGAGCACGACGCACATCTCTACTGGCGCCGCGCCATGAGCCTCGCGGCACAAGTGGCCCCGGTGGCCGACAGCGTCGCAGCCCTGGGCCGCACCGCCTTGGATGCCGACCGGCAGATCGATATCGAGCTGCCCGACGAAGACCAGGCCTTCCGCACGCGCATCGGGGCACTTCTCGATGAAGCGGCGCAACTGGACAACGAGCACGACGGCGGCCGCTGGTACTCCCGTGGCTCCCAACGAACCTTCCTGGCCGAGAACGGGCTCGCCGCCCCACACTGGCCCGCCCCCTACGGGCTCGGCGCCACCCCGGCAGAACAGGTCGTCATCGGGCAGGAATATGCCCGCCGTGGCCTGGTCCAGCCCACCTCGGTGATCGGGGAATGGGCGATGCCCACGATCCTGGCCTACGGCACCGAGGCCATCAAGGAACAGTTCGCCCTGCCGACCCTGCGCGGGGAACTGGCCTGGTGCCAGCTCTTCTCCGAACCCGGCGCCGGCTCCGACCTGGCAGGACTATCCACCCGGGCCACCCGCGTCGACGGCGGCTGGGAGCTGAAGGGACAGAAGGTCTGGACCTCGGGGGCCCACGAAGCGGACTGGGGCATTTGCCTGGCCCGGACCGATACCGAGGTGCGCAAGCACAAGGGGCTGAGCTACTTCCTGGTCGATATGCGCAGCACCGGCGTCGACGTCCGCCCACTGATGCAACCCACCGGCGCCTCGGAATTCAACGAGGTCTTCCTCGATGCGGTCTTCGTCCCCGATGAGTACCTGTTGGGGGAGCCGGGGCACGGATGGCGCATCACCGCCACCACCTTGCAGAACGAACGGACCCAGATCTCCGCCGGCGTCTCGGCAGGAACCGAAGACGGGATGCGCGAGCTGATCAGCGAAGACGGCTACATCGGTACCGAACGCGAAGCCTTCACCGCCCTGGGCAAGATCGTGGCCAGCAGCTCGGCCATCGGGGCGCTGAACCTGCGCGAAACCCTGCGCCAGGTCAATGGAAGCGACCCGGGAGTTGGTTCCTCATTGGCCAAGGTCGCCCAGGCCCGACTGACCCGCGAGGCAGCCAGTTTGGTGACCGCCCTGGCCGGGCCGGCCATGCTCTTCGCCGACGCCCCGGCCGACGCGGTGACCCGTCAACTCGACGTCCCCCAGGTGCTGCTCGGCGGGGGCACCGTGGAAATCCAGCTCAATGTCATTGCCGAACGCATCCTCGGCCTGCCGCGCGGCTAAACCGCCCCGCAGGACTCCAGACCTCAAGCCATTCCCGAAAGGATACCCTTCGCATGACAACGATGACGCGCGATACTCAGAACGTGAGAACCCTCGCCACCGACCGACTGCACGAATTGCTCCAGCCACGATCCGTGGTGATCGTGGGGGCCAACAGCAAGTCAGCCTGGTCACAATTCACCTACACCAACCTCATCTCCGGTGGCTTCGACGGTGAGCTCTACCTGGTCAACCGCCGCGGCGAGGAATGCCACGGACAATCCTCCTACACCTCGATCGCCGAGCTGCCGACTGCCCCCGATCTGGCCATCGTGCTCACCGGCACCAAATCATTGGAGACCATCTTGGAGGACGCCCGGCTCAAGGGCATCCGCAACCTCGTGATGCTCGCCGCCGGGCTCAGCGAGGCCGGCGCCGAAGGCAAGGCATTGCAGGACAGCCTGGTCGAACGGGCCAGGGCGGCAGACCAGCTGATCCTGGGACCCAATAACCTCGGCTTCATCAACGCGCATGCCAAGGTCGCCGCTTTCAGCCATATGACCCAGATGCCCATGATTTCCGGTGGTGTCGGGATCGCCAGCCAGTCAGGTGCCCTGGCCATCTACCTGTTGCCCTATATGGCCTCACGCGGGGTGGGCTGCTCCACCGCGGTGACGGTTGGCAACGAGGCAATGGTCTCGGCCATCGACGTGATGGACCTGCTGGTCGATGACGAGAACACCACGGTCATCGCCGCCTATCTCGAACAAATCACCAATCCCGCGCAGTTCCTCGACGTCGCCGCACGGGCCCGAAAGGCCGGCAAACCGGTAGTGGTCTTCAAAGCCGGACGCTCCGAGGCCTCGGCCCGTGTCGCCGCCGCCCATACCGGCTCCCTGGTCGGAGACGACAGCGTGATCGATGCCGCCTGCCGGCAGTTCGGGGTGATCCGGGTGGAGAACATCGAGGACCTGATTGCGACCGCGGGGATCATCGAATCCTACGGTGCCGTGGACGGAAACCGGATGGGAGTGGTCACCGGCTCCGGCGCCATGTGCGCCCTCATCGCCGATAAGTCCGAAGCGCTCGGCCTCCAGCTGCCGGCCCCCTCGGCGTCCACCGTCCAGGCACTGCACGACGCCGGCCTGCCCGAATATTCGACGGTCAACAACCCCATGGACACCACCGGATACATTTCAGTGGATCCCTCCATCCTGACCAAGGCCAACCAATGCTTCATCGATGACCCCAACTTCGACTTCGTCGTGATCAACGCCTCCTGGCCGGCCAACCAGATGATGGCGGATATGGGCAGGGCCACTCAGGACACGCTGCTCGCCCAGCTCACCTCCTCACCGAAACCGGTGATCCCGATGAGCTTCCTGCCCACCGAGGTCACCGAATTCGGGCGGGCCTTCGCGACCGAATACGGCTACCCCCACGCCTCCGACTCCTTCGACCGGGGCATCCCGGCCGTGGCCCGCAGCGCCTGGTGGGGGAAGCGCACCGCAGAACTGGCCTCCGACCCCGTGCTCCCCGAGGCGCCGACCATCGCCAAACCCTCCGGGACGGAAACGTGGACCGAAATCGAAACCGGGGACTTCCTGCGTGAGCACGGGGTGCCCTACGTTCCGGCGACCATCGTGGGCTCGGCCGAACAGGCTGTCGCCGTCGCCGAAGACCTGGGCTACCCCGTGGTGCTGAAGGTGGCCTCTGAAGATATTGCCCATAAGACCGAGGTCGGCGGCGTCAAATTGATGTTGCGGGATGCGGAAGCTGTCAGGGCAGCCTACGAATCTATCAGGTCTTCCGTCGCCGAACTGGCCCCCGAGGCCACCATCCAGGGGGTCGCGGTCTCTCCCATGCGTCCGTCCGGCACCGAGCTGCTGGTGGGGATCATCCGTGATCCGCAGTGGGGGCTGGTGATGGCCGTCGGTTTCGGCGGCGTCATGGTCGAGATCCTCAAGGATTCGGCCCTGCGCCTGCTGCCTGTCGGCCCTGCGGAGATTCGACGGATGCTCGAATCCCTCCAGGGAGTCGACTTGCTGACCGGGTTCCGTGGCGGGGAGGCCACCGATCTGGACCAGCTGGCGGAGGTCATCTTCAAGATCTCCCAGGTCGCTCTCGGGCTGGGCGACGAACTCGAAGAGTTGGAAATCAACCCGCTGAGGGTGGCGGGGAACCAGATTGAAGCCCTCGACGCACTGGTCCGGTGGAAGGACCGGGCATGAACGCGGGAGCTGGGCCATGGGAGCGTAGCCCGGTGATAGCGTTGGAGTCCCATTCCGACCGGCAGCCGAAGGAGCACGATGTCCGGCCAACTCTCCGCGGATCTCGTCGATCTTCCCGCCTACCAGGTGATGCGCAGGCAGCGCATCCTGGACGCGGCGAAAACCCTCCTGGTGGGAACCGACTACGACTCCATCCAGATCCGGGACGTCGCCGCCGAAGCCAACGTGGCACTGGGCACCCTATACCGGTACTTCTCCTCGAAGGAGCACCTGTATGCGAACGTCGTCTACGACTGGAGCGTGCCCTTCAACTCGGCCGACCAGTCCTGGGCGGAGGGCCTGAGCACTACCGAACGCGTCCAGTATCGGATGCGCTCGGCGCTGGCGGCCTTCGAACGACAGCCGAACTTCTACAAAGCCATTTGGCTGCTGCGCTCCACCTCGGACCCGCAGGTTTCGGCGTTGATGCAGCAACTCGGCGTCGTGCTGGAGGAACCCATCCACGCGGACTTTGCGATGCTCGGTCACGAGGAGGCAGCCGATATCACCGCCATGGTGTGGTGCGTGCTGATGGATCTGGTGGCCCGGCTGCTGACCGGGGACAAGACGATTCCCGAAGCCCATCGGGTGATCGACAGCTTCGTGCGGATGATCGGCCTGCGGGTCGCTCAGTTCGAGGCCGAGGGCGCCTAACCGGCGCAGCCCTTCTCAGTCCGGCTGCGGCTTCGGCCACGGATACTGGGGTGCTCTCATGAGCGCCCACGAATTGGATCATCTGGCCATCGCGGTGCCCGCCTGGGCGCCTGCCGGCCCGGTGCTGAACCGCGAGCTGGGCGCCCGGTGGGGCGGAGGATTCACCACCGAAGCCTTCAACCCCTGCCAGTTGGCGGTGGTCGATGACATGCGGGTGGAACTGTTCGAACCCAGCGGGTCCGAACACTCCTTCATTCAGCGTTTCCTCGATCACCATGATGGTTCGGCTGCACCGCACCATGTGACCTTCAAGGTGGCCGATATCCGCTCGGCCATCGCCGGGGCCCAGAAGGCAGGGATCGAGCCGATCCTGGTGAATCTGGAGCACCCGGGCTGGCAAGAGGCCTTCCTCCACCCTCGGGACACCGGGCTGGGCTTTTTGGCCCAGCTGGTCCAGAGCACAACGATCCTCGACGCGTCGGCGGAGCAACTGCCCCATTCCACCGGTGGCTGCCCGTGGGATGAGCAGAATACCGATCCGGTGCGGGTCCAGCTCATCCATGGGGTCGTCGAGGACCTGCCTCTCGCCCGCACCGTCCTCGTGGACGTGCTCGGTGCCCGCACCTTCGGCATCGGTCCCGCACCCCGCGGCCAGAGAGATGTTCTGGGCTTCGGCTGGAACGAGGGCGCCGACCTGGTCTTGAGCCAAGGAACAGCCATCGGGTTGGACGCCATCGGCATCCTGCCAGCCGAGACTTTCTGGCCGCCGGGAGACTACCCCACAGACCTGACCGCGCAGCTGGGCGAGGGCACCGGGCATCCCGAACTCGGGATCCGCATTGCCGCACTGCGTTCCGCAACGGTGCCGGCGGACAGCTAGATCCCGTCGTCGTCAGCTGTCACCATCGACCACCACCTTCAGGCGCCGGACCATCGGCGCGTCACCGAACCAACCATCCCCGATCTCAGGAGAACACCATGGGACTGAAAGCAGAAGCCGCGATTCTCGGTTTCCACGAACTGCCGCCACAGCGCAAGCTGACCCGCGATAAGACCTTCAACCTCGAACAGTGGGCGCGCCTGTCCAAGGCGGCGTTGGACGACGCAGGCCTGGATGCCACGGACGTCGACGGAATCGTCACCCCGCTCATCGGCGAAGCCAGCATGTTCGTCCCCTCCACCATCACCGAATATCTGGGCATCAACGCCAACTTCGCCGAAATAGTGGACCTGGGTGGGGCCGGCTCCGCTGCCGCCGTCTGGCGTGCTGCCGCCGCCGTGGAACTGGGATTGTGCGAAACAGTCCTGGTCACCTTCCCCGGGACCCACGAGGTGCCCACCCACGAGCGTCGGCCCTTCGTGCTCGACGACAGCATGCTCTTCGGGGCCTCCTCCAACGCCTACGGATCCCCGCAGGCGGAGTTCGAGATCCCGTATGCCAATCTGGGCCAGAACGGGCCCTACGGCCAGATCGCCAAACGCTATGGACATGAATTCGGCTACGACGAACGCGCGATGGCCAAGATCGCCGTCGACCAGCGCACCAACGCCTGCTCCACGCCGGATGCCATCTTCCACGGCCAGCCACTGACCATCGAGGACGTGCTGGCCTCACCGATGGTCGCCGACCCCCTGCATAAACTCGAAATCGTCATGCCGTGCCAGGGCGGAGCCGCGGTCGTCATCGGCAACAAGAACCAGGCCAAAAAGTCAAAGAACCGTCCGGCCTGGATCAAGGGCTTCGGGGAACGCGTGCCCTATAAGACGCCGACCTACGCCCACGACCTGATGTATTCGCCGATGATCCACGCCGCCGACCAAGCCTTCGACATGGCAGGCCTAGGCCGGGGCGATATGGACATGGTCTCCATCTATGACTGCTATTCCATCACCGTGCTCATGTCCTTGGAGGACGCAGGCTTCACCGAGAAGGGCAAGGGAATGCAGTTCGTCAACGAACACGACCTGACCTTCCGCGGTGATTTCCCGATGAACACCGCCGGTGGCCAGCTGTCCTTCGGCCAGGCGGGCATCGCCGGAGGCATGCACCACGTGATCGACGGCGTCCGACAAATCATGGGCCGCTCGGGAGAGGCCCAGGTCAACGACTGCAACCGGGCGTTCGTCTCCGGAAACGGCGGCATCATGAGCGAACAAACTGCACTGATCCTCGAAGGCGAATAGGAGCTTTGACCATGAGCACAGATACAGCACCCGTTTTCGAACGGCCCATGCCCGTCCCGACCCCGCTGACCCAGCCGTTCTGGGATGCGCTGGCCGAACACAAGATTCGCATCCAGTACTCCCCGTCACTGGGCGAATACGTCTTCTACCCCCGGCCGCTGGCCCCGCGCACCCTGGCCGACGACCTTCAATGGCGAGAGATTCCCGGCACCGGGACCCTCTACACCTACACGATCACCACCCGGCCGGTGTCACCACATTTCGCGGCCGAGGGCCCGATGGTCCTGGCCGTCGTGCAATGGGATGAGGGCCCGAAGTTCTCCACCGAACTGATCAACATCGACCACGCAGACCTCACGATCGGCATGCGCGTCAAGCCGGTCTTCTGCGACTACCCGGCATCGGACATCACCATGCTGCGCTACGAACCGGAGGTATGAAATGAGCACCGAAACCACCGACGCCCTGCCAGCGGTCACGCTGCGCATCGGCTCCGAAATCCGCACCCACGCCCAGGGAGTCCACGAGCACGTGAACCCGGCCACCGGCCAGGTGGATGCCCGCGTGCCGATGGCCGGACCAGCAGAGGTCGATGAGGCCGTCCAGGCCGCCCATCTGGCCTTCGCCACGTGGAAGGCCACGCCGGCCGCCGAGCGCGGACGGGCCCTGCTCAAACTCGCCGAGCTCGTCGAAGCGCACGTCGATGAGTTCACCGAACTCGGCATCGCCGATAACGGGACCCCACGGACCACCGCCCGACTCTCGGTGGATGCCGCCGCGACCTGGATCAGGTACTACGGGGGATGGGCCGATAAGCTCCCGCTGGGCAGGATCTCCTCGACGGTCGGCGCGGGAGGGGTCTTCGGACACACCCTGCGCCAGCCCTACGGGGTCATCGGGGCGATCATCACCTGGAACGCACCGCTGATGTCCCTGGCGATGAAGGTCCCCGCGGCCCTGGCCGCCGGGAACACCGTCGTCGTCAAACCCAGCGAACTGACGCCCCTGGGGGTCATGCTCTTCGCCGACCTGGTCCATGAGGCCGGCATCCCCGACGGCGTCTTCAACGTCGTCACCGGCGGCGCCGACGCGGGTGCCGCCCTGGTGGAACACCCGCTGGTCAAGAAGGTGTCCTTCACCGGTGGCCCGGAGACGGCCCGCAAGATCACCGCCACCGCCGCGCAGACCTTCAAGCCGGTCCTGCTCGAACTCGGGGGCAAATCGGCGAATATCGTGTTCGAGGACGCCGACCTGGACGCCGCAGCCCAGCAGGCGGCCGTCATGGCCTTCGCGATCATGACCGGGCAGGGCTGCGCCATGCCGACCCGGCTGCTGGTGCAGGACTCCATCCACGACGAGTTCCTGGCCAAGGTCGCCGCCATCGCCGGCTCCTTCAGCATCGGGGATCCCCAGGACCCGTCAACGATCTGCGGGCCGGTGGTCAACCAGGCGGCGATCGACCGGATCGAGGCCATGGTTGCCAGGGCCCAGGACGACGGCGCCCGACTGGTCATGGGCGGCTCCCGCGGCGACGGGGAACTGGCCGAGGGGTTCTACTACCTCCCGACCATCCTGGCCGACGTCGATCCTGCCAGCGAGCTGGCCCAGAAGGAAGTCTTCGGCCCCGTGCTGGCCGTGATGCGGTTCAGCGACGAAGCCGAGGCGGTCGCCCTGGCCAACGGGACCGACTACGGACTCTCCGGCTACCTCTGGACCGCGGATGCGCGCCGGGCCATCCGGATCACCGAAGAACTCGAGACCGGGGAAGTCATCGTCAACGGCGCCCCCAATGCCGTCACCGAACGGCCCTTTGGCGGGATCGGACACTCCGGCAACGGCAACGAAGGCGGGGTGGAAGGCCTGGAGGAATTCTTCTGGACCAAATCCGTCGCCTACGGAAACGGCTGATCCAGGCCCGACCCACACGTCACAACCGGTGGCCCCCGCCCAACCCGCGGGACCACCGGTGGGCTGTGACCGTTCCTGATCGGGGGCGGGTTGCGGACCCAAGAAATGTTTGCACCATGTTTCTTTCGCCGCATCCCTGAAAGGTTGGGACAACGATGTCCGCACCCGCTGGCCGACAGGCCACCCTGCTCCAACAACTCAAAAAGTCGGGATTCGCCGCCGTCGTGGTGGTGCTGATCCTGGCCGAAATCGTCTCGGCCTTCGAACTGTCGATGATGTACGTGACCCTTCCAACACTGATCACCGAATTCCAGGTCGATGCCAACACCGTCGCCTGGGTGGTGACCGCCTACCTGCTGGTCTCCGCCTCCGCCGGGGTGATGGGCGGGCGCTTCGGGGATCTCTACGGCCGACGCAAGGTCCTGATCATCGTGCTGGCCATCGCCGGCGTCGGATCGCTGATCTCCCTGCTGGGTGGAACCCTGGGGATGATCATCCTGGGCCGGGCCATCCAGGGCACCGCAGGCGCGGTCATGGGGCTGGCCTTCGGCCTGGCCCGGGAACACCTGGAAGCCGAGCGCGTCCCGGTGGGTGTCTCCATGATCGGGGCTTCGGCCCTGATCGCCGGTGCCGCCGGGACCTTCATTGCAGGGTTCATGATCGACGTCTTCTCCTGGCATGGCATTTTCGCCTTCGCCGCGGTTCTGGCTGGAGTCGCCATCGTCACCATCCTGATCGTCATCCCCCGGGACACGACAGTGCCCACCACGGAAAAACCCGACTACCTGGGGGCCCTGCTGCTGCCCATCGCCGTCAGCGCCATCCTGCTGGCCCTGTCAGGCAGTTCCACCACAGGATTCGCCTCGGCCCGGTTCCTCGGTCTGATGGGCGCCGGACTGGTCGTGGCCGGCCTCTGGGCCTGGTGGGAACTGCGGGTGGAATCCCCGATCGTGAATCTGCGGATGTTCAAGAACCGGCAGATCGCCCTGGTCATGACGGCCACCCTCTGTGCCGCCATCGGACCGATCGGCGGGTTGGCCGTACCGACGCAAATGGTCCTGCAATATCCCACCAGCGAAGGCTTCGGGCTGGGCTTCAGCGCCACGGCAGCGGGGGTGCTCAGCTGCATCACGGCGTTGCTGGGCTACGCCTTCTCCCCGCTGGGCGGGCGGATGGCCCACCGGTTCGGTGCCCGTTCGGTCTTCGTCTGCGGGCTGACCCTGATGACCGCTGCCCTGGCCATCATCCTGCTGTCCTTCGGCAACGCCCCGCTATTCATCATCGCGCAGGGAATCAACGGGATCGGCATCTCGCTGACCTTCGGTGCGCTGCCCAATGTACTCATCGAAGCCATTCCCGAGGCCAATACCTCCGAAACCGCGGGGACCAACACCATGGTGCGTAACGTCGGGCAGTCGGCGGCGACAGCCATCGGCGCCTACATCCTGGCCAGCTACCAGGACCCCAGCACGACGCTGGTCAACCAGAACGGTGTCAGCGCGGCCCTGCTGTTCGTACTGGCCTTCTCGGTCCTCTCGGTGGTGCTGGGCCTGATGCTCAAACGCCACCCGGTGAAATGGGTTCCCGAGACGATCGCCGAACGTGATGCGCGCCGCGGGAAAAACGCCGTGACCGTACCGTCCGCTCACCACGGATAGACAAGAACTAGAATCCCGTTATAGTATTTATGAAGACGTGACCCGCACCACCGTCCGGTGCGCGTCCACAGCAGCACGGGGGACACCCGTGGAAGGAGCCAATCCCATGACGATCAACGTCGAGAACATCGGGAAGACCACTGAAGGAGATCCCTACAGCTGGGATTCACAGGATGCGCTGCTCTATGCGCTCAGCGTCGGAGCGGGTGCTTCGGATCCGGCGGAGCAGCTGGCGTTCACCACCGAAAACTCCCGCGGCATCGACCAGCAGGTCCTGCCCAGCTTCGCCGTCGTCCTGGGCGGCTCGGGCGGTTCGATGGAGGACCTGGGGGACTTCAAGCTCTCGCAGATCCTCCATGGCGGCCAGGCCATCACCCTGCACCGCACCCTGGAACCGGCAGGCACGGTCATCCCGGTCAGCGGGATGACCGCCGTCCACGATAAGGGCAAGCATGCCGTGATCGAATTGACCACCGAGCTGCTCGATGCCCAGACCCGCGAACCGGTGGCCACCAGCGTGACCACCATGATCATCCGCGGAGAAGGCGGATTCGGCGGGGATCCGGGGCCGAAGGAAACCTGGGCCGTCCCCGACCGCCCGGCCGACACCACCGTGACCCGGAAGACCGCCGACAACCAGGCGCTGCTCTACCGCCTCAACGGGGATCGCAACCCGCTGCACTCCGACCCGCAACTGGCCCGGATGGTCGGCTTCGAACAGCCGATCCTGCACGGTCTGTGCACCATGGGCTTTGCCAGTCTGGCGGTCCTCGAGGAGGTGGCCGACGCCGATCCCGACCGCTTCGGTGCCATCAGTGTCCGGCTGGCCTCCCCGGTGGTGCCCGGCGATGAACTGACCACCACCATCTGGCATACCGAGACCGGCGCGGTGTTCCAGGTTCGCGTGGGGGAGACGGTCGTCCTGGACCGTGGCACCTACACCCACCGCCCCGTCGGGGCGGAACAGGGAACCGACGCGGGTGAGGCTGTGGCCTCACCGGAAACCAGCAGGAAGGAAACCCGATGAAGATTGCCGTCTTGATCAAACAAGTCCCCGACACCTGGGACGAAAGGCAACTCACCCCAGCCGGGCATGTGGACCGGGCTGCGAGCGAACGCATTGCCGACGAAATCACCGAACGAGCCCTCGAGATCGCCTTGCTGCACAAGGATGGCGATAAATCGGTGGAGATCGTGGCCGTGACCATGGGACCCGCACAGGCCAGCGATGCCCTGCGCAAGGCCCTGCAGATGGGGGCCGATTCGGCCCTGCATATTGTCGATGACGCCCTGGCCGGCTCCGATGCCCTGACCACCGCACGGGCCCTGGCCGCCGGGGTCAAGGACGGCGGATTCGACCTGGTTCTGGCAGGGAACGAATCCACCGACGGGCGCGGCGGCGTAGTCCCGGCGATGATCGCCGAACTGCTCGGGATCGCGTTCGCCGGGCCGCTGAACACCGCCGACGTCACCGGCGGGTCGATCAACGGGGAACGCGAGGGAGCCGAGGGCACCGAAACGGTGACCGCGGCCCTGCCCGCAGTGGTTTCCATCACCGAACGGGCCGCCGAACCACGCTTCCCCAAGTTCAAGGGCATCATGACCGCCAAACGCAAGCCCGTCACCGTGCACGACGCCGCCACACTCGGCCTCACCGACCTGGGGCACGAGGGTGGGAACCTGGTCATGGCTTCCAGCCGACGTCCCGCCCGAACCGCGGGGCCCAAAATCATCGACGAAGGCCAGGCAGCCTCCGAACTCATTGACTACCTCAGCGCCGAACACCTGATCTGAAGGGACTGGAGACCATGAGCACTATTCTCGTCAACTGTGAAATGGCGGCCAACGGCACGCTGCGCCCCCATACCGGCCATCTGCTGGCACTGGCCTCCCAACTGGGCGACCCGGTCGCCGTGGTCGCGGCACCTGCGGGCACCACGGTGGTCGCCGAACTGGCCGCCTGGGGTGCCCCCGTCGTGGTGGTCGCCGAAACCCCGGCAGCCACCAGCCACGTCGCCGCCGGTGCCGTCGCCGCCCTGGCCGAGGCCATGAACCGTTACGAACCGGCAGCCGTGCTGGCCTCCACCACTGCCGATGCCCGGGAGACCATCGGCCGCTTGGCGGCCCGCACCGGGAACCCCGTGGTGCTGGAGGCCATCGACGTCACCACCGCCGAGGGCAGGATCCGCGCAACGCATTCGGTCTATGGGGGCAACTACACCACCGAATCCACCGTCGGCTCCGGCGTCGCGCTGGTGACCGTCTCCTCCCACGGCCTCCCGGCCCTGCCGGCCGTCGAAGCCCCGACGGTTGAAACCCTCGACCTGGACGTGGCGACCAGCACTGCGGCGGCCATCACCGCCATCCAGCCCGTCGAGGCCAGCTCCGGCCGGCCCGAGCTGACCTCGGCCAAAATCGTGGTCTCGGGTGGACGCGGACTGGGTTCGGCGGAGGATTTCGCCCTCGTGTCAACGCTGGCCGACGCACTCGGTGCCGGCCTCGGGGCTTCCCGCGCCGCAGTGGATGCCGGCTACATCGGCCAAAACCATCAGGTCGGGCAAACCGGTGTCAGCGTCTCGCCCGACCTCTACCTGGCCGTGGGCATCTCGGGGGCCATCCAGCACCGCGCCGGCATGCAGACCGCACAACGGATCGTGGCCATCAACGAGGACGCCGACGCCCCCATCTTCGAGATTGCCGATTTCGGCATTGTTGGCGACCTGTTCACGATCCTTCCGCAGCTGAATCGGGCCCTCGCCGAACGTGCCGGCGTCGGTGCCACCGTCTAGGGGAGGACCAGCGATGACAGCGACAGCCCAGCGCGGGCGAAAGAAACCGGCGAAAGGTCAGCGGCCCACCGGGTGGAAGGCGATGCTCTGGTGGATCGGTGCTGCCATCGTGGCACTGGCCGTCGTCGTCCTGCTGACCCGGTGGGTCCGCGGGCTGGAACCGGTGCAGGAATTTCTGCTCACCTACCCCGGGCAATCCGAACTTCCCGAAGGGGCCCCCGTCGGGCTACCTGCCTGGCTGGGATGGCAGCACTTCCTCAACGCATTCTTCCTGGTCCTGATCATCCGTTCCGGCTGGAAGGTGCGCAACACCGCCAGACCCCCGGGGCATTGGACCCGCCGGAACACCGGGTGGTTCAAAACCCGGAATAAACCCACCAAGATCAGCCTGGACCTCTGGTTCCATCTGAGCCTGGATGTGCTGTGGCTGCTCAACGGGCTGGTGTTCGTGGTGTTGCTCTTCGTCACCGGTGGATGGATGAGGATCGTCCCCACCAGTTGGGACGTGTTCCCGAACGCGCTCAGTGCAGCCCTGCAATACGCCTCACTGAACTGGCCGATCGAGAACGGGTGGGTCAACTACAACTCCCTGCAACTCTTGGCGTATTTCGCCATCGTCTTCATCGCGGCACCGCTCGCGGCCATCACCGGCGTGCGGATGAGCTCTGCCTGGCCCAAGGGGCACCCGAAGCTGGACCAGGCCTACCCGATCGAACTGGCCCGCAAGATCCACTTTCCCGTCATGTTCTTCTTCGTCGGATTCGTCATCGTGCATGTGGGGCTGGTGTTCTCCACCGGGATGCTCGCCAACCTCAACCACATGTATGCAGCACGTGAGGGGGCAGGATGGCTGGGCTTCTGGCTCTTCGCCGCCTCACTGGCCGTCATGGTCGCCGCCTGGTTCCTGGCCCGACCGATCTTCCTGCGCCCCCTCGCCGGGTTGACGGGCAAGATCTCGAAATAAGGAAACCAGGCGCCGGACTCCGTCGCCGGGCAGCAGACAAGCCCCGCCCCTCGTTGGTCACCAACGAGGGGCGGGGCTTGTGGAGCCGTTGCTACTCGGTGGCTAGTCCCTCCACGGGGGAGAGGCGGGCGGCCCGGCGAGCCGGGAGCACCGAGGCGGCCAGCGCTGCCAACACGCTGACACCCAAGACGAGTGCCAGTTGTGCCCAGGGCAGCGACAGCGTCACGTCGGTAAAGGAACCGATGGCCGACTGGGCGCCCAAGACACCATAGGTGGTGCCCAAGGCAATCCCCAGGGCCGCGGCGACCCCGGCGATCAGGATCGCCTCCAGGGCCAACATGGACTTCAACTGGCCGCGGGTCAGCCCCAGGGCCCGCAGCAACGCCGATTCGCGGGTGCGTTCGAGCACCGACAAGCTCAAGGTGTTGGCCACCCCGATCAGGGCGATGAACACGGCGACGGCCAGCAAACCGGAGACCACGAGCAACAACGTGTCGATGACTTGATTGAACAGGGACCGCTCCACGGCGCCACCGGCGACCTGGTAGTCCTGGACGTGCAGCTCGGTGGCCAGGGTACGGCTCAGACCCTCGAGCTGATCGGTGCTCAGCCCGCTGGCTGTTTTGAGCCATAACAGCGGATAGGCGCCCAGCTGATCGGGTTCCACCTCGGCTGCGGCACGGGCCGCCGAAGCGCCGGTGGTGTATCCATCGAGCTGCTGCGCCGTTTCCAACGTCATCAGCGGGGCGGAGATCTCCGACTGGGAGTGCTGGGCGGCCAAGGAGCTGGCCGTGGATCCCTTGTACGCCGTGACCTCGACGTCGTCACTGGTGACCGATTGGCCCACCAGCACGTCGCCGGTGCCGGGGACCAGCGACGGGTCCTTCAGGACCAGGGCCAGTTCCTCGGCTGCTGCGGCGTAGACCGGCTCCCCGGCGGCGGTTCGTCCCACGGGTTTGAGCAGTGCGACATCCTCGATCCCGTCGACGCCCGCCGCGAGCTTCGCCTGCTGCGTGCCCAACTGGCCGGCGCCCGCCGCCGCATCGGGGCCGGGCAGGGCTCCGCCATCGAAGCCCTCCCCGTAGTTGGCGGGGGAGTCCACGGTGACGTCGACCAGGTAGTTGCGGGCCAGTTCGTCGTTGAAGGACTGTTTGGTGGTCTGGGCGCCCACCATCATCATCGACACCAGGGTGACGCCGATGAGCAGCGCCGTGGCCGTGGCAGTGGTCCGCCCGGGGTTGCGCACCGAGTTCAACGAAGCCAGCTGCGCCGGAACTCCCGAACCGCCGAAGAGCCGGCCGACCGCGCGGACGGCACCGGGTAGGAACAGCGAGGCGAGCATCAGCACCCCGATGAAGGAGAACAGGCCTCCGGCGAAGCCCAGCAGGAGCTGGCCGAGGACCGCGCCGCCGATCAACAACCCTCCGCCGCCGATCAGCAGCAGCGACCCGAAGATCAGGCGGACCTTGCCCACCCGGTTATGAACACTGGCGGAGTCCGCGGGGCGGAGGGCCGCCAAGGGGGCCACGCTCATCGCCTTGCGGGCCGGAGCCCAAGCGGCGATCAGGGTCATCACGGTGCCCGCGAGAAGGCCGGCGATCACGGCGCTCGGTGGCACGGCCAGCACGGCGAAGGAAGCGGAGGGCAGCGTTGAAACGTAGCCCACCAGCCCGGCCATCACCCCGATGGCCAGCAGGACCCCCAGCACCGAGGAAACGAGCCCGACCACGAAGGCTTCGACGAGCACCGAACGGCGCAGCTGGGCGCTCAGGGCACCCAGGGTTCGGAGCAGGGCCAGTTCACGGGTGCGCTGGGCCACCAGGACCGCGAAGGTGTTCATGACCACCAGCCCGGTGACCACCAGGGCGATCAGTGCGAAGACCAACAGAACCCCGGTGAGCTGATCCTGGCCGCCGGTGAAGCCTGCCAGATCGTCGACGGTGCGTTCCTGAGCGGTCATCACCGACGCCTGGGAGACACCCGCGGACTTCAATGCGGCCGCAACGTCCGAGGCGGCCTCTGCCGGGTCGGTGCCCGCATCGAGGCGTACCAGCAGGGATTCGTACTGCGGGTCCGAACCCATCAAGGTGTTGTAGCGCTGGGGGGAGACGGCAACCTGCAGATTCGAACCCATGAAAGGGCTGTTGCTGGAGGTCGTGATACCGCTGATCCGGGCCGTGAAGTCCACGGTGGAGCCGTCCGGGGAGGAACCGGACATCCCGACTTCGTCGCCGACCTTCAGGTGATAGCTCTCGGCGTGCTGGCGGTCCACGGTGATTTCCTCGCGGTCTGCCGGAACGGCACCGGAGTCCAGCTCGGTGGTGCGCAACTGTTCGTCGGAGCCAAAGGATTGCACGATGGCGTTATAGTCGCCCGAGCCGGTTTCGATCCTGGCTCCGGCGCTGCTTTGGGCCTCCGCGGCGGCGACCCCGGGGGCCTTGCGGACCGCGGCGAGTTGCTCGGGGCCGAGGCCCACGGCCTCGTCGGTCTCATCGGGGCTGATGCCGGCAACCAGATCGGCGTTCTGGTAGGCCTCACCGATGCTGCGTTCCAGCGAGGCGGTGGTCGAGGCATTGACCATGAGGGTGGCCGCCAGGAAGGCGGTGCCGACCATGACGGCCAGGGTGACGGCGATGAAACGCCGTGAGTACATGCGGATATTAGCCAGCGCGAGGGAGAGCATCTCAGGCCCCCAGTCCGGCCAGCGCCGAGGTGACGCTCTCCGGCGTCGGATCCGACAGATGGCCGACCAGTTCCCCGTCGCGCATCAGCACCACCTCATCGGCATAGCCGGCGGCTGCCGGGTCGTGGGTGACCATGATGATGGTCTGGCCCATTTCCCGGACCGACGAACGCATCAGGGAAAGCACTTCGGCACCGGTGCGTGAATCGAGGTTTCCGGTCGGCTCGTCACCGAAGACGACGGCGGGGCGGGTGAGCAGGGCGCGGGCCACCGCCACGCGTTGTTGTTGTCCGCCGGAGAGTTCGTGCGGTTTATGGGAGAGGCGGTCCGTGATGCCCAGGGTGTCCACGACGGTGGCGAGCCAACCGGCGTCGTGCTTTTTCCCGGCGAGTTGGAGCGGCAGCAGGATGTTCTGTTCGGCGCTCAAGGTGGGCACCAGGTTGAAGGACTGGAAGACGAAACCGATCTTCTCGCGGCGCAACCGGGTCAGCTGGTCATCGTTCATCGAGGTGATGTCCTGGCCAGCGATCATGATGGAACCGCTGGTGGCCGAGTCGAGGCCGGCCAGGCAATGCATCAACGTGGACTTTCCCGAACCCGAAGGCCCCATGATGGCGGTGAAGCGTCCGGCCTCGAAGCCGATGTCCACGCCGGCCAAGGCGTGGACCGCTGTGCTGCCGCTGCCGTAGACCTTGGTGAGGCCGCGGGCAGAGACTGCCTGGGTGGTGGTTGAGGTGTGAGTCATGGTCATACTGAATAATTTATGCGGACCCTCCCTCCCGGCGGATCAACCCGGCGGAGGGTCTTAGCGGTCCCGCACGTCATACCGAGGTATGACGAGGCACAGGTCAGCGACGGATTGGGGGTATCGGTGCCGGCACCTGGTGTGGCGATCACGGACCGTCCAGCAAAGGAACGGCAGAATAAGTCCATGACTGTGCGTTCCTCCACTGCCGCCGCCGTGCTGGCCCCCCTCATGACCTTGGCCTTGCTCACCGGCTGCAGCAAACCTGCCGAACCCCAGGTGCCCCCAACACCCGCGGCTTCCTCAACGCCTGCACCCAGCCCCTCCGCCCCGGCAGTCAAAACCTCGGGGATGAAGAAGGACCTGGCAGGGTTCACCACCAAGCTCTACACCGGGAAATCGGTGCCCAGCAGTGGCCCGGCAACCCAGGCGCTGAAACAGGCGAAGGCTCCGAAGCGGGCCGCCTCCGTCAAGGCTGCGACCGGAACCTGGAAGAAGGAACAGTTCGCCGTGCTCACCAGTGGCAAGGACGTCACCCTGGTGGTGAAGAAGAAGAAGGGCACGTGGACCGCAGTGGGCGGTTGGTGGCCCTCACTGGGGATCAAGGATGCGGCGCTGGGGGGGAAACGCCATGTGCTGCTCATGGGTTCGGACGCCCGGGAAAAGCAAGGCGAAAAGATCGACGAGGCACGGGCCGATGCCCTGCAGGTCGTCGGTGTTGACGGTCGGGGCGGCGGCGGGGTGATGGGCATCCCGCGGGACCTGTGGGTGCCCCAGGCCAACGGCAGGAACGCCAAAATCAATAGCGCCCTCTCCACCGGTGGGCCCACGGCACAGACGAAGACCGTTGAAAAAGCCACCGGACTGCCGATCCAGGGGTACATCCTGACCGGGTTCACCGGGTTCCAGAAGATGATCGACGAGCTCGGCGGGATCACCATCAACGCGCCGATGAAGGTGCGGGCGGTGGAGAAGGGCAAACAGAAGGTCGACGGATACGACGCCTTCTGGTTCACCCGCGAACGCAAGACCCTGCCCAACGGTGACTTCGACAGGACCTCCAACCAGGGGATCGCGCTGGCGGGAATTGGGGCCAAGGCGGTGGCCGACGGCCCGGCAGGCCTGGCGAAGGTGCTCGATATCGCCGATCGGCATGTCTCCACCAACCTGAGCGCCGAACAAGCCCTGACCTTCGGTGCCTGGGCCTACCAGATCGACCTGAAGAAGATGGGGCACCAGGTGCCGACCGCCGACTATGGACGCAGCGCAGATGGCCAATCCATCCTGGAAGCCACCAGCGCAACCCGGAAGGTGTTTAAGGATTTCGCGGACGGAAACCTGCCGAAGTAACACGAGATATCGCCCATCGTGTCCTTTTCGTTACAATAGGTGAGGCGTCGTTTGGCGTCTGACCTAGTGAAGGAGGCGGATGCGCGCGACGGCCCCAAGCTCGAACCAGTGCTCCACCCTGCGCTGGGCCGCCCTCGTCGGCACCCTGATGCTGGTGGGCTCCCTCGGTATCCTGCCCGCTTCCGCGGCTGAAACATCCCCCGAAGGTGCCGCGGATTCGGTGAGCACCACCACCGCGACGGGTTCCGAATCGCCGTCCGCCACGCCGCCGGAACCCACCGATCCGCAGATCACGACGGATCCTAGGTGCGTGGGTCAGTAATGCGGCGCCCGAACTTTAAAACGCCGATGCAATAGCCGGTCCTTCTACCCGGCGGCTGGGAGAATTGGGGGTATGGATACCAGTTCTCCCGGCCCTGATGGCTTGTTCGATGAGTCCCTCGTCGAGCGGATTGAGCCTGCTGTCGATGACCGGATGGATGCCAACGGCGGGGCCCGCAAGCGATTCAAGGCGTTCGAGCCGAACGCGGTGATGCTGGTGCCGCCTTCGTTGGATGAGTGGTTGCCGGCCAACCACCTGGCGCGGTTCATCGCCGAGCTCGTGGACCATGAGCTGGATCTGGACCGGTTCTATGATTCCTATCGCAATGCCAAGGGCCAGCCGCCCTACGAGCCGCGATTGATGCTGCGCATCGTGCTCTACGGCTACTGCGTCGGGGTGAGGTCCTCGCGTGAGTTGGAGAAGGCCTGCACCGATGTGGTGGCCTTCCGCTGGTTGGCCGCCCAGCAGGCCCCGGATTTCCGCTCGATTGGTCGCTTCCGCGAACGCCACCTGGCCGCGTTGGCGAACGTGTTCCTGCAGGCCCTGGAACTCTGCCGGGCCGCGGGGATGCTCAAGCTGGGCCAAGTCGCCTTGGACGGGACGAAGGTCCGGGCCAATGCCTCCCGGCACAAGGCCATGTCCTACGCGAGGCTGTCGACCAAGCAGAAGGTCCTTGCCGATGAGATCAGCGACCTGATGGCCGAAGCGAAGACCGTGGATGAGCAGGAGGATGCCCGATTCGGGGTCGGGAAGCGCGGCGACGAGCTGCCCGCGGAGCTGGCGAACCGCGAACGCCGGGCCGCAGCGATGCAGGTCGCGAGGGAATCGATCGAGGCCGAAGCCGCCCAGAAGGCCCGTGACGACGCGGAAGCGAAGGCGAGGGATCGTGGGGACGACGATGACGACATCACCGGGGCCGGGGCCAAAGCCGCCGAAAGGACGGTGCCGAAGCCGACGGCGCAGCGAAACTTCACGGATCCGGATGCACGGATCATGAAGACCGCCGACGGGTCCTACCACTACTGCTACAACGGCCAGGCCGTGGTCGATGCCGGCCACCAGGTCATCGTCGCCGCCGAGATGAACCAGGCGGCCAACGACTACGGACAGCTGGCACCGATGGCCGAACAGGTGTCGGAGAACCTGGGGGCGATGCCCAGGCAGTTGCTCGCCGATGCCGGGTATTGCTCGAAGGCGAACCTCGAACACGCCCGCAACCTGCAAGAGGGACACGGCACCGAGTTCCTGATCTCCACCCGGCGCATAAAGCACTCCACCCCGATCCCGGAGGCACCCCGGGGCAGGATCCCCGCCAACGCAACCGTCGGCGAACGGATGGCGCGTAAGCTGAAGACCATCCCGGGCAGGAAGGCCTACGCCAGGCGCAAGGCCATCGTGGAACCGGTCTTCGGGCAGATCCACACCCGCCAGGGCAAGCACGTCCTGTTGCGAGGTTTGGAGCAGGCCGCCAGTGAGTGGAAGCTGATCGCAGCCTGCCACAATCTGATGAAACTGCACGGATACCGGGCCAATCCGGCCACCTGACCGGTAGGCAGGGGCCACGCAGGCGCTTCCGGAGCCCTTGATTAGGCGCTGAAAACGGCACCATGGGAACGCCCGCGACCATGACCGGCCGGACTCACAAGCTGGATCATTCCGCCTCGATCCCCTGAGTGATATTCCAACGAAACGCCGGCCGGCATCAAACCACTACCGACCCACGCACCTAGTGAATCTTCACAGCCGACGGAACCGACGGAAACACCAGAGCCATCGGAATCAACGGAACCGACGGAGCCGGTCGACCCCACGACGGAGCCGCCCAGCACGGATCCCACGACCCCGCCGCCATCCTCGACGCAGCCCTCGGAGCCTGGCTCCTCCTCGGGATCCAGCGGGCCTTCCTCGAGCTCCTCGGCGGAGCCCCCCGCCCCGGCGCCGTCGGCCATGCCGTCGACCACGCCGTCGAAAACCTCGCCGGGGGTCATCCCGGCACCACCGAAGCCCCCGAAGTACCCGTCCAAGCCCGGCAGCTCGACGCGCAGCCCGGGGCCCGGACAGTCCTCGACCAACACCCAGGGGCCGCGCCCGGGAGCACAGTATGGTGCCCGCGACGCCCGGACTGGGTTTCTGATCGATCCGGCCAGCGGCTATCCCATCCACCCGAAGACCGGGTTACTCATCGAACCGGGCACCGGACGGATGCTGGTGCGTGGTTCGCTGGAGGCCAGCGACTTCGTCTACGACCAGGCCACCCAGAGCGTGAAGCTCTCCATCCAAGACCACGACGGCAGCTCGGCACCTGGGGAGCCGGAGTCCTCGGCCGGCGCCGGGGACGGGGCAACGAACGCCGCAGGCGTCCTTCCGCCGTCGAACCCGGCCCAGCAGGCGGAGGCTTCCACTGGGCGCCCCTCCGCAGTGATGGGACTGGTCATGTCGCCTTCGGCCCCGGCCATTGGTTTGGGTACCCTGCTGGCCTTGGGAGGGCTCTGGTACTTCTTCGTGTTCGTCCGCCAGCCCAAGCCGAAACCCCAGTACCGCCGCTAATGCCGGAGTCCGGTCATCGTTGGATATGATGTCCCGGGTGACTCTTCGTCACCGCAATATGGAAATGGGGGACTGGCTGGCATGACTCGACGCCGTGCTCAGCGCTCACTGCTGCGCCTCTGCGCCATTGTGGGGTTGGGGTTGCTCATGTTCGCGACTGGTGTTTCCGGCGCTTTGGCAATCCCGGAAGAAACAACGCCCCCGGATCAGTCGAGTACCGCTCCGGATTCAAGCAGTGCGCCATCCACCAAAGTTCCAGTCACCAAGAAACCGGCACAGCCTGTGCCTCCGCAGCCTGCCCCGAATCCCGATGAAGGCAATGGGGCTGGGTCACGAGTCGGCCCACCTGCCACGGTTCCCGATCCGCCTGCACCGGCTCCTCGTACCGCAGTCGACCCGCGGACAGGGTTCCCGCTGGATGCAGCTACCGGGTACCCGATTCACCCGAGGACAGGTTTCCTCATCGTGCCCGCTAGCGGGAAGATGCTTCTTCGTGACACCCACGAACCCAGCGGTTTCATCTATGACTTCTCCCAGGGAATCGTGAAGGGGACGTCATCGGAAACACCCACACCGTCACCTTCTGAATCCGAAGAACCCACACCTTCAGCGGCAGCCGGCTCATCGGCAGCGCCTTCGGAGTCTAGCTCGACGCCCGCTACCCCGACGTCTTCATCGGCTTCGGCCGTCGCCAGTCCAAGCGCGGAGCCTCAGGAAACCACGTCTTCAAGCCCTACAGCTCAGGCCAAGGATCAGGCTGCGAAGACCGGGGTTCCGCAAACCCTGATCAACGTGATCGTCGGCGTTCTCGTGGTGGCGGCAGGGATCTGGTACTTCATCGTGGTTTTCCGACGGCCCGGGCGAAAGTCCAGGGGATAGTAGTCGAATGGCGGCGACACCAGAGTCAACGAGCCCTCAACAAGGTAGTAGAAGGAAGACCATTATTCCGGTTGACACCATCGAACGCCGCCTACGGCGGAGCACCGCCGTATTGCCGCTTTCTGTTCGACGCCTCATTGCACTGCGACACACCGTACGTCGAAACTGGAGGGAAGATCCGGCGCTGTTTCTTCTCAACATTCAACGTCGGCGTGGGAACAGGACGACCAGAGCACTTCTGGAGGGCCTGAATCGCCGAGACAGCTGGATTCCGTCGCGTCGAGCCGCCGCATTGGTCGCGTTGCTAGCCGGGGACCAAGTTTCGCTTGCGGAACGGTTGGAGCAGGGGCGTGGCCATGAGGTGTCCCCGAGGTCTGCCAAGCACTTTGCCGATTTAGCCCTGGCCGGGGATCTTCCGGATCTTGCCGGACGCTTCGCCGAAAACATCCCTGACAGTGTCAGGGGAGGGGCCATCACGCGGGCGAAGCTCCTTTGGTACCGCGGGCATATGACTCAGGCGGTGGAGATGCTCGAAAACGATGGCAAGGACTCTGAGCGCCTAGGGGACCGATACCGAGGCGAGGCGGAAGTCTTCGGCAGCTGGACACCCCAACTGCCACGAGTTGGCGACTTCGTTCCGATGCCGCATACGGTACTTCATTTGGTGACTAACTCTCTGCCCTATACCGAATCGGGTTATGCGCAGCGCACCCATTCGATACTGCGAGAGCAGTTCGCCGCAGGGTGGGTTGTCCACGCAGCCACACGATTGGGTTATCCGCAGAGCATTGGTTCGTTCAATGCCTCAGCACTAGATGTGATCGACCGTGTGAACTACCACCGCTTGGCTTCCAACGGACGACAGGGAAACCTCCGGCAACGCCAACAGCAGGAAGCCGAGGCCTTGCTCGAGCTGGTTCTGCGGCTGCGTCCGAGCATCCTGCACACCACGACGCACTTCGTGAACGGTTTGACCGTGCGCGCAGTGGCCGAGGCCGTCGGCATTCCTTGGGTCTATGAAGTACGCGGTCAGCTAGCTGACACCTGGGCCTCTCAGCGAGGTCCAGAAGCCGTGGAGAGTGAGCGGTATCTGTCCTTTCAACGCCGCGAAACCGAGGTCGCCAACGCAGCGGACGGCGTCATCACCCTGGGCGCGGAAATGCGTCAAGGGCTTGTCGTTGCCGGTGTGGCCAGAGAAAGCATTAGGCTGGCGCCAAATGGGGTGGGCGAGGATTTCCTCGAGGAGCCAATGACACCGAGCAAGGCTCGCCGGGAATTGGGACTTCCGATGCAGGACCTCCACATCGGCACTGTCAGCAGCTTGGTCACCTATGAAGGCCTTGACACCCTGATCCAGGCGTTCGGGCAGTTGACAGCACGTCGCGATGGTCTCCGACTCCTGATCGTGGGTGATGGAGCTGCGGCGCCTGCCCTGCGCCGTCAGGCAGCGGCGGTCGGTTTGGATCCCGCTGAGGTCTTGCCCGGGCGGGTACCCCGTGAAGAGGCGGCCCGCTACCATCAAGCTCTGGATATCTTCGTCGTTCCGCGCCAAGATCATGCCGTCACCCGCGCTGTGACGCCGCTGAAACCCGTAGAGGCCATGGCCAGTTCCCGGCCGGTGGTTGCCAGCGACTTGCCAGCCCTGCGAGAAATCGTGACAGATAGTGACACCGGCATCACCGTTGAGGCTGGGGACGTAGCTGGGTTTGCTACCGCTTTGGAACGGTTGGTTGATGACGCCGAACTCCGTGCATCCATGGGGGCACGAGGTCGAGAGATAGCTTTGACGGAGCGAACCTGGACTCGTAGCGCGAGCGCCAGCTTGGTTCAATACGCCACCTTGACCGGGAGGGAGAGCACGGAAGATGAGTGAACAACCGGTAGATACCGTGCAGAAACCAGTGGTCTACGTTGACATCACGGGTATGCGTCAACCCGGCACGCATGGAGGGATGGCCGAGTACCTCCTGCGGATGTGGGATGCTCGGACACTGGCATTTCACGAAGCACGCAGCAAGATCGTGAGCGGCCATCAACGAAATAAGCTGGGAAGCTTATGGTTGATTCTCAACCCGATATTCAGTGGGATGATCTACTACATCGTTTTCGGTTTCGTATTCCAGGTCAACAAGGGCATCGACAACTTCATCGGTTATCTCCTCGTCGGCATCTTCATGTTCCAAATGACCACGGGTGCTATCAATGCGAGCGCTGATTCCATTTATAGTGGGCGCAAGCTTCTGGGCTCCAATAACCTTCCAGTGGCGATGTTGCCCGTCATCAACAACGTTCAGCGCTGGCTCTCCGGCATACCTTCGTACCTGGCGATGATGCTCATCATCATCATTGCGCCGCCGGTGGAGAATCTTGGGTGGATGTCCTTGCTCTTCGTCCCTCTGATGGCACTACAGGGACTATTGATGATCGGTTTCTCGCTGGTCGCCGCACACGTCGTGGCGCGTGTGCATGATCTCAAGAATCTGCTGAGCGTCGGCATGCGCGCTTGGCTTTACGCCTCAGGGGTGATGTTCTCCGTTGATCGGTTGACGAACGCCCACCCGATCTTTGGGCCGCTGGTCGACTGGAATCCAATGCACCACGTGCTGACGATCGCCCGCGATGTCTTGCTTTATGAGACGATCCCGGATCTACACTCTTGGCTGATGGTTCTCTTTTGGGCGCTCGGTATAACAATGGTGGGGCTTTGGCTGATCTGGCGTGGGGAAGGAACTTATGTCATCACCACTGACTGACCCAGAACCCACGGCACCATCGCTGGTGTTCAATGCAGTTACCGTTTCGGGGAAGAAGACAGGAAAGGCCTCGCGACGGCAAGCCACGGACTTAGACGAGGTATCCTTCGTCGTCCGAGAAGGCGAAGCCGTGGGAGTCCTGGGTAGCGCATCCGACGGCGTATCGCTGCTGAAGGAAGTTGCATCCGGGCTGCTGGCTCCCGCCTCCGGACAGGTATTCGTGCGATCGCAGCCCGTCGTGATGGACGCCGGTTCGGCCTTCGATATGGATGAAACCCTACGGTTCAACATGGAACGCGTCGCCATGTCTCTGGAACTGAATGGGGCCCGTCTCAAGGCGGCAGTGAGTCGTATCCTCAAACGCCTCGATATGGACGGCCAGGCAGAAACTCAGTGCGGCGAACTGGAACCCCGCGAGATCGAGCGCGCACGACTGGCGACCCACCTCCATGCCGGACCTTCGCTCCTGTTGATCGAAGAGCCTCTGGAGAGAGGCCGGGCGTTGATTGACGAGGATGGCAGGCACGGAATTGAACGGCATCTTCGATTGGGGGGTTCCCTGGTGCTTGCCGGGCGTGACCCCCAGTTGATCCGCAAAGTGTGCAGCCGGATCGTCTGGCTCCACCAAGGAGCCATCATCATGGACGCGCCCAGCAAAGACGTGGTGCGTAATTACAGTCGCTTGGAAAGTGTCCGAGACGACAAGGAGAAGACCGCGCAAATGTACCGTCGCTACGCGCGGCACTACCCTGGGCTGCAGATCAACACGGTTTCCCCCTGAGTAGTCCATTGAGTTCCTGCATAAAACGACCGTTGAAAGGACGAGCCTCCCCGTGAGCTTCACCGAAGACCGGCCCGACGAATCGACGCTTGACCGGGCGATACGCCATCGAGCCGTAAATTCCGGTAAGTATGCTGCCCGCACGACGGACGAACTTCGCAACGAGCTCTACAGAGCCGACTTGTTGTTGACACGACAAGCCAGTGAGCTGCAGTCATTGCGTCAGGAACAACGGCAGGAAGCCCAACGAAGGGCCCAGGCTGAAGCGAACCGCGACGCACAAAAGGCACTTTATGAGCGTCAGACGGCTCGAACCGAAAAGTTCAAGTCCGCCTATGAGACTTTGAAGGCTTCGCCCCACGTTCGGTTGGCGAAAATCGTGGTCGCTCCCGTTCGCAGAACACGGCGATTGCTGCGCGGGGCTTACGGTGAAGGCGGTGCCCAACGGCCCGAGCAACATATCGGTGAAGCATCTTCGTCGGCAATGCCATCGGGTGCAGTTCCCGAGAATGCGTCTATAACAGAACGGATTCGCTGGGCCAAGCATTTGTATTTGCGTGAAGGGAAGATCTCGGAGCCCGCAAAACTACTGGGCGGTCTAGACACGGACTCGGTGGGAACAGAAGCCTCGTTCACGCGGCAAGTGGTTGGCGCCGCACGGCTGCTTCGCGAACTGCCGTCACTTCCTCCACGCCAACCGACTATTGGGTACCAGGCGCAACGCGGCAAGATCCTCTACTGCGCACATAGTACGGGGGAGTTCAACTCCAACGGGTACGCGACCCGGACTGCCGGCCTGACGCAAGCGATGGCGGAGCAGGACGATGTGGTGGTCATGGCGCGACCCGGATATCCATGGGACGCGAAAACTGAAGAATCGGCTCCGTCAGAGAGTCGATTCGAACGAGATATCAATGGGCTGCGGCACATATTCAGCCCCGGTCCGTCCCTCGTTCAGGATCCTCTCGATCTGTATTTCCAGTATGCGGCCGACATCATTGGACGCGAAGCCGTGATCCAACGCGCCAGTCTGATTCACGCGGCTTCCAACCATGTCACGGCTCTGCCAGCCCTCATGGCGGCACGTCGTCTGGGAGTCCCCTTCGTCTACGAGGTTCGTGGTTTTTGGGAAATCACTGAAGCCTCTCGGAACAGTGAATGGGGGTCTTCTGAACGACACCATCTAGCTGTTGAGCTCGAGACCATGGTCGCTACCGGCGCAGACAAGGTCCTGGCCATTACCGGACAGGTCCGTGACGAACTCATCCGTCGTGGCGTGGAACCGGGCCGAATCACTCTGTTGCCGAATGCCGCCGACCCGTATGAGTTCGCCCCACTTCCGGCGGGGCGCGAAATCCTGGGACGCATCCAAACATCGAAGACCAGCACGGTCATCGGCTACGCGGGCAGCGTGCTCGACTACGAAGGCCCCCAACTGCTGGTCGAGGCTTTCTCCCGGGCTGTGCAAATCCGACCCGAACTCGTCCTGTTGGTCGTAGGGGACGGGCCGGCACTGGCAGCCATGAAACAACGGGCGGCGGAATTGCTGCCGGCCAACAGCGTCGTTTTCGCCGGGCGTGCCCCGTCATCTGAAATTCCGCGCTATCTCTCGGCGATGGATATCGTCGTCTGCCCACGCCTGTCCAACCAGATCACTGAAATGGTGTCCCCCCTCAAACCACTAGAGGCCATGGCCGCCGGTCGGCCGGTCGTCGCCTCGGATGTGGCTCCGCTAGTCGATATTTTCGGTCATGACGCGGATCGTGGACTGATCTTCCCTGCAGGCGACACGGACGCGATGGCCCGGGCTCTGGTGGAACTTGCTGACAACCCAGAACGTCGGGCCGACATTGGACGTGCCGCTCGTTCATGGGTCGTGGAGCACCGTAGCTGGTCGGCCATGGCGGAAGAAGTGAGACGAGCACATCGGACACTTGACCATGACATGTGCGCCCCGGATGTAGGGGCCAAGGAGCTGTCGAAGACAAGACTCGCCCTGATCTCCGATGAATTCACCCGGAGCTCGCTGGCCTCCGAATGCCAACTCGTCCTGCCAGCGCCCGGAACCTGGCGTCAGCAATTGGAATCCCAGAACATTGACGCCCTTTTGGTCGAATCCGCTTGGGAAGGCAATGACGGTTTATGGCGTGGCAAAGTCGGCTACTACGACGAATCATCGTTCGCAGAGTTGAAGGCCATGGTGACATACTGCCGCTCGCGTGGAATCCCCACCATCTTTTGGAATAAGGAAGACCCGATTCACTTCAGCAGGTTCAGGCTGACTGCCAAACTCTTCGATCACGTGTTCACCACCGACGCGGATCGAATTCCGAGCTACTACGAGCATCGCGGTGCATCCAACTCGAGCATTGGCTCACTACCATTTTGGGCGCAACCCAGCCTACACAACCCCATGCACACCGAGCGCCGCGTGGAGCACAGCATTGCCTATGGCGGTACGTTCTATGGGGAACGCTACCCGGAACGCTCCAGAGTGCTGTCAACACTTTTGAGCGCAGGACAACCCTATGGCTTGGCTATCTACGACAGGCAGGCTAATCTGCCGGAATCGCCGTACCACTTCCCGGCCGAGTTGGCGGACTTCGTGCGCGGCGGTCTTGACTACATGGAGATGGTTCAGGCTTATAAAACGCACCCGGTGCACCTCAACGTCAATTCCGTCACCGACTCTCCGACGATGTTCTCCCGTCGTGTCGTGGAACTCGCCGCCAGCGGCACACCGGTCCTCTCGGGACCGGGAAATGGCGTGGACACCGTTTTCAACGGCATGGTTCCGACCACGGCAGACGCTACTGAAGCAGGATTGATTGCCCAACTGTGGATGGAAAACGAACCTGAACGCAATGCTGATGCCTGGAACGTGCATCGCTACACGTATAGGGCACATTTGGCTTCCCACCGGCTGGCCTACATGTTGCGCACCGCTGGCCTTCTCGTGAAAACGCCGCAGCTCGTGCCATATACGCTGATTGTCGACGACCTTGAGTCACCCACGACAGCGTTGATCCTGGAGCAAACCCACCGACCAGACGCCGTTGGTGTGGTCTCGGCCGAAGACAATCGCTCTCAGGAGGTAGCTCGACAGCTGACCGATAACGGGATCGCGGTTCTCTGGGGTGAGGCTGGCGGAAAAGTGCCCGGACTGAGCTGCCGGCTCGGAGCCGCGCTCTCCGATGTCGTCGCGGCCGAAGACCTGTGTCGTGCGGCGGAATTCACCTCCGGCCGCGTCCAGCTAAGTCGTGACGACGTGACTTCGGTGGGTAAAACGCTCTGGGTGCACGGCGAGCGGGTCTCCGGGGCACCGTGTCTAGGCGGGGAAGAGCGTGGGGAGGATTCGGCCCCGGTGCTCACTTTGCGTCGGAACTTCAGCACGACTCCTTCGGTCACGGCTCCCTCACGCGAGCGCATCGAAGTGCTCCACGAATCCCGACGGGTGCTCGTGGCAGGCCACGACCTGAAATTCGCCGGTGGCATCATGGATTGGATGCAGCAACAAGGTCATCACGTGACGACGGATGTATGGGATGGCCACGCAGTCCACGATGCCGAGCGCAGCAAGCGGCTCTTGGCTGATGCGGACACGATCTTTTGTGAGTGGTCGTTGGGAAATGTCGAGTGGTACGCCAGATACCGGACTGCTGGCCAGCGGTTGACGAGCAGGTTCCATTCACAAGAACTATTCACTCCTTACCTACATCGTCTCGATGTTGGGCTGATTGACCACACGGTATTTGTGGGTGAATTCGTCCGTCAGGTGGCACTTCGCCGATTCGGCTATGACATCGAACGGACCAGCGTGGTCCCCAATACCCTCGGCATTGAGCCCGCAGGAGCGGCAGGGCAGCCGGAACGGCGGCATACACTGGGGATCGTCGGCATGGTCCCACGGCAAAAACATCTGGACCGCGCTTTGACCCTGATCGCGCGTTTGCGTGAGAACGATCGTCGTTTCACACTTCGAGTGAAAGGGCGTCGCCCGGAGGAGTATCCTTGGATGCTTGGCCGGGCCGGCGAGATGGGGTACTACAACGAGTTGCAGCGACGCATTTCCGATGATTCACGTCTGAGAGGTGCCGTCCATTTCGATCCGCACGGTGACGACATGGCCGATTGGTATGCGGGAATTGGTGTCGCCCTGTCCACGAGTGATTTTGAGTCTTTTCACCTCACATTGGCGGACGGTGCTGCGTCAGGGGCCATGCCCGTCTCCTTGGCGTGGCCGGGTGCGGGGCTTATTTATCCGAAGAGTTGGCTGCATCTCAACGTTGAATCCATGTTGCTGGAAATTAGAGACAGCGCGGAGGACCCGCAGCGGTATTCAGCGAAATGTGATGCAGCGAAGGCCTTTGCCGTGGAACACTTCTCTCCGGTGGAAATACATCAAAGGCTAGGCGATCTCATTCTCGGGGCTAGCCAATGAAGAACAAACCCGAAGTAGTGAGCACAAAGGCAATCAGGGTGAAAAACATGAGCCCTTGGACACGTTTCACTCTCCGGCGAGTTTGGGTCGACCCAGAGGATCTGCGCCTCCTGGTCGACGTTTGGGGAACGGACGCATGAGGCGTACTGGTGACTCGGCGACGGGAACGTTGGTGTCGAGCTCCCGGAATGAGTGGCTCGGGCACATGGACTCGCTTTCTTCCAGCGCTCTCGGTGTGGAGCGCGGAACCGAGTCTACAAGCCGACCCCCTGCCAAAGCCAAGCTGCGATCCTTGAGAACTGGTCGAGCATCGGGCTCTACATCGCTGAAGCGAGCATGAAGAAGGAAACCGAAATGGACGCTACAGTTGCGTCGCATTCCGCCACCGACTACCGGCGTCGAACTGTCCTCGGCATGGCAGTGGCCGGAGCCGTGGCTGCGGGGAGTGCCGGCTGTAAGCCTACGCCCACACCGTTGGATGGCTCTCCAAGCCCTAGCGTCTCACCTAGGGACACTTCCCAGTCTGTAGGGCAGCATGATGTTGGCAGCCCCGTGGCCGCCATCATTGCAGCAACCGCCACCTTCACCAGGGATACTCGCGGCGAACCGCTCACGGCATACGTGGCATCAGGAGAACCTGCACAGATGAGCCTAGTGAACACGCGTAGTGGTCATCTGGTCTCTTCGGCAGCGTTGAACGGTGGCGCAGGGCAATCGGTTTCCACCCGCGCTTTGGCCACGGGCGCCAAGGACCGGAAAATCTACATCGGGCTGCAGGATGGCCGAGCTTATTCCTATGACGTCGACACCCGAAAGCTGGTGAAACTGCCAGCCGGCCCAGCCATGAGTCGGGACGCATATTGGAACGCGGCGGGCTTGGACGACGGACGCATCTTGTTCACCACATATCCGACGGCGCGCCTGCTCGCATATGACCCAAAAGATGAAACTTGGCGGGACTTCGGGCGACTTGGTGCAAAGAATAAATATTCAATGGGTATCAGCACGGTCAGGAACATCGCCTATGTCGGTACCGGTACGGCCGATCCGGCCTTGTGGCAGGTGGATACGCTCAAAGGAACCAAACGGCGGATCCCACTCCCAGAGTCCAAAAAGAACGTCAAGCGGGACTTCGTCTATGACACGGCCGTCGTTGGAACCCATGTTTTCGCAAGGGTGGATTCGGAAGACGTCATCTACGCCTATGACGCGCAGGAGCGGAAGTGGGGTGGAGAAATTTCCGGAGCCGTCAGGGGACTGGCTGCTTCCGAACCCGGAGAACCTGCAGCCCTCTACTGGGTTAGTTCCAGTGGGGAATTGCACAGTACTGAGGTGGCCTCGGATCGAGACCATGTCCTGGCTGGTGGAGAATCAGTCTCCACGCTCCGGGGCCATACCTGGCAAAAGATCACTGGAGAACGAGCCTCGCTGGTGACGATTAACGTCAGTGGCGACATCCTGAGGTGGGATCGAGACAAGGATAAATTGACGCAAAAGTCATCCGCAGGCACTCCGGCTCCGGTACAGATCCGATGCCTGGGTGTTGAATCAGAGGGAAGGGTATTGGTCGGCGGGTACGGAACGACCTCGTACTTCGTTGAGCTGAGCGGTGACGGCGCGGCAGACGTTCAGCACGCACTGCGTGGACAAATCGAGTCCTTTGGGACCAGTGGCGATGATCTCTTGGTCGGTACCTATCCGGGTGCCATCATCCACCTGCTCCACGGCGGATCGGATTCGTTTTCGGCGCCGGTAGCAAGCTGGTCCTTGGAACAGGGGCAGGACCGTCCGGTGGCCATTGAGGACCTCGGAGAAGGACGAGCGGCCATCGCATCGATCCCTGTGTACGGACGATCAGGAGGGGCGTTGACGTTCCTGCATGTCGAGGATGGCATCGAAAAAGCCGTGACTAATATTGCGCCGAATCGATCCCCCTTGACATTGGCCCATTCCAAAGGTCGTCTCTATGTTGGCACGGGGGCAACCGGAGGTCTAGGGACCGCCCGCGATCCGGGAGACGGTACGGTGATTCTAGTTGACTCACATTCGGGCCAAATTGAGAAAACAGTGATTCCGGTGCCGGGGGATGCGACAGTTTCTACCTTGATGTTCGACGCGGATGGAATGCTCTGGGGATGGAGCGTGGACACCATCTTCGAACTGGATTCTGAAACGCTAAAGGTCAAGCGAAAGAAGCGATATTCCAAAGCGCGCGATACCAAGTCCTATGCAAGGGGACGGAATCTTGTGGATGTGGGCCAGCAACTTGCTGGGTGCGCCCGGGGCAAGGTCTTCCTCATCGACAAGGCCGACTTGACTCGCAGGGACATCGCGCGCGGGGGCAACCTGGTCCTGAGCGGGAACGGAGAGTTGTACTACTCACGAGGATCCAAAGTGTACCGATGGTCATTCGTGTCTGGCGCCAGCGCGTAGGATATTATCGCCCTCGTTGACGTGAAAGGAAGGGATGAAGGGAATTTTTGCGTATGGAGGGTGCGTCTCCCGCGACAGCTTTGAGCTATTGAAAACCGAGTACAAACTCCTGGGCTATGTAGCCCGGCAATCATTGGTGAGCTCGGGGCACGCTCCCATCGTTGTTCAAAAGGAACGTACTCAATTGGCGTCGCCATTTCAACAGCGACAACTTCGGGGTGACTTGCATGCAAACCTGTTCCCCATGCTGCAGCGCTTCGCGGGCGCCAGCGATGCCATCGTCATGGATTTAATTGTGGAACGTTTGGGCGTTCGCCAGTATCAACAAGGATTCCTGACGCGTTCGAATGAACTGGCTCGGAGCCCGCTCGGGAAGTCGCTGACCACGAAAGATCCTTCCGTTCGCTTTGCGACGGACAGGCATTTCAAACTGTGGAGCTATAGCGCGCGGCAACTGGTCCGGGTACTGCAAAAAGAATCCGTTTTGGACCGTACTCTAGTTTTTGACACCCCGTGGGCCTCTCACACGCAATCGGGTATAGAGGTAGCCGGATTCCGAAATGAGCCGCCGTCGACTATGAATGAGCTCTACGAGCCGTACTACGCCTATCTACGCGAATTGGGACTCCGGGTCCCGAAGCTACCCCATGAACTGGTCCTCTCGGATGACAACCATCAATGGGGAGTGGCCCCGTATCATTATATTCCAGCTGCCTATTCATGGATGGCTGAACAGGTACGTGCCCTACCACCTCGACCAGTAGGCTCCATCGATGTTCCCCAGTCAGGGGAACGCGCATGAGGCTCATGCTGGTGACCCACTCATATTGGCCCGAGAGCACACCGCCACAACGTCGATGGATGGCGTTCATCCAAGTCTTTCGGGAGCAGGGATGGCACGTTGATGTCGTCGCACCACACCCTTCAGCTGCGGATGGTTCGACGTGTAGCCCGCGCAGATGGGACAAGTGGGGAGTAGGCGCTCAAGCTGGCCCCTCAGGCGAATCTATTCGGCGCTTACCAAGTTTTGACGTAGGAGATTCGCGAGCTGGACGCTTGGCCAGGCATTGCCTGACAGCCGCGATGAGTGTTCCGCGAGCTCTTTTTGCGCCACGTCCCGACGTTATAGTGGTCACGATTCCCAGTCTTCCGCACATCGTTGCCGGATGGATGATCGCCAAGATCCGACGTCGTCCACTGGTGGTGGAGATGCGTGACGCCTGGCCTGACTTGGTCCATGATTCCCGTGTTAGCACCAGTAGGGTGACTACCGTATTGGACGCTGTCATGACCGGTGTACAGCACCAAGCGGATCTGGTCGTCACAGTTACCCAGGGCTTCCGCCAGCAGCTGGAGGCCCGGGGAATAAAGCGGGCAGTGACCGTGCATAATGGCATTAGCGCCGAACGATTGCCCCAGGTCGATACCCGACGGGAGCATGAGGGGCCTCTGCGTGTTCTTTATATGGGGAACCACGGTGAAAGCCAAGGACTGGATGTCGTCGTGCGGGCCGTCGCCATGGTCGGCGACACCGTGGACGTCCGATTCGTCGGGGGGGGAACGGCCAAGCAGCGACTGGAGAACCTCGCGAGCTCGCTGGATGCCAGCATAGATTTCGTAGAAGGCGTGGATGGCCAGAGCCTTGTCCAGCACTACGAATGGGCGGACACCTGCGTAGTTGCGCTTCGCTCCGATTGGCCTAGCTTCAGGTGGACGATTCCTTCGAAAACCTACGAATTAATGGCGACTGGCCGGCACATCACCGCGGTGCTGCGCGGTGAGGCCGCCACACTGATCGAAACAAACGGCGCGGGAGATGTCGTTGCCGCGGAACCCAGATCCATCGCACGGCTGTGGATGGCTTTGGCAGATGATCACGAACGGCTCGCTTCGAAGAAGAACGGACAACAGTGGGTGGTCGAGCACGCAAATATGCGTGATCTAGCCCATCGGTATATGGACTTCTTGGGCGGACTTGCCGTTAGCCACAACGGTCGCAGGGGCTAGCTACCTCTTTGGGCCCGAGTACTGCGACAAGAAGCTCCGCATCCTGGGATACAGGATTGGTTGGGAGGTGGTCGTTGGTGCGTCGCGCAGCCGAGAAGAGGATTCGTGTGATGTCCGGCGGTTAATCCGTGTGAAAAATGGATAATGATACATTAAGCGACGGACTAATTTATTTATTTTATTTGGTTTCGTCCATTTCGTGTGGGGGGCCAATAGAAGTCAAACTCGCGCGAAATTGAAGGTAGCTGCATCCGCTTGATCATGATGAGGGGTTATGACGGAAATCAAAGACGTGGTAGTCGTAGGGCTTGGATACATTGGACTACCCACCGCGGCCATTCTGGCGGCCAACGGGCTAAACGTGCAGGGCGTGGATGTCAGCCAGCGGACCATTGATGCGGTCAATGCAGGACAAGTGCCATTCGTGGAACCCGACCTCGGCGCCTTCGTCGCCGGAGCGGTAGCGCAAGGCACCCTGAGCGCATCTTTCGAAACCCCAGCCGCCGACGCTTTCATCGTCGCAGTTCCTACTCCGTTCAACGCAGATCATTCAGCAGACCTGTCTTACATCGAGGCAGCGGCCGATAAGATCGCCCCGCAACTGCACGGTGATGAGCTCGTGATTCTCGAATCGACATCCCCTCCTGGCGCCACCGAACACATGGCCAACCGCCTGCTGGCAGCCCGCCCCGACCTCAGCCTCGACACTCTGAAGATTGCGCACTGCCCCGAACGCGTACTGCCAGGTCGCGTCATGGTCGAGCTCGTCACCAATGACCGCATCGTTGGCGGCATGACACGTGAGGCAGCCGAAGCAGCTCGCGACCTCTACGCGACCTTCTGCGACGCAGAAATCCTCCTGACCGATGCCAAGACCGCTGAAATGGCGAAACTGGTGGAGAACTCCTACCGTGACGTGAACATCGCCTTCGCCAATGAGCTCTCGGTGATCTCCGACAAGCTCGGGATCAACGTCTGGGAACTCATCGAACTGGCCAACCGCCACCCGCGAGTCAATATCCTGCAGCCGGGCCCCGGCGTTGGCGGACACTGTATCGCTGTAGACCCATGGTTCATTGTTGCTGCAGCTCCCGAGGATTCAAAACTGATTCGCCAGGCTCGCGAGTCGAATGACAGCAAGCCAGGATGGGTTGTCGGCAAAGTGGAGGAAGCGCTCAAGAGCGCGGGGCCCATCGCCACTGTTGCCGTCCTCGGACTCGCGTTCAAGGCGAATATCGACGATTTGCGAGAGTCCCCGGCGATCGGGATCGCGTCCCGGGTAGCCGGAGAGTTCGCTGACAACCGCATCCTCGCTGTCGAGCCGCATATCGAATCCCTACCCAAGACGCTTGAAGCGCACTCCAACATCGAATTGACCGACATCGACTCCGCCCTCGAAGAAGCTGACGTCGTGCTTTTGTTGGTTGACCACGATCAGTTCAAGGCGGTTCCTGCCGTGGCGCTAGCCGGTAAGCACGTGATTGACACTCGCGGCATTTGGGACCGTCCGGGCGGGCAAGCGGGAACGGTTGAAGCAATCCCCGGAATGCCCGATGACCTCGCCCACGCACTCGTGTCGCGCTAGTTACCTGCGAACGACCATGAATACTTCACTGGAAGGTAGTCACGTGCTCAAAATCATGCCGATCTACGGCACCCGCCCTGAGGCCATCAAAATGGCTCCGATCGTCAAGGCCTTGGAGGCCTCGAGCCAGTTCGAGTGCATCGTCACCGTGACGGGACAGCACCGGGAAATGCTGGACCAGGTCAACGAACTCTTCGGCATCACGCCGCGGCACGATCTGAATATCATCCTGCCGCGCCAGACGCTGAACGGGGTCCTGGCCAAAACCATTACAGGTTTGGATGCCATTCTGGCCAATGAAAAACCGGACGCCGTCATCGTGCAGGGCGACACGACCACCGTTACCGCGGGTGCCCTGGCCGCTTTCAACCTCGGGATCCCGGTGATCCATGTTGAAGCCGGGCTGCGCAGTTTCGACATCTCCTCTCCGTTCCCCGAGGAGGCCAACCGTAAGGTCACTTCGCAAGTCACCAGCCTGCACCTGGCGCCCACAGGCACGAGCCGGGATAACCTCCTTCGGGAGAACGTCGATCCCACCACCATTGCTGTCACCGGCAATACGGTGATCGATGCCCTTTTCGAAGTGGTTGAACGCCAAGTGCCGTTCACCGACCCGGAACTGGAACACCTCGTCGGAGCGGGAAAACGACTGGTACTGGTCACTAGCCATCGTCGGGAAAATCAGGGCGAGGCCATGCTCGGCATTGGACGGGCCTTGGCCCGGTTGGCCGACTCCGAGCCGGACGTGCACTTCGTCTTGCCCGCCCACCGGAACCCCGTCGTTCGTGAGGCACTACTTCCGGCCATCGCCGACAAGTCCAATGTCACGGTCACCGAGCCGTTGGCCTACGGTGAATTCACGCGCATGTTGGCAGCCGCCGAGGTCGTGCTGACCGACTCCGGTGGTGTCCAAGAGGAAGCTCCAGGACTCGGGAAGCCCGTGCTGGTGATGCGTGAAAACACCGAACGTCCCGAGGCCGTCGTGGCCGGCACCGTCAAACTCATCGGAACTGCCGAGCAGCGCATCGTCGACGAGGTCAGCACGTTGTTGAACGACCGTGCGGCCTACGAAGAAATGGCCAACGCTGTGAACCCCTATGGTGATGGACAAGCAGCCGCCCGGACGGTTGCTGCGCTTGCAGAGTTGCTGGGGGTGGGGGTCCGGATGCCGGACTTTGATGGCGAACCTTTGGTGCTCTTGGATTAGTCCATCCCGACGGCCGGTTTCGGTTTCCAGCAGTCGGGACACGAAGCGGGTGGAGGTCACAGATTTGACCTGTACCCGCTTCGTTGTTGCCGTGAACTAACGGTCCAGAATCCGGTGCAGATCCTCACGTAAAGAACGTGGTCGGAAAGGCTTGACGATGTAGCCATCGGCACCTGCGGCCAAAGCCTGCTCCGTATCGGCATCACGCCCGCGGGCTGTGACCATCACGATGGTGCCGGTATGGAATTCGCGCAGCCAGCCCAGGACCTCGATGCCGTCCGCTCCAGGAAGGCCGATGTCCAAGGTGACGAGGGCCGGTTCATGTGCTCGAACGGCTTCCACGGCGTCTTCCCCGGTTTCCACCTCGATGACGTGGAACCCCATTTGATCGAGGACGATGTGCAGAAGGCCGCGGATGTCGTCGTCGTCTTCGACCACTATTGCCGTCTGACCAGTGTTTTCAGGCATACTTAGATTATCCACGATCATCATGTGGTTGTCTCGTTGGTAGCGCCAGGCGTGCACTGCCGCTGCATTGGGGGGGGAGGGGGCATATGGGACGTCACGTCGCGTGGCGACGTCCTGCCGATACGTTTCCACTCTTGGCCTTGGCCCTTGTCTACGGCTTTGCGGCCTTCCAGGTGTTCGCGGCATCCGGTCTCTTCGCGGTCTTCGGTGAGCATGCCCTGGTTGACGTGCTCTTGTTGATCGTGACCTTCACTGCTGCCTGCGCCCTGACGTACATTTCCCTGTTGATCATGGGATACCTGCGGTGGAAACCCAACACCGCAGGTGATCCGCACACCCTCGAATGGCACTTCCTGGTTCCCTGCCGGGACGAGGAAACCGTCATTGCAGCGACCATTTCCTCCGCGCGCACATCCTTCCCGAACGCCCACGTCTGGGTGATCGATGATGCCAGCGAGGACTCCACGGCAGTAGTGGTCCGCCGGGCTCGGGACGTGGACGACCACGTGCACCTCATCAGCAGGGTGAAGCCCGAGGCACGCATCGGCAAGGGCAAGGCACTGAACTACGCCTATGGCATCGTGTCCACATTCATTGGCCAGGACCCACAACGTCGCGGAGCCACCGTCATCGGCATCCTCGACGCGGACGGCTACCTCTCCGACGGGGCCCTGGATCATCTGGCCGGACCGCAAACGTTCGGCGACCAAACCGTCGGCGCCGCTCAACTCGAAGTGTGGATGAAAAACCGGGACGATCGTCGACCGCGCCCCGACCGGGGCCGGCTGGGCAACCTGCTGGCCCGGTATCTCGTGCGGATGCAGGACCTCGAGTTCCGAACCACCAACTCGGCCATGCAAATGCTGCGCGTCCGGACCGGCACCGTCGGCATGGGAGGAAACGGCCAATTCACCCGGCTATCGGTCTTGGACGAGCTCAGCGAGGCCCACGGGGACCCGTGGGGGAATAAACTGGCCGAGGACTATGAGCTGGGTTTGAGGATCATCGGACTGGGGCACCGCAACCACTACGTCCCCGAAGCCCATGTTTCCCAAGAGGCACTGCCCTATCTGCGCAGGCTCCTCACCCAACGTACCCGTTGGTCTCAGGGGAACCTCGAATGTGGTTCGCAGCTGCCCGAGCTCCGCCGATCCAAGGCACTCGGCCTGTCGGGGCTGACGGAAATCCACTACTTCATGTCCCAGCCGTTCATCATGATGTTCAATCTGTTGGCCCTGCCCGTGCTGACGTGGCTAGCCATCCGTGAGGATCGACTCGGATTCCTCGTCGGCTCGGATCTGATCTTTCCAGCGGCCGCTGCGCTGGCTTTCCTCATCTTGCCCTATGCCAGTTGGGGACTGCTGTATCGCCGGCGCACCCGGTCCGAAGGAGGAGCAGGATTCGGCGGGATCTTTGTGGGGCTGGGCGCCCTCGTCTACCTTTATGCGACCTACCTCTACTATCCTCGCGCGATGGCAAGAATGACCATGGGTCGGACCGGCTGGGCGAAGACGCCGCGGAACGCCGAGGGGAACACCCCTACGATGGCCGGCCTGTTCAGAGTTGCCCACGTGCCGTTGGTTGCCGAGGAAGCCATCGAGGAACTGGCCTCGGATCTGGGTCCCGACTCCGCCGCAGCGCTCGAATTCGTCCGCAGGTTCGCCGTCATGTGGCCGCGTCGGATGGCCGGTTTGGAGGAAGCTGTTGCTTCAGGCTCCTTCGATGCCGCCCGGGATGCGGCGGGCAGCATCCGTGTCTCGGCGGCCATGGTCGGCGCCCCTCGTTTGGAAGCGGCCGGGGCACGCATGCTGGAGCTGGCGCATGCTGAAGACTACGACACCTCGCGCGGCGTCCTTGCTGACCTGAAAATCATTGGTGACGAGACCGTGGTGGAACTGTCAAGGATCTACCTCAGCCTGACTCCTGAGCCGTAGGCCGCGGCGTAGCCGCCACCTGGAGAGGTCTACGGGGTGACGACCCCGGTGGCATAGGCGATGACGACTACCTGGACTCGGTCACGGGCCTGCAGTTTGGATAAGATGCGCCCCACATGCGTCTTCACGGTCGCTTCGGAGAGGAACAGTTCGGCGGCGATCTCCGGATTGGCTTTGCCCCAGGCGATGAGTTCGAAGACTTCACGTTCACGGGCCGTCAGCGAAGCCACGGCTGCCTCATGCCCCGAGGTCGTCGCTGCCGGTTGGCGCAGCATCGGGGCGACGTGGTCCAGGAGGCGCCGGGTGGTCGATGGGGCGATCACCGCATCCCCTCGGTACACCGTGCGGATGGCCTCGAGCAGCTCTTCAGGAGGGGCGTCTTTGAGGAGGAATCCGCTGGCACCGGCATGGATGGCAGCCAGCGCGTACTCGTCCAGGTCGAAGGTGGTCAGCACGATGATCCGCGGTCCGGTACCCGGCCGAGGGGCCAGGAGTTTGGCGGTCGTCTCAATCCCGTCCATCTCGGGCATGCGCACATCCATGAGGACGACGTCGGCCCGGGCCAGTGCGGGGGAGGCGAGGGCCTCCCGACCGTTGGCTGCCTCGGCAACCACCTCGAGGTCGGGCTGCGAGTTGATCAGCATGCGGAATCCGCTGCGGACCAGGAGCTGGTCGTCGACCAGTGCGACGGCGATCGGGGTGCTGGGCTGGGTGTCCACTTAGTCCTCGGTGTAGGGGATGAAGATGCGGGCGGAGAATCCACCGGTGCTCCGTGGACCGGTCTCAATGCGTCCATCGTAGAGGGCGACCCGCTCGGCCATGCCGATGAGTCCTTGACGGGCCCCGATGTTCTCCTCGGTGGCTGCTGCACCACGTCCGTCGTCGGTGACTTCCACTTCGAGACCGGTGGAGGTCCATTCCAGGTGGACCTCGGAGGAAGCGGCCGGGCCAGCGTGTTTGATGGTGTTGGTCAGCGCTTCCTGGATGGCGCGGTAGGCGGTCAATTCCGCGCCGGGTGGGAGCTCACGTCGCGGGGACCCCGCGAGGGTGGAGGTCACTTCCAATCCAGCGGTCCGTGTTTCGTCCAAGAGCCAGTCGATATCGGCCAGCGTGGGCAACGGGCGAGTGGAGGCTTGCTCGTCGCCACGCAGGACACCGAGCAGCCGGCGCATCTCGCGCAATGATTTTCGGCCGGTTTCCGAAATGGTGCCCAGGGTTTCGCGCGCAACCTCGGGGTCGTGTTCGCTGGCGTAGCGGGCACCGTCGGCCTGGGTGATGATGACCGAAAGCGAATGGGCAACGATGTCATGCATTTCCCGGGCAATCCGGCCGCGTTCGTCGGAGGCGGCAAGATCGCGTTCCTGTTGGCGTTCGATTTCCAGCCGGCTGGCCCGGTCGGACAAGGCTTGCATGGCTAATCTGCGGGTACGGGCCAGGTCTCCAAAGGTCCAGGCCACGAGCACGATCAACGCCAGACCCACGAGGCTCGGCAGCATGTGGAGGCCGATGGCCTGCCCGGTCGGATTTCCATAGCGCAGTGTGGCCAATATGGCCCCGAGCATGCCGGCGCCGAGTCCTGCGTAGGAGGTCCAACGTTTCCCATACTTCGCCAAGGTATAGACCACGATCGGCACGGTGACCTGGGAAGGAAGGAATGACGGAATCAGCATGACCTGGAGCAGGCAACCCAACACGACGACGGCGCTGCTCAACAGCAGATGGGAGCGCCGCCAGATCAGCGGCAGGACTTGCAGCGATCCGACGATGAACTCGAGGACACGGTGCTGCCCGGAAAAACCACCCAAGAGGAAGACCGACAGGGTGAGGAGCAACCACAGCCCGATGGCTAGTGCCCCGTCGACTTTGCCCGGGTGGTTTCGGATCCAAACATCCAGGGTGCGGTGCGGGGTCATGGATCTACTCTACTTTTGGTCGTCCCCGCCCCGCGTCATACCTCGGTATGGTCTGGGCTCGGTCGAGAGCAGCCACATATCCCCGTATCAAATAACGAGACGGTTTGTCCGGGATGCGGACACCGCAATAATCTGGATACATGAGCAACGCGATTGATGTGGCCGTCATCCCCGGTGACGGCATTGGCCCCGAGGTCATTGCCGAAGCCATCAAGGTCCTGAAGAAAGCTACCGAAGGCGGGGACCGTTCACTGCGGATCACCGACTACAGCCTGGGAGCCCAACACTGGTTGGAAACCGGCGAGACCCTCACCGATGAGACCCTTGAATCCCTCCGCGCCCACGAAGTGATCCTTTTTGGAGCAGTCGGTGCGGCGCCGGGGGATACCCGCATTCCTTCAGGACTGATCGAACGCGAACTGCTGCTCAAATTACGCTTCAGCCTCGACCACTACATCAACCTGCGGCCGTCGCGCCTGTATCCGGGCGTCCCTAGCCCGCTGGCACATCCCGGGGACATCGATTTCGTTGTTGTACGCGAGGGAACCGAGGGCCCCTACGTCGGCAATGGTGGTGCCCTGCGAGTTGGCACCGAACACGAGATCGCCACCGAGGTCTCCGTCAACACCGCCTACGGCGTCGAACGCGTCGTCCGCGAAGCCTTCCGCCGTGCCAGCGAACGTCAGCGCCGCCATGTCACCCTGGTCCATAAGCACAATGTCCTTGTTTACGCCGGGCACCTGTGGCGCAGGACCGTCGAAGCCGTAGCCGCAGAATATCCTGACGTCACTCACGACTACATGCACGTCGACGCGGCGACGATCTTCATGACCACGAATCCTTCACGCTTCGACGTCATCGTCACCGACAACCTCTTTGGTGACATTCTCACCGACCTCGCAGGTGCCGTGACCGGCGGAATCGGGCTGGCTGCCTCGGGGAACATCAACATGCTCGGTACCGGTCCTTCGATGTTCGAACCGGTCCACGGCTCGGCTCCGGATATCGCTGGACAGCAGATCGCCGACCCGACCGCGGCGATCCTCTCCGCGGCGCTCCTGCTGGAACATGTGGGCCTGACCGATGCTGCCCGCAAGGTAGAAGCCGCCGTTGAAAAGGACCTCGACTCACGGGCGGAACTTACCGATCCGAGATCAACTGCGGAAGTCGGCGACGCGATCACGCTGGAGCTGTCATAAGCTGGTGCCGGAACAACGTCCCGTGTGAGGGACGGCACGAAAACTTTGCAGAGGAAGTGCGTAGGCACCATGGAATTCTCACAACAGCTCTCCACCACCCCTAAGAGCGCCGAAGAACGCGCCAAGATTCTGGCAGATCCCGGATTTGGCGATTACTTCACCGACCACACCGCCATCGTCGACTGGACCCAGGATGCCTCCGGCAAGGGGGTCTGGCACGATGCCCGGATCGAACCGTATGGCCCGATCATGATGGACCCGGCGGCATCGGTCCTGCATTACGGACAAGAAATCTTTGAGGGGCTGAAGGCCTACCGTCACGCCGACGGAAGCGTCTGGACCTTCCGGCCGGAAGCCAACGCGGCGCGCTTCAACATCTCAGCCCGCCGGCTGGCCCTGCCAGAACTTCCGACCGATGTGTTCATTGATTCGCTGAAGCGCTTGGTATCCGTCGATGTTGATTGGGTGCCTTCAGGTGACGGCGAAGCCCTGTACCTGCGCCCGTTCATGATCGCCACGGAAGCCTTCTTGGGGGTGCGTCCCTCCCACGAGGTCTCCTACCGCGTCATCGCTTCACCCGCAGGAAACTACTTCGGCGGCGAATTGAAGCCGGTCTCCATCTGGCTGTCCACCCAGTACGCCCGGGCCGGTCACGGCGGCACGGGCGAGGCGAAATGTGGTGGGAACTACGCAGCTTCCTTGGCGGCCCAGCTCGAAGCAGAGGCCAACGATTGCAAGCAGGTCCTCTTCCTCGATCCGACGAACGACTTCGCCGTCGATGAGCTGGGTGGGATGAATGTCTTCTTCGTCTTCGCCGATGGCACGCTGGTTACCCCTGAACTGAACGGCAACATCTTGCACGGGGTGACCCGGTCCTCCGTGATGGAGTTGGCCCGCGAACGTGGGCTCACAGTTCAGGAACGCAAGATCACTATCGACGAATGGCGGATGGCGGCAGCAGACGGTTCCCTGACCGAGGTCTTTGCCTGCGGCACAGCAGCGGTCATCACCCCCATCGGGGAATTGAAGACCACTGACGAGACCATCGTGACGCCCGCACCCGGCAAGGACTCGGTGGCCATGGCCATCCGCGAGCAGTTGCTCGGCATCCAGACCGGAACCATCGAGGATACCCACGGCTGGCTCACCCGCCTCGTATAGATCGATCTGGTTCCTGACTGGCCGCATCAAACCCGAGATCCTCGCGGAGCATTGCTCCGCGAGGATCTCGGGTTTAGTGTCTGAGGATGAACCGAGAAGGCGGCCACTGGTCGTTGTGCCTGACCGCGCTCCTGCTGATGACGCTCTCGGGCTGCGCAGCCGGACCAAGTGCGGAAGCCACTGCGGGCGCTTCAACAACCTCAGGCTCGAAAGCAGTGGCCGCACCGCCTGGCCCGGAGCCAGGCTCGGATATACCGAACGACACCCGCTGCTCCTCCGAGACGAAAATTGTCCCTGAGACGCTGAAGGCCGGCTCCACCACGTCGCCAGCCGCCAGCTGGGGGAGCGGGACGACCGGCGTCCTGCTGTTGCACCAGACCGATGGTGACGGCATGTGCGGCTGGCTTGCCCACTCGCAGTCTTTCAACGACCTCACTCAGGACGCTCGTTTCCTGACCTTTGATCTCTGTGGGTATGGGCAGGCACAGTGCGCCGGGACGGAAACCAACCAGCGCCGGCAAATCACAGCAGGCATCGACCGACTGCAAGCCAGCGGTGCCCAAGCGATTGTCATCGTCGGAGCGTCCCTCGGAGGATACCTGGCCGTGCACTTCGGGCCGGCTGCCGGTGCCGACTCGATCATCAGCTTGTCGGGTTACGGTATGGCGGCTACAGATTCCTTTCAGCACGACTTGAAACGAACGAATCGGCCGATCCTGCTCACCACATCGCATGCCGACAGCGAGACCCGGTATCAGGAGCTGCGGGACGTGGCCGAAGCAACCGGGAAGGACTTCGCGGGCTTTGACACCGGTCATGGTTACACGATGTTGCCCGAAGCGAAAGCAACCGTGGAAGAACGAATACGTGACGCTTCAGTCCAATTTTCTCCAACATCGAGATAGACCTCATAGACTGGGGTCCATGCGCATTCTCGTTACCGGCGGAGCCGGATATATCGGATCTCACACCGTTCTGCTGCTCCTCGAAGAAGGCCACGACGTCCACGTCCTGGACAACTTCACGAACTCATCACCCGAGTCTCTGCGCCGCGTCGCCGAGCTGACCGGGAACCACGCTAGCGTGCACGTTGCCGATCTTTTGGACCCAGTGGCACTGGATCGTGTGTTATCAGAAAGCCGTGCCGAAGCAGTCATCCACTTCGCCGGGCTCAAAGCAGTCGGTGAATCCGTCGCCAAGCCACTGGCGTACTACCGAAACAACGTCGTCGGTACGCTGAACCTCCTGGAAGCCATGGACGCACATGATGTCCGCACTCTGGTCTTCAGTTCGTCGGCGACTGTCTACGGGGATAGCCAGATTCTGCCGCTGACCGAGGACCAACCGCTGTCTGCCACCAACCCCTATGGCCAGACCAAACTACAGATCGAGCGCATCCTTGATGATCTGGCCGTGTCGGACTCCCGCTGGAACATTGCCAAACTGCGGTACTTCAACCCGGTCGGTGCCCATGAGTCGGGAAGGATCGGTGAGGATCCGCAAGGCATCCCGAACAACCTGATGCCCTTCGTTGCGCAAGTCGCCGTCGGGCGCCGCGAGAAGGTCAGCGTCTTCGGCGACGACTACCCGACGCCGGACGGGACGGGCGTGCGCGACTATATCCACGTGGTCGATTTGGGTGCAGGGCACCTGGCGGCACTTGAGTACCTGCAAGATCACGGGGGCCTGCATGCGTGGAACCTCGGCACGGGAAATGGTTCCTCGGTGCTCGAGGTCATTGCCGCCTTCAAACGGGCGGCGGGACGTGAGATCGCTTACGAAATCGTAGAACGCCGCCCCGGCGATGTCGCAGCTTCCTATGGTGACCCGACACTCGCACGTGAACAGATCGGGTGGAAGGCCGAACGAGGTCTGGAAGAGATGGTCACCGACATGTGGCGGTGGCAGTCGAATAATCCTGAGGGCTTCCCACCCGAACCTGCGGCGGAGGAAGAGCTACGGGTCGATGACAGCTCTCCGGTTGAGGAAAGTCGCACTGCAGGTGCAGACGAAGACCGTGACAAAGCTTCACCGACGGGGTCGGATCGCGACGACCGCGATACCTCTACTAGGCTATAGTCCATGCGTATTGTTCGGTTTGTACTAGACGATGACCCCATGTACGGCGTAGTCGACGGCGAAGACGTCATCGTCATTGCCGGTGACCCCTTCTTCCAGGGCATCAAGCCCACCGGCGCCCGCCACCGGCTCGACGACGTTCGGCTGCTTGCCCCGATCATCCCGCGTTCAAAGGTGGTCTGCTTCGGCCGAACCTATGCCGAACACGCCCGGGAGATGGGTAATGAAGTCCCCGTCACACCGTTGATGTTCCTCAAGCCGAACACTTCGGTGGCCGGCCCCGGTGACCCGGTAACCCTTCCTGCCTTTTCCGAAGAAGTGTCCTATGAGGCCGAACTAGCGGTCGTCATCGGGCGCATCTGCAAAGACGTCCCGGCGGAGAAGGCCGGGGATGTGATCTTCGGATACACGTGCGCCAACGACCTCACGGCCCGTGACGTGCAAAGAACCGATAACCAATGGGCTCGTGCCAAGGGCTGGGATGGCGCCTGCCCTATCGGGCCGTGGATCGAAACGGATTTGGACGTCGAGGATGTGCGGATCCAGGGACGTTTGGATGGTGAAACCGTCCAGGATGGTGATACCACGCTCATGGTCTGGAGCGTTCCCGATCTGGTCGCGTATGCCTCACAGGCGTTCACCCTCCTGCCCGGCGACATCCTGCTCACCGGGACGCCTGCCGGGGTCGGTCTGCTCCGCGAAGGTCAGCGCTTTGATGTCGAGATCGAGGGCATCGGCACGCTCACCAACACCTTCCGTCGCTAAGAACGCCTGACGATGTACGGGAAACGTCGCGTTGGACGGGCCATCCGAATGTCCATGATGGAAACCCAACGCAGTCGGGCGGCACGCCCCGCCTGGCAGAAGCGCCGCACGGCCTTCTGGGCAGCGGCCTGGGCCTTGGCCGTACTTTCGCGGATTTCCTACCGTGCCGGCTGGCCCGTCCCGGTGACCGCCACGTTGCTAGTCATCGCCATCGTCTTGGCCGTGGCACTACTGATCCGCCGTATCGCTACCGCTGTGCGTGGTCGTGACAAGGCAGGAAACCGGTAACGCGGAAGGACTTGCCCCTGGCCGTATTAGGATAGGACTCATCATGATTGAGCCATCCCAGATTCCGATCGTCACTGACGAGACCCCTGTCCGCGTCCGCTTCTGTCCGTCACCGACGGGGACACCACATGTCGGTCTCATCCGCACCGCACTGTTCAACTGGGCTTATGCCCGGCATACCGGTGGCAAGATGGTGTTCCGGATCGAAGACACCGACGCGAAGCGTGATTCCGAGGAAAGCTACGAGCAATTACTTGATGCTCTGGACTGGCTAGGCATCACGTGGGATGAAGGTGTCGACGTCGGTGGTCCGCACGAGCCCTACCGGCAGTCCCAACGCGCAGACATCTATCAAGACGCGATTGCCAAGTTGCGCGACGCAGGCCATCTCTATGAATCGTTCTCCACGCCGGAGGAAGTTGAAGCCCGGCACCTGGCACTGGGGGAGGACCCCAAGCTGGGCTATGACAACTACGACCGGTCCCTGACCGTTGATCAGATTGCTACTTTCCGCGCGGAAGGCCGCGAGCCGGTCCTGCGCTTGCGCATGCCCGAAGACGATCTGACATTCACCGACCTTGTACGCGGCGAAATCACCTTTAAGGCAGGTACTGTCCCCGACTATGCCGTCGTCCGCGCCAACGGAAAACCGCTATACACCTTGGTGAACCCCGTCGACGATGCCCTCATGGGGATCACCCATGTCTTGCGCGGTGAGGATATCCTCTCCTCGACCCCCCGACAGATCGCCCTGTACCGGGCGATGATCGACGTGGGAATTGCCCAGCACATGCCCCTCTTTGGGCACCTGCCCTATGTCATGGGGGCCGGCAAAAAGAAGCTCTCAAAACGCGATCCGGAAGCCAGTCTCTTCCTCCACCGTGACAGGGGTTTCATTCCCGAAGGCCTAGTGAATTATCTGGCGTTGTTGGGATGGAGCTTGTCTGCAGACGAAGACATCTTTACTCGCGAACAGTTGGTAGAGGCCTTCGATATTCACGACGTACTCGGCAACCCGGCTAGGTTTGACGTAAAAAAAGCAGAAGCCATCAATGGCACCCATGTGCGCATGCTCGAGGTGCAGGACTTCCGGGACCGATTGGTGCCTTATTTGCATCGTGCCGGAGTCACAGGGGAGACGCTCACAGCGGAGGAAGAGCACATTCTGGATCGGGCGGCGCCTCTGGTCCAGGAGCGCATCACTCTGCTGGGTGAAGCGCCGGAAATGCTCGAATTCCTCTTTCGTGGCGATGACGAGATTGTGATTCAACCCGAAGCGCTCAAGGGTATGCCCAGTAACGCAGACGACGTTCTCGACGCTGCGCTAACCGAACTGACGGAACTGGAAGTCTGGGATGCAGAGTCGATCCAGGGAGTGCTGCGCTCTGCGCTGATCGACAATATGGGAATCAAACCGCGACTAGCGTTCGGACCCCTGCGTACCGCCATGTCAGGCAAACGAGTTTCACCACCGTTATTTGAATCCATGGTCATTTTGGGCAGAGAATCAAGTATTAAGCGCATCGGCAGATTTCGCGGCAACGTATAGCAGATCCGAAACACGAAACCGTAGTAGGGGAAGGCACCAGTATGCCTAGAAGATTCAGCAAGCCATTCTTGATGGGCGCTAGCGTCGTCGTCGTTGGCATGACGTCTGCAAGTGTCCTGGCCGACATTCGTGTGTTTCTGGTCTTATCGTTGATCGACATTTGCGCGCTGATGATTATTCTCGACAGAAGGCAGTCCGTGAGCTCTGGAACGCGTCAAGCTCGCTTCCAAGCCGAACAAGCTCGGTTGTTTAACTCTGTAAAGCTTCAGCTCGACGACATATCGCCTGGAATGCGGTCTGGAGTTTCAGAATCTACGTTTAGGGAACTGCTGGAAGCGTCTAGTGCTGAACAGAAAAATAACGAACAGCGCCTGAGGCAACTCGGACAACTCGCTCAGAAGCAACTTTCTGCGATCGAGAGAGTGGAGGCACACGTCCAGAAGTATGAGGAGAGCCCTGTCCAAGTCAGGGCACTCGCGCAGTGGCGACACCAAATTTCCGAAGATCTAGCGTGGATGTGCACACAGTTCGGAAACGACTTCCACGAGAGCAATATGGAAGTGGCGAACAACGGAGACGACGAATGAGCGATGTCTTGCACCGTGACAATCCGCTGGTATGCGATGTCGCGATGATTGCTAGTTTTGACGTTCCGGAGACGCTGGGAATCGATATGACGAGCGATCTGCAGAAGTTTATTCAGCTCGGCTTGTCAGTTGTGATTCTTCCCTTGATGCAGAGTGGCGCAGCCGATCGCTACCGCAATGTGGGGTTCGCCCAAGAAGCCTTGAGCAGGGGAGTCCCGATTGCTGGAAGTAGAGACTTTTGCCAAGCCAAGCTGGCAATCATATACAGCGGAAGAACCTTCGTTGACCGGGCATTGACTGGTCACGTCGCTGCAGATGATATCGCCGTCGTAGTGGATGGTGGCGCCGACTACGTATTTGATCCCGAGTTGCATCAATGCTTGGACGCGGCTGCTGAACCGTACTCGGGCAATCCGGTGACTATTTTCGCCGCAAACAAAACGGTCGAAACGAAGGTCAAGGCTGCGCTTTCCGCTCATGACGTACATATCTGGAATTTCCACGTGAGCGACTTTGAACCGGGCCAACTCAGATCATCTGATAAGGACTTGGGCGAAATCGGAGTGGTTCTTCCACCACTGTCGGTCGGGGCTCACGAGGCGCGAAGGGATTTTCTCAAAAAACTAAAGAACAGCAGCGGGGCGGAGCTTCTTGTTCACGGTGCGATACCGTCTGATTTGCAAACCGCAAATGACGAAGATGATTTGGTAATAGGTTGGCCGTTTACCCGAGAAACGATGGAGAAGTTCGTACTGGAAGTTGACGCTCTGTTGATACCGAGAGAAGCGTTAACGGATCTTGCCTGGCGGCCTTTGCTCGCCCTTGGCCTCGCTGTCAAAGGCTTGGTCTTGCTTCTCCCCAGAGAAATGGAAGTCTATTTGGGCGATGCTGCAGCCTATTTCGACGATAGTCCTATGGAGCTCTTCGGACCGGATTCTGAAATGGAAGATGGAGTCTCTCGTCACGTATCTCAAGATCGTACAAGTAAAGGAATGCTGGCTTCCCTATGTGGCCTGAGGCTTTTGGAGAAGCCTCAACAACTACCGGAAATTGAATTGTTGGGTACGACGGAGTTGCCGGTCGCTGATTCTGTCGTAAAGACTGGTTCTTACGATCCGGTCAGGGTCTGCTTCGTCACGAGTAATGGTGCAGGCATGGGCCATCTGAGTCGTCTCTTGGGAATCTCGAGGAAATTGCCAAGCCACGTGTCGGTGTCGTTCATTTCGATGTCGCAAGCTTGTGCGGTTGTCGCTGATTACGGATATGAGTATTTCTATATTCCGTCGTTGGCCGACATGAACATGTCAGGGGGCGAATGGAATCCGTACTTCGCTGCCAAGTTTCTAACTACCCTCGAAGTTATAACCCCCACGATAGTTGTTTTCGACGGGACATGGCCGTACTGGGGCATTTCGGAGGCAGCGAAGAACTTGGCCGTCCCCTTTGTGTGGATTAGGCGGGGTATGTGGCGGGCAACGACGCCTTCGACCTCGCTGGTTCAGAACACCTGGTTCGATAAGGTCATTGCGCCTGGGGACCTTGCCTCTGACTATGATCGCGGCATAACGACAGATGTATCAGATGCCACGGAAGTCGGCCCTATTTTGCTAGTGGATCCAGATGAGCTCGATTCACGGGATGATGCACGTTCCACACTGGGAATCGACACCGACAAGCTGGCCGTCCTCATCACGCTGGGGGCCGGGAACATCAACAAGATCGATGAACAGTTGGCAAGCGTACTCGAAGCACTTGAACGATTACCTATGGATATCGAAATCTTTATGACAAAACCGCCCATCGCGGAGAACGGGTTCTTCGCAAAGGGTATTAGGGAATTAAACATTTACCCTCTGGCGAAACTTGCGAACGCATTTGATTTCGTCGTTTCTGCCACTGGGTATAACTCATTTCATGAATGGATCGCGTATAAGGTACCAGCACTTTGGTTGCCTAATCTGAATACCGTGACTGACGATCAAATTCAGCGGGCAATTTTCGCAAGTGACGCAGGACTCGGTCACTGCGTTGTCGACGAGAACCGAGAAAGAATTGTCGAGGCCATCGAAAATCTCGCAAAGCCCTCCACTCGGGAAAAAATGCGCTTGTCTATGGCCAACCATTGCTTCATCAATGGCGCCGGCGCCGCAGCAAAGTTGATATTCGAGATAGCAGAGGCCCGATCGTGATCTCGCAAATTACCAACGGGCTGACAGGGTCTAGCGGACAAGCATCGAGGTCGATCATGGATACCCTGCGCTCCCTCCAGATGGATTCGCGATCGAGGCCAAAGGGTGGATCGGGACGGAGCCTTAATATTGATGGCGGCACTGCGTTGTCCAAAACTCGGAGGGGGGAGCTGCCAGTCGTACTTTTGCCTGTTTTCCGTGAATTTGCGCCTGGGCTTCAGGACGTAGTCGACTTGGTACACGCACTCCAACAAGTCTCACTCGCGTTCCGAGTAGTTGCAATTACCGACCTAGGGGATTTTAGCGCCCTACGATCCCATGGATGGACAATAGTTCATGTTTCCACTGAGGCATCTTGGGACACTAAAAGAAAATCATGGGTTCAATACGTTCGTGATGAAGCCATTGCTGCAGTAGCAAATTTCTCGTGCGTTCATGTTCTCGATGTACAAAATCGGAGGCTGGCCGATGCATCCTGGAATTTTCTGCTCGCGCTGTGTCGGCTAGATATGGAACAGCCTGTTGGACGTGATGACAGCGTCATTTCATCACATAGCGTTCACTACTCTTGGCGTGGATGGGTTGGAGAGGTTCCAGCCGGAGAATCGAATCACGAGCTGCGCTTGCAGGGCGGCGTTTGGACGGCTTCGATATACCGTGCAAATACAGGTTCCATTGTGCTCATCGACGCCGATCCAGCGCAAAAGGTAAGCCCCGAGATTTTTGGGCTTGCTGTTCGGCGGGGATGGAATACTTGCAAACTTGTGTGCAACGAAGGGACTGGCAGCTCGACCCAGCGTGAGCTCATCATTTCGGCCCTTTTTGACGGACTCAGTTTAGAATCAGCAGGTGTTTCGAGCTATTCTTCTAAAGGTGATTCGCAACCACGGGACGCCTTCAAAAGTGGAATGCTACCGACCATTGGCCGGGCAGACCTCCTATCTGCCGAGAGAAGAGCAATTGCCAAATGGTCAGTACGTGTATGGGCGGAAGGATTTCGAGATCCTGTGGGCCTCTCTGGGGCTCAATGAGGTGACCCTCGTCGAATGAATTTTTGCGCCAAAGCTGCGAAACCGAAACTAGGATAGAACTGCTTGATGCCAAGAAGGTCTGAGTTTCTGTTTTTAGGGGCAGCTAGCTCCCAAATCCAGGGAGCTCAAGTCCACGAAGCGCATCCGCTCCGGTCAACTGGTCTCGGTATCGACTCGCACTAAATCAAAATCAACAAAACGCTAAAAATTGCCCGACTCGTCTTCAGAGCTGTACGAGATCAAGAACACGATGCTGTGAAAACAGACATTAGATTCGATTCAGCTGACAAATTTGACGATAGAGGGAGAATCTCGAGGGGGAACAGCATATGGCAGTAACGAAAGAATTGGATCTCGTAGTAATTGGGCAGGGCTATGTAGGATTGCCACTGGCGCAAGAAGCTGTCCGTGCCGGCCTCAAAACCGTCGGCTTCGACCTGAATCCACGGATCGTCAATGGTCTGAACAACGGCACCAGCCACATTGATGACCTGACGAATGACGACATCGGAATAATGTTGGATGCCGGCTTTGAAGCATCCACGAATCCAGGCGTACTCGCAAAAACGAAAACCGTCGTGATATGCGTTCCGACACCGTTGTCTGATGATGGTGCTCCCGACATGACATACGTCATCTCGGCTGCCGAGACTGCAGCCAGAAACATTGAAGTAGATACCCTAATCTCGATGGAGTCCACGACCTACCCGGGGACGACTGAAGATCTACTCAAACCCATGTTCGAATCGAACGGTAGAAGGGTCGGTACGGACATATTTCTCTCCTATTCACCCGAGCGCATCAATCCAGGGGACCCTGTTTACGGCTTTAGGAACACGCCTAAGGTAGTAGGAGGCATAACGTCATCATGTCTCGATAGGGCCAAGAAATTTTACTCCCAGATCGTGGATACCGTCGTTCCGGTTTCTGGAACACGGGAAGCCGAGACTGCCAAGCTCCTCGAAAACACCTATCGGCATGTCAACATTGCGCTGGTGAATGAGCTTGCTCAAGCTGCCCGTGGTCTGGGGGTCGATCTGTTCGAGGTCATCGATGCCGCCAAGACCAAACCGTTTGGCTTTCAAGCCTTCTATCCGGGTCCAGGTGTTGGCGGACACTGCATTCCAATTGATCCCAACTATTTGTCGTACACCATCAAGAAGGAACTTGGACACCCCTTCAGGTTTGTCGAGCTTGCCCAAGAGATTAACAGCTCCATGCCCTCGCACGTGCGCACGCGCATAGCCGAGATATTGAACGATGCCGGAAAGCCGGTTAAGGGGTCCAACGTTCTTTTGCTTGGAGTCACCTACAAATCAAACATTGCCGACCAGCGCGAGTCGCCTGCTGTTCCATTGGCGCGGTTGCTCTCGGACCACCAATGCGATTTGTCTTTCCACGATCCTCTCGTCAGCCAGTGGCGGGTGGCCGCTGGACTGAACTTCGAATGCGTGGGTGACCTTGATCAGGCTCTCGCTTCTGCAGATTTGGTCGTACTTCTTCAAGATCACGCCGAATACCGGGATCTTCGACTAGAAGGAGTCTCTTGTCCAGTTCTGGACACCCGAGGCGTTTTGCCGCGCCAAGAAGGCGTCGTGCATATGTAGCATTCCAGACTATTTATACAAACAGGTTGGCTGAGTTCCTTTATGGCCGGGGTGTCTGGGCTTCGTAAGGCCCCGATGCGGTCCTGTATTTAGGTGAAAAGCTCACGGTAGCGAGCCACGGAGATAAGGCGATCTTCATGGGTCGTTCCAGACATAGTTAACAGATGGAGTCAACGGAGTTTGATGCTTGAGGTGGAAACAGAAGGGCGCGACGCGTGCCAACTTTCATATCGACAGCTACTTGACGATTATGCATCGATTGCTTCAAAGCGCGGACTAGCAGCAGAAGCGACTGCTATTCGCACGGAGTCAGTCGCTCTGAGGGACGTCATTGCGCATCTGGCGGGAAAGGGCTTGCTAGATCGTGAGGAGCTCGAACAGCGCGTACTCGACGGCCGTGATGTGGACTGTGATGCGTATTGGCTTGCAGCGCTAGCTAGAGTTGCCGCACTTCAACAATTTCTGACGCACGACTTAGAATTCGCTCTCAAAGCATTCCGTGTCGCAAACCCCAAATTGGTGAAGGATGTGAAGTCGCGTCGCTTCCGAAAGCTGGAAGTTGAAGTTCTGCTAGAAGCTGGCCGGGACAAGGAAGCGGCTGGTTTACTGGCGCAGGATAAGGATTTAGAACGGCTGTATTACGGCTATTTGTCAGCCGAGCTGTCGAATCCCTATCGAAGTGGTGATACTTCCGGGGGAACCAAGTGGCTGCGATCTCTAAATGCGCCGCTCCTAGCTCATAAACTTGAGCCGGTCTCGATTAGGCAGGATGTAGATGTCCCGTTTAACGGACTGACTTGTGATCCAGGGGAAGGCTCGAAACTGAGCGGGCCATTGATTTCCGTAGTCATGACAACCTACTGCCCAAATGTACAATCACTTCGCGCGTCCGTTGCTTCAATATTGGGGCAAAGTTGGCAGAATATCGAGCTGATAATCGTAGACGATTGTTCCCCGGACGAGTACGCCATGGATCTGGAGGAGGTTGCGGCTGGCGATACTCGGATCAGGCTTCTGAAATGTGCTGTAAACGGGGGGACTTACCTCGCCCGCAATGAAGGCTTGAAGGCAGCACGGGGGGAGTTCATCACCGGACAGGACGACGATGACTGGTCACACCCTCGGCGCCTAGAACGACAAATTGCATGCTTACGCAAAAATCCGGCCAGTCCTGGGTGCCGAGTGTTTTCTATAGCTAGTAGCGAGAACTTGGTTAGGATCAGGCCGGGTTACAATCCACAGAATCCAAATGCGTCTTCGCTAATGTTCCGTCGACAGTATTTAGGCGGCCTGGGTGGATACCTGGGCGCACGGAAAGCAGCTGATACAGAGTTCCAGAAACGACTAGAAAAAGTCGCAGAGAATGCGGTAGTCGATCTGAAAGAGCCGTTGACTTTCGTTAGAATCCTCCCAAATTCCCTGTCTCGCGGAGACTTTCGGGCGGGTTGGAGTCACCCGGCGCGCCGTGCGTTCAAAGCCTCTTACGCACTTTGGCACGAGAAAGCAGCCCTCGACGACCTTAAGGTTTGGGACGGGGATCAACAGGCGGTATTAATACCTCGAAAGTTTGCGATCTTGCCGTCGGAGCCAGAGGCAGTAGACGTGGTCTTCGCCGGCGATTGGAGGCAGTTCGGGGGACCTCAAAAGTCAATGCTCGAGGAAATGCGTGCACTTCGGGAGGCTGGCTACTCTATTGGTGTCTTGCACCTTGAGGCTCCTAGGTTCATGTCGACGGCAACAAAGCCACTTTGCGCGCCCATACAAGAATTGTTGAATGATGGAATTGTTCGTCAGATTCTTTTCGACGAACCACGAGAAGTAGGGCTCTTGGTTCTGCGCTATCCCCCAATTCTGCAGTTCCCGACATTCTTCAAGTCCGCTCTGGAGATCGATCGTTTTGTTATTTTGGCCAACCAGGCTCCTTCGGAGCGGGATGGGTCAGATATTCGCTACGTTGTGGAATCTTGCGCGGATCACGGAGAACGATTGTTTGGCCAACGCGGCCTCTGGGTACCTCAGGGGCCGACCGTCAGGGGTGCCATCGAAGGGTGTGTTGCACCGGATGAACTAGCCGGCTTCGATATGCCCGGAATCTTGTCTGTTGCTGAGTGGTGTGTTGATCGTGGAACTTTTCGGAATAACGTTCCTGTCATCGGCCGTCATTCACGCGACAACCGTATGAAGTGGCCGGAAACAGCTGCAGCAACAATCGAGGCCTACCCCATCGACGGAAGTGTCGATGTCCGAATTATGGGGGGTGCTAACGTGCCGCTGGGTCTCTTGGAGCTGGATTTTCCTCCACTGGATTGGGTGGTCTTTGATACCGATGAGTTGCCGGTTCGATCCTTTCTGGGCTCACTGGATTTCTTCGTGTTCTTTCAACATTCCTTGGCGTTTGAGGCCTTCGGTAGATCAGTGCTTGAAGCCATTGCTTCAGGATGTGTGGTCATTCTTCCCGATCATTACCGTCCCGTCTTTGGCGATGGCGCAATTTATTGTGATCCTTCAGAAGTTGGACCGCTAGTCTCTTCTTTGTATGCAGATCCTGCAGCTTACCGTCGGCAAGCTCGCCGAGCGATTGAGATTGCAGAAAGCAAATTCGGATACGGGACCTATGTTGAATTGGTAGAGACGCTGTTGGGCGATGTTCACCGTTGCGAGTGACGAGCCCGAGCCACGACACCTTGCAAAGTGATCACTAGTATTTACGCGAAGATATGAGGACAGTTATGAAGTTCCCAAAATTGACACTCAATAATCCAAGGACCGTTTCAGCGTTCTTGCTTGTCGTTGTTGCAGGGGTGGTGTTAACCGCCCTCTTAGACAGCCAACGTGTTGATGTAGCCGTCGTTCTTCTTGTAATCGGAATCGTAATAGCCTTTCAACTGATGGGCCGACAACACATGAGAACGTTGCTTGAACGCGAGCTAGCTATATACAGGACGGCTCTAGACAGCCAGCACGAAGTCAGTGCACTTAGCCAGTCGGTAGCTAAGTTGAATTCGGCCGTTGCCAAGGCGCAGGTCACCCTTGAGTCTGTGGTTGTCAGAGAAGAATTGTTGTCAGAAAGAATCTTCAGTAGTGATACTTCCATCCTTAGCTGCGAAGCTGGGGTTCAGTCGTTGAAAACGGAGTCGACCTCTATCGAAGAATCGAGCCAATCCCTCCGGGAATCATTGCAGTTGACGCTTCGCGAGCAACAAGAACGTATAGAGTCCGTGCTCCGTCATACTGAACGGCGAGCCTTAGGGAATATGGAGTCCATCAGAATGTTATTGAGCGATTCTTCTGGATCTCTGGAACGAAGAGTCGAGTCGTTGCAGGAGGCTGCAGCCCAAGAACGGATCAACTCGGCGGAGCACATGCTCGGAGTCGGGAATCAGTATAAGACGGTGCATTATGCAGTCGCTGACCTCAAAAGGACCATTGAGTCCGGGATGTTCCAGGCTGATTCCCGGGATGCTTTAGCTGAAACCGTGTTGACCGACCCGCACTGTTCCAAGTCGGAAAGCGCCTCCCCGGAAATCCACTCAGGTCCCGATGTCAAAGGGTTGTTGGAACTGGTAGCCAGAAATGGGCGTGTACAAACCGAAAAAATTGTGATGCGCCTAACTGCAGCCGCGAGGGATGAAACTAGACAAGTCGAAGCACTCTTCCAATTATTCGGAAAAGTGCGGCCCAGGGCACCGCTACCGCCCTCTGGACGATGGGCGATGGACGCACGTGCCCTGCTCCACCTCTCAAAGATCGTTGAAGACACGAAACCTCAAAGCATACTTGAGCTCGGCGGCGGAACCTCCACGATCTGGCTGGGATATCTTTGCGAGTCTCTCGAGACGAAAATTACTTCGGTTGATCACGATTGGGGTTTCATGAACTTGACACAAGAAATGGTCGAGAGGCATGAACTTGGTGAATCTGTCGACGTAAACTACGCGCCATTGGAAGAACAACTAGTCGATGGCAGGAGCTACGAGTGGTATTCAGCGGCAGCTTTTGAAGGTATCCATGAAGTCGACTTGCTAGTGGTTGACGGCCCTCCTAAGACTACCGGTGATCATGCGCGTTACCCAGCGCTGCCGTTGTTGATAACACGTCTTGCTCCGACTTGTACCGTTGTGCTTGACGATTCTGAGCGTCAGGATGAGGCAGACGCTGTTCAGTGGTGGCTTGATGCTTACCCAGGTTTTGAACTTGTCGAGCGGGGAATTAGCAGGTTGGCAGTCTTGAAACGAACGGAACTATGCGCGGACACAAGCGCCTGAAGTAACCCCCGTGACTGTGAGCTGGTAACTATTTGCATTATCTAAATTTCGATGGATAGTTCCGCAGTTCTCTGGAAGTAGTTGTGGAGTCCTACGGCGCTACTGAGTGTTTGAGTATGGACCGCCAAGAGTTCGTTCCAAAGGGCGGACGTCGTAGTCTCCTATGGCTTGGGTCAAGAGTTTTGGAATTTCACGGCGCAGCATACCCCGCAAGCCGGCTGGAAAAAGTCAGCTGCATGACACTGCTACGGACGGGTCGGATATGTAGCGCGTCACGCCCTGTGCTCGTGTGGCGAGTAGCGCCTGACGGTAGCGCGAGTCTGGACAGTTGATGTGTAACCTCTTCACATCGTGGACACCGGATCTTGGCCTTGACGCCTGACGGTGGACACCTCGTAAGAGAGGATCTACGTCATGGGACGACAGCGCCGGGAGTTCACCCCGGAGTACAAGGACGAGGCCGTGAAACTGGTGATCAACACCGGCAGGACGGTCGCTGTGGTCGCGCGTGAACTGGGTATCAACGAGGCCACGGTGGGGCGTTGGGTCAATCTCCACAAGGATCGGCAGGGCGCTGGGGAGGAGCCGTTGAGCGAGTCCGAACGAGCCGAGTTGGCCAGGCTCCCTAAGGAAGTGCCCGATCTGAAGTTGGATCGGGCGTTCTTGAAAAAAGCGTCTCTCTTCTTCGCCCAGGAAGCCTCGGATACGAACGTGAAGCGTTCGAGCTGATGCACGCGGAGAAGAGTAACTTCACCATCGCCCGGATGGCCCGACTCCTGGATATCTCGCGGTCTGGGTACTACGCCTGGTCCAAGCGGGGGCCCTCGAAGCGTGCGATTCGTGCAGAGCGGATCGAGGCGAAGGTCAGGTGGTTCCACGGCGAGTCTGACGAAGTCTCCGGGGCGCCGAGGATCTTGGCCGATCTGCGCGAGGACGGCGAGGTCATCTCCCGTAAGACGGTCGCCAAGACCATGCGCCACCTCGGCTTGCGCGGTCTCTGCCCCAAGCGGTGGAAGACGACCACCGTCACTGACGCAGGCGATACCTATCCCAGCGATGTCGTGAAGCGAACCTGTGACACCGGCACGATCAACGCTGTCTGGGTTGGCGACATCACGTACCTGAGGACGTGGGAAGGATGGCTCTACCTGGCGACCGTGATCGAGGCCCACTCGCATCGGGTGATCGGGTGGGCGATCGCGGACCACATGCGCACCGATCTCGTCGAGGACGCCTTGAAGATGGCCATCGCCCTGCGCGGGGACCGACCGGGCAAGGTCGTCTTTCACGCGGATCGAGGAACGCAATACGCCTCGGATCAGCTCACCCGGTTCACGGCACAGAACGGCATCACCAGATCGATGGGCCGCACCGGGGTGTGCTGGGATAACGCGATGGCCGAATCGTTCTTCGCGACGCTCAAGACCGAGTTCTACTACCGCCGTGTCTGGCCCACCAAGGCCGGCGCCAGCAAGGCTGTCGGGGCATGGATCGAAGATCGGTACAACCGCCGCCGGCGGCACTCCGCGATCGGCCAGATCAGCCCCGTCAGCTTCGAACTGCAATACTGCAACCAGCCCGCGGCAGTACTTCAAGCCGCATAACCCGGTGTCCACCCATCGGGGTCAAGGCCAATCTCTTCACTTCGTGGACGGTGAATCTCATGACTTCGTCCACAGCTATCAGAAGGCTCTATGATCCGTGGGGGCCGTGAACTGGTCGGTGGCTGAACACCTCCGGAACTTGTTTTTCGCCGTTGGGCAAATTGTTCGCGGTACTCGGCTTCTTTTTGGGCCCATGGCTTCGTGGGGTGCGACAACTGAACTCCCTGAATGGCGTATGAAGCCACCCACCGATCACGCATCTGCAAAGCGATCATCTGCAGCGGGAAGGAGAACACGATTTCACTGGTGTCCGGATCCGAGAGCAGGAATTCATCGCTGGTGATCGTTCTGTGGAACTGGCGTCCGCCGCAGGTCGTCGGCAAGCCCACCTGATATCCCTGATAGTAGACCTGCCGGTTCGCTGATGTGACATCCACGAGCATCTGATTGTCCGCTTTCGGGGCATCCTTGCCGGTAGTGCCCACTACCGTGGTGTACGTTGCCGGCCCTTTGGGCGTGGCTCCCGAACATAAGGCGGCCACCGCGTGATTCTTGAAACGACCTACCAAAGTACGTTTCGAAAGAGAGTCCACGCGATGACCGCACCCCATATTATCGACCCAGCCCGCTTCCTGTCCGAACAACTCGAACAAGCCTCCCCGGACCTGATGCGCCAGATGCTCACCACGTTCATCAACGCCCTGATGAGCGCCGAAGCCGAGACCGTCTGCGGAGCCGAATACGGTGCCCGCTCCGAAGACCGAAACACCTCCCGCAACGGATACCGCCACCGCGACTTCGATACCCGCACCGGCACCCTGGACGTCGCCATCCCCAAGCTGCGGCAAGGCTCATACTTCCCGGACTGGCTCCTCGAGCGCCGCCGCCGCGCCGAGACCGCCCTGACCACCGTCGTGGCGACCTGCTACCTCCTGGGAGTCTCCACGCGCCGGATGGAAAAGCTCGTGGAAACCCTCGGGATCACTCGGCTGTCGAAGTCTCAGGTCTCGCTCATGGCCGCGGACCTCGACGAACAAGTCGAACAGTTCCGGACCCGGCCTCTGGATGCCGGCCCCTATGCGTTCGTGGCCGCGGACGCCCTGGTGTTGAAGGTTCGCGAAGGCGGCCGGGTGGTCAACGTTCACGCGATGATCGCCACCGGCGTCAACGCCGATGGGCACCGCGAAGTCCTCGGCATCCAGGCCTCTTCCGCCGAAGACGGGGCCGGCTGGCTCGGATTCTTCCGGGACCTGGCCGCCCGTGGGCTGACCGGGGTGAAGCTGGTGACCTCCGACGCCCATGCAGGCCTCGTCGCAGCGATCGGGGCCACCCTGCCGGGCGCTTCATGGCAACGGTGTAGGACCCACTACTCGGCAAACTTGATGTCGGCGACGCCCAAAAGCAGCTGGCCATGGGTGAAGACGTTGTTGCATTCGGTCTATGACCAGCCCGATGCCGCTAGCGTGTATTCGCAGTTCGATCGGGTCTTGGATGCCTTCGAAGACAAGCTGCCCAAGGTCGCCCAGCACCTCGAGGCCGCCCGTGATGACATCCTTGCCTTCGCCGCCTTCCCTAAAGGTTTGTGGCGCCAGGTCTGGTCCAATAATCCCCAGGAGCGATTGAACCGTGAGATCCGGCGGCGGACCGACGTCGTAGGGATCTTCCCCGACCGAGATGCGTTGATCCGTCTCGTTGGGGCCGTGTTGGCCGAACAGCACGATGAGTGGATCGAATCCCGCCGCTACCTCGGCCTTGACCTCATCCAGCAATCCCTCGCCGTTGGCACTGAGCAGAAGGAGGAAATCGATACCGATCTGGCGCTGAGCACCTAACGAACATCAAGAATCACGTGGCGTCCGACTTACACCACGCAAATGGGCTTGACCTGACGACAATAGGAGCATCCACGCTAGTGGGCACTACCTTGGTATTGAGTATTTCCAGCACGCTTCGAAGGCTTTCTAAGGGGAGTCAAGCCAGGAGGCGTGGCAAATTCCGCGGCCCTAGTTTCCCCGCAGGTGTGCCTGGTCGGCGAGTTTTCTCAAAAGACGCGAGGCGACTGCGTCGAGCTCCGAATGTGCCCGAAAGCGAAGGACCGCAAGAACGGCCCCCAGCGTTGACGGCGCGCAGCCGGCGCCGAAGAGGAGTTTCATCCCGCCGTGTCACAGCACGGCCATCCCGGCGACAAGTGCTGAGATCTTCGATCTGGAAGTGAAACCCTTATCGGCATGCATGCTTAGCGGCCTATCGGACAGGTCATGCAGGCCCGCGTCGTGGACAATTTCTGTGATCGAGGCTAGGCCGGCGAACACGACGAGGTCGGTTCGCCGAACGGAACTGACAGGTTTGTTGGACTGGGGGAAACTCGCATTTGTGAGATAACCACTTACCAAGTCGAATTCGAACCTTAAACGGCTTAGCAGTCTAGCCAGCTCTGGCAGATAATAATGTGCAAGCAGTGCCACCGCTA
>NZ_JBQSYU010000016.1:0-84594 GCF_052379645.1 Arthrobacter sp. 179 | reverse complement strand
GATCGTTCAAGGTCAATCGTGGCTTGATGTCCGCAACGCTGGCCAGCTTGGACGGGGACGCCAAACGTGCCAATGAGATTGTGCGAGAGACCGCCCAGCTAGTCACTCCGGGGCAGAGCCCCGCCCAAGAGGCGCTCATTGCGGTAAGGCAGGCCCGTATCGCGATGATGACGCGCGACCACGAGGTCGCGTCGTTCTACTTCGCGCGGGCCTGGAAGGTTGGTGCGGACCTGATGAATCCTCAATTTCTAAGATTCCATGGGGACTACATCGATACGTTGCTAGCTTTGGGGCAGCGCGAACTGGCGACAGAACTTTTTCAGGAGCTTGAGGTTGCTGCTGGGAACACCCCGTCGAATTGGGCTGCCCTTACCCTGAGACGGTGTGAGGCAAAGCTTTTGGACGGAGAGGAATCCCTTCAAGCATTCGCTGAGCTGGTGGAGTCGTGGATTGATGGAAACTACGAGTATTTGCGAGCGAGAACATTATTTTCTTATGCCGACAAGTTACAGGAACTTGGCCACGGCAGGCGGAGCATGGAAGCCAGACGCGAAGCCTTGAGCATCTTCCATGAGATAGGGGTGAGCTCAAAGATAGAGCCCTGCCACGATGAACAACCGGCCTCAGCGGGATCGCCGCTCCTAGAGCTGCTCGACGGTAAGGAACTGCCCGTTGTCCGGCTACTCGCCAAGGGATACAAAAACCAGAGCATCGCACATGAATTATTCATTTCTGTACGCACAGTCGAGCTGCGATTGACCAACGTGTACCGCAAATGCGGAGTCAAGTCCCGTTTTGAGCTCATGAAACTCATCGCCGGCCAGCTCGACGAGGAATGACGGGTTGGGCGTTTCCGTGCTTGGTTTCTAGGGGCTGGAATAGCTGTTGATGTGTCCCTGTCCGCTATCGGCTATCTGTTCGAGATGAGTCAGCCCTTCCTGGACCGATGTAGGTGGGTTCACTAGAGGTCTAAGGGTTTAGGCCCGTGGGTTCCGGGTATTTGGCGAAATCGCTGGGGGCACTTCGGTTCAGGCTTCCACCCGGCTGAAACATGAGGTCCCGCGCGGTCGCCACTACTCCGAGTTCGGCGCGTTCGCCGGGCTCAATACTTGGTTGCCGCGATCGGAGGGGCCGAGGGGCTCTGCTATGTGGTCAAGGGGTTCGGCGCCGGGATGACGTGAGTTCCTGGGTGACTTGGCCGAGGGCATCCCACGGCAGGTCGAGTTTGTGCCAGATCCGGTGCAAAGTGAAAAGTCCGGGGTTCGTTGTCGTGCCGTTTTCGATCTTTCTTAGTGTACTCAAGGAGAGTTCCGTGCCACGAACCATTTCGTCTTGGGAAATTCCTCTTCCCAATCGGGCTGAGTGGATGTAGGCGCTGAGTTTTTCCCGAGGGATAGGGAGGCGCCACTGGCTAATTTCGGCTCGTCGCAAGCTCGTTCTCTTTCGATAGTTGTTACAATCGTAACGTTACTATCGTCGCCTTTATAAGCAGAAGGGAAATGGCGAATGCGTGGAGGAAGTAACATCCATAGGGATCTACAGGGACTTAGGCAGGGTTAAACGATGTACGACTCCGACATACGAGCGGCCCTACGGGGGCGACTCGAAACACGCTTGCATGGTCAGCCGCACCTGCTCGTCCCAGAAGTCGAAGTCCGATGGGGGACCCCGGTGAGAATCGATGAGATGCTCATCACCGATAAGGTCTCTGGATACGAGATCAAAAGCGACAAGGACAGTGTCGCCCGGCTCGAACGCCAGATCCGCGGATACAACCCCTTCGTGCAGCGGGCACACCTCGTCGTCGGAAACCGGCTACGGGCCCATGCGACATCCCTCCTGCCCTCATGGTGGGGGATCTGGTCTGCCACGCCGGGGGCAGCGGGAGTAAAGCTCAAAGAAGTTCGCAGGGCACGGCGCAACCCCGAGTTCAACCCGATCATGCTCACCACATACATGTCACGGTCGGACTTGACGGGGAAGCTCCGTGAGCTCGGTGAGGCCCGTCTCTCAACGCGGACGGTGGATGAAATGCGTTTCCTCTTGTTGGACCGGCTCGGCCCCACCAAGACCGCGCAAGCAGCCATCACGGTGATGAGGACGCGCGAAGACTGGGTAGCGAAGTCACGGAGGGCTTCGCAGGCCCTGTCTGTCGCCTAAGGTGTACCGGCCGGTGGTGCCGCTGGCGGTGCCGTGAGCTGATCCTCGACCAGGCGCAGGTGATGTTGCAGGGCAATGGTTCGCCATGCTTCAGGGCTGCCCTTCGGTTTTCCGACGGAATGGACCACATCGTCGATCGTGGAGTCGCCGAGGCTGAACGCGCGGCCCGCGAACATGTGCAAGGCGACGAGGTTGTCGCAGCACATCTTGAAGCCGGCCCCCATACCGCCTGTTGGTGCGACTTGGCGTTCGATATGCAGCTCGTCGCCGGCTGAATAGCGCAAGTGTCCATAGGTAGGACGCCCGCGGCCCGGCTGCTGGGGTGGAAACAGGGCGTAGTCGCCGAAACTGACGTCTTGGTTTTGTGCATTCAGGCGGAGCCACAGCCACCACTCCCGGCGGGTGAAGTCCCACTGCCCTGCTTGTGTGCAAGTGGTGGTGTCGGGGGTACCTGCCACGATGACGGGAGTAGCGGCCGGGACTGCACCGAGGATGGCCTGCGCATGGTGCTCCAGGGAGTCCAAGGCATGCTGTTCGGTTGAGTCACCCCAGTCGATCAGTAGTTCGACTGCGGTGGCTGGTAGGTCCAGGGTGTTGGCGCAGTTCTTGACGAACTTGGCGAGTGCTGGAATGTCGGGGCAGGGCGCCGTAACGCGGACGAGTGCCTTTCCTGCTGTTTTTGCGAGTGGCTTTGCGCTGTTGAGCACTGCGTTGTCGTCCGTGGTGCTCAGTACCGGGGCCAGATGGTGTGTGGGTACGCCGGGCAGGCTGATGAGGGCGTTGAGGGCAACCCACCAGTTTGTGCGTTCTGGACGGGTTGAGGCCACGCGGCTGAGGTCCACAAATGAGGGCTTCCACCATTGGCGGCGGAGGTTATCGATGAAAGATGCTGCATCTGCGCCGATGGATTTGTTCGTGCCTGTCGGGTCCCAGAGCGCGTTTTGGATTTCGAATACCGGCTCGACTGGGCAGCTGATTTGCTGGGTGGAGAGCGCAGCTAATTCGGCCCTTTTTGCTTTGAGGATGGGGACGTAACGCATTGTCATACTTCCGTTCTGCCGTTCTGCGGTTCTGCGGTTCTGCCGTTCTTGGCTGGACTGCTCGCTGGGTCTGGATCGCTGGTGGACGGTGTTTGGCTAACTACCGGGACTTGAAGTGGCCTCTGGATTATCTTTCTTGATGCCTCCTGTTTAACGGTTTGTGATAGCACCCTACATACGACAGACAAATGGATGACAGGGCATCTCATTTCATTTTCCGTTGAGTAAATTTCCGCAGGTAAGCTTTCAGGATTTCCACGCGATGCGCTGAACGTCTCCGGAACGTTGCCAACTCAGGGTAGTCCGCAGTAATTGCTAGCCTCGCCGTGCGAGTTGCATTGCCATATGAAACGAAAGATCGACTCGAAAAGAGCACAAATGTATGCGGAGCCCCTGCGGGTTTTGCGGCCGCAAGGAAAGACGAAGCAATGAAGAATATGCGAGCCCACAGTGAATATCTGGTAGTGCCCACTAGCGTTGTGGACGTTGCCGAACTCCTGTGAGTGGCTTCCGGACATAAGGCTGCCACTGTGTGATGAGCATCAACGGCAAAGCGCCATAAGCAGGTGGCGGACGGTCTGAAGGCGACTAGCGACAACGCCAAAGGGATCGATGAGGCCGTCCGCTGGGGGAACGCTCTGCGGGCAGGTGCCCACGAACTCGACACAGCAATTGCTCGGGCTGATCCCGTTATGTGTGAGACGCGGCCTGAGGCCACTATGTGATCAAGACTGGGCGTATCCAGCTCCCCATTGATCAAGTTGGGTCACGATCGGACCCAGGGTGCGCCCGAGCTCAGTCAGCGAATATTCAACGCGTGGGGGCACTTCAGCGAACACCTCACGGTGGATGATCCCGTCGGCTTCCAGATCGCGTAGCTGACGGGTCAGTGTCCGAGTACTCACTGGGCTCAGCCGGCGCTGCAACTGACCGAAACGAAGCGTCGATTCCAAGAGATGCTTCACAATGGTCATTTTCCATGTTCCACCGAGAACCGCGATGGCGACCTCGACCGGGCATATCTCCATGGCAGTTCGAACAGGATCGCGCATCCGAGCAACCTCCAATACTTTCCAAACTGCCACTATAAGCCAAAAATCACCCTACTTACGAAGTCGACACAAGATTGCAATCATGAACCTATGACAACTTCGCGAAAAATTCTCTGGGTCAGAGCTTTCCCCGAACCCCACTCGCTGAACGGTTCCCTCCGATCCGCGGGCATCGACAAGCTAGTTGGTATGGACCACCAGGTGGTGACCTCGCCCCTTTACGAAATGGGCTGGAATCCCGTTGTGACCGGCGACGGCATCGTTCCCCCTGGGACTCGATTCAACGCAACCACCGACTCCCGTCAGGCCTACCTCGAAGGCCGGCTGCCCCACGACGTATCGGCGGAGCAGGAGAAAATCCGGGCCGCAGATGCGATCGTCGTTCAATTCCCTCTGTGGTGGTACGGACTGCCCGCGATACTCAAGGGCTGGATCGATCGCGTGTTCATCAGCGGCTTCGCCTTCGGCAAGAACCCCGACACCGGGAAACGGCTTAGGTTCGAACAGGGACCTTTCCGCGGCAAACGCGTGCTCGTCGTCATGACCCTCGGCGACAGGGAACGCGCCATCGGTCCGCGAGGGAAGAGCGGCGAACTCCACGAGCTGCTCTTCGGGCTCCTCCACGGGACCTTCGCCTATACGGGAATGGATGTCATTGATCCGGTAGCTTTCCCCAGTGCTGACTTCACCGACTCCCAAAGCTACTACCTCGCGGAAAAAAGACTCGGGCGCCGTCTGAGCCATCTCTTTGATGCTGAGCCAATTCCGTATCGGCCTCAGTTTCAAGGCGACTACACGGCGGAATGGGACCTCGAGCCTGATGTCCGGCCAAATGAAACGGGCCTGTCAGTCCACGTCATGACCACCGAAGAACTAGGCCGCTGACCAGGAACGCCACCAAGAGGTGATCTACTGCGCCGGATGCGTTCTCGGGCGTCACGCATCGCTCCATCCGAATCTCGAACGGCCGCCTACGAGGGGGCGTCGAGCACCAGAGACTACATCTCCGGGCATTTCATAAGGCGATTCTTCACCGGGCGGGATCATTCTCGAAGCGGTCTATCTGGCACTGGTCGAGTAAATGGGCGAGGAAGCTGTACGCGGCAAGGCGCTCCATTGCTTGCTGCTCAGTGAGCTCGTCTCTAGTGTGGGTAGTAACGTTTCGGACAGTCAGATTCAGGCCAGTAGCCAGGGCGTTTAAAGCTTTGGCGAGAGGTTCAAGACCGCCGCGCATGCTCTTGGCGGTTTTGTCGTCGACGGGACCGGGCCAAGTAAGCTTGGGACGGCCATCGGCTGCCTCACCCGCTGACAGGGTCTGTTGCCAGAACACGGTGTCATCCACGTCGTTGCGGTCAAGCTTCTGCTTCCAATGGACCGTCAGCCCTTCAGCTGCTTCGCGGACGGCGACGCGGAACTGGTGCGCCGTCCAGTGCGCAGCTGCACCCGACCAGATCACAGGGTGCAGCTGCGCGGGGGAAAAGCTTGGCAGGCTAGAGTCCGCGATGCTCTGCGCGTCGATGAGCATGGCTTCCAACCGGCCTTTGACGTTTGCAGCTGTCATTCGAATGTCGCGCGGTGCAAGCGGAGCCTTGGGTGATGACATGAACGACCAGTTGGAAATCGGGTCGATAACACCCAGCCCTGCGACGGAAATGTACGCCCCAGTAACGGCGACGCCGCGTGCTGCCAGCCCGGCGGCCTCTGCCACATCGAGTTCGAGGCGGCGCACCAGCGCAGAGTCAACTCCGTTCTTAACCCAGACGGTTGGAAGAAGCCCGCGGGAAGACAGATGATCAGATTCTTGTTGCGTTTCCATCCATGCATTGAAAACCGCCTCGAAGCGTTGAACAGCATCGAGTAGGCGCCGCAGATAGTCCTCACCATAGTCGCTCAAATCATTCCCCCACATTCAGATCCCACGTCACTGTCTCAGGCTTCAGCTTATTCCGGATCCCGTTACCCAACAGCGCTGCCCGTATGCCGGTCCTCCACCGGACATCGACCGGGCTGACCAGCACACATGAGAAGCGGCGGCCATCATCATCCCTTTTACCCTGTCCGGTGATTCGTCCGATGAACGGGCCACTTGCGGACTTGAGCCCGGAGGATTTCTGCCGTGGAAGCTGGAATCAGCTTCCGTAGAGATGGCACACAAGGGCGTGGACTCTCTTGTTGAGATACCGGGCTAGCGTCGGAATTTTGCTTATTCACAAGGCGCGCCCCTTCATGGAGGTCTATCAGGAGCGGAGCGGCCCTTGCGGGCCTCCGGCCAGCCGTTCGTACGCCTCGGTCCAGTGCTCATCGGGAAGGAGCTGCCACTGGGTGTTTAGGTTGCTTTGCGGGACTGTACGTGTGAGGTCTTCGAACTCTGTGAGGGGACCGCATGTGTGAGATAGGGCGGCGAGGAGTTGGTGGCGTGTGGTCGTGTAGCTCAACGGTTCGTAGGCCCATCCGTCCCGTCGCAGCACGTCGGTGACGTCGGAGATCGGGTGGGTTGTGTCGTGCGCCGGCCACCGGGGCACGAGTTCTGATCTCCATGTAACTGACCACCAGAAGATGTTGCCGAGGTGGGCCTCCGCGGGCAATGGTGCTCGAGTTGCCCGTTTGGAGTGTCCCTTTCATGGGGGTGGGGACCAGACCAGGGGTTCTCCCGGGGCCATCCCGTATTCGTGTTGGAGGAATCCCAACGCTTTGGTGAAGTCGCTCTCGTGTTCGGTGCGTGCGGTGGGCCGCTGTGTCTTGAATATGGCGTATTGGCTGGATGTGGGGTCCATTCCGAGTGGTGGTGGTGCCAAGGAGATGTCGCCGCCGGTGAAGGCTTCCCAGAAGTGTCGGATCAGGTCGGGGCCTGGATTGGTTCTGGTGGCCTGGTGCAAGGCCCTTTGGAGGTCGGCCGGGTCGTGGGCGACGACGCGGCGGATCCTGTAGTTGATGGGTGGTGGAGAGTCGAGGAGTCGGTTGAATTGGTGTTCGAGGCAGGCTATCTGTTCGGCCCATTTAGTTGCTGCGAGGTGTTGTACGTGTGTTCGGGCTTGGTGTTGGAGTTGGCGGGGTAGGCCGAGTTCGAGGGCGAGGTGGCTCCAACGGGATGCTCTTCCGAGGTGGAGGAGGAGCATTGACTGGGTTGCGCGTTCCCCGGGGTCGTCAGTGGGGGTTTTGGTGTTGAATCCGGGCCAGAGGACTTGGGGGATCCATTCGGCGGGGGGCGATATGGGTTTTGTCTGGTGCTCGGGGAGGAGTAATTGTTCAGCGTTTTGCGTCGGATGGGACGAGTTGGTTGACCAGTCGGCGGGGTGCGCCGGCCAGCTTCTGCCGGTTCGGAATGCGAGTTGCTTGTTCGCGGAAAGGTGGCCGTGCTGTCTTAGGCCGACTGCAGTCAGGATGGGGCCGAGCGCGGATGCTTGTGCGGTTCTGGGTGGGCCTAGGAGGCCGGTCTTTGATGGATCGTCTAGGAGCCGTTTGAGGTTGGGGCCCGTTCCGGGGGTGGAAGAGAGTTCGGTGTAAGCGTTCCAGGCTTCAAGGAGGGTGGCTACTTGTCCGCCGAGTCCGGGGGGTTGTGTGGCGGTGTAGCTGATGAGCTTTTTGAAGGCGTGGGCTTTCTGGTGGGCGGTGACGAACTCCCAGGGACCGAAGGGGTGGAGGGCATCCGGGGTCGCGGCTTGGTCTCGGAGTGCTTGGTGGAGGGTTTGTTGGGCTTCGATGAGTTCGGGTGGGGCCGGCCGTGTGGAGGCTTCGCGGAGGTCTTGATTGCACCATTCTCGAACGGAGCTGCGCCCTGTAGTGGACGGTGTTGTGGGGGTGCGTTCGGTGCAGCGGTGGGGGAGCGCGGTGCGGCTGAGCCAACTGGACGGGGTCCATTGGCTGGAATCGCAGGCGGGGCAGGAGATGTTGAGCAGGATTTGGTGTGTGGGGCAGGTGAGGGCCCATTCGGTTTGCCAGTCTGTACTCCAAGCGCCTGTTTCAGCGAGGCAACGAGGACAGTATTGTGAAGGTGCGTCGGATATGTAGGGTTTGGCGACGGACCGGTTGTCCTGGAACTGGTAGCCGGTGGGTATCCTTCCCAAAGCTGCCGTAATCTTGGCTAAGTGTTCCGGCACGTGCGCCAGGAGACGGGCGGAAGTCTGCTCGTTGGGGATACCGAGGGCAGTAAGGAATTGGCGTGGCGTGAGCCCATACCGGTGACTGGCGCGGGCGGCCCAACTGTGGATGGGTTCCTTGGGCATCGGCGGGACGTGGATGGGCCAACGGGTGCGGTGCTCAACAGGTATGAGTTCGTCGAGGCGCCGCCTACGTGGGAGTGCTGATTCATCTCCTTGAGGAAGCGGTTTCGGCAGCATTGTCGATGACCACCTTCTTGACTATGTCGTAGGTGATCGTTTCGGTGCCGGTTGTGATGGCTGCCGCGCAGGCCCTGTCCATCAGGTTCGTTACGGAGGCGATGTGGCCTTGGGTGCGTTCGAAGAGGTAGTCCCCGAGGCCGGTCAGGGTTCCCTCGGTATTGTTGGCTAGCTTCAAGTGGGATTCGAAAGATGAGAGTAGGCGTTGCCATGCCCGATTCCCGGATTCCGTGGAAAGAGTGAACGGGGCTACCGGGCAGGAAGTGGTTCGGCGGGAAGTCTGCGACAGTGACGGGTCCCCGCCGAGTCCTTCGTCGAAGAATTTCTTGCGGGAGAGGCCGACTCCCACGTGGATGAACGTGGCAGCAGATTCATTGGCCAACCATTTGAGGTGGTTGCTGACTTCCACGCCGGTGCGGTGGTTGAAGTTGATGAAGTGCAGGTCGTCCAGGACGATAAGGCGCGTTTCAGTGCTGTGGATGCAGTCCATTGCCAGGGTGCCGAGTTCTGCCTTTGATGTTCGGGTGGCGGCCGGGTGGTCATAGAAGCGAAGGATTTTCTGGTTCAGCTGTTTCAGGGTCATCCCAGCGGAGAGCGGGATGAACGCTACGGGTAGCCGGGGGTTTCCATCGGCGGTTGTGTGTCCGTACCGTCGGCGTTGTTGTTGGTCGAAGTGGCGGGCGTAGCTGCTGGCGATGGTGGTTTTCCCCAAGCCGGGGAGGGCATCGAGTGCGACGGCTCCGCGGACGCTACTGCCGTCCCGGTGGGATGAGGCCATAACTTGATCGATGAGGTCGTGGGCGTTCTTCAGCTGCGGGGTTTTGACTGTGGCGGGGTTCGAGTTCCAGACGTTTCTGGCCTGGTTGTAGTCTTCTAGCGTTTCGGGGTCGAGTCCGCGCATTTCGTCCATGGTCAGGGTCCGGAAGTCCGGCCGGATCCCGGTGTTAACGAAGTCGATCCACCCGGCCTTGGTGCCCAGGTTGAAGTGCTTTGTTCCGTGTTGCCTGAGCCAGTCGGCGTAGGGGTTGCTCATTCGTCGAAGACCTCGAATCCTTCGTTTTCGGGCCCGGTGTCGTTTTCGAAGACGTCCAGGTCGTCGCGGGTGCCGGTGGCGTTCTTGGTTTTGGCGCGGGTGAGCATGTCGATGATTCCTGGGGTGGATGCAAGATCACGTGGATCGGTGTCCCCGTCGCTGCTCTCGTCTGGGTGCGCTCGTGTTGCGCTGACCCTTTTGGCGATGTTTCTGGCGCGTCGGTCGGTGACCTTGTTCTCGTGCCAGTCCTCCAACAGCGCAATAACGGCGGATTGCGGGTCGTGGAACCTGTTTTCGCTGATGCTGAGGCGCCTCGTGTAGTCGGCTGCTTCGGCGCTGAAGGGGGTATCCAGGAAGTGTGCGTGTTCCCATTCGAGCTTATGCCACGTCCCGTCTGCGGGGTCCTTAAAGTGGACCCACCTGACGTCGTCCCTGTCGACGTAGATTGGCCATTTTCCGGGAAACTTTCCGGTGTACGCAGATTTTTGGCCACGGTACGGCGAAATGCCTGCCCCGTCGTACCGTCTACCGTTGACTTCGACCCCATAGTGATGAATCTGTCGCCACTCCACTGCAAGGAATTCCATGACCACGTCGTCGTTCGCGGGAAGGCGAAGGACACCTGATTGGCTAATGCCGCGTTCGAACATCTGGTTTGGGGTGAGCATGATGTCGGGCATGTGGGGGTCCCGCAAACTATCGTGGGGGGTTTCGTGGTAAATGCCCACCCATTCGCGGATTATCTGCTCGAGCTCGGAAACGAAGAAGAAGGCCGACTTCTCCACGTCCTTGCCCCGCGAGAAGACATCCGGTCCCTTGTAGGCGGGCAGGTGTTCGAGGAGCGATTGCCGGAGGGTGCGGAAAAACCTCTCGATCATGGCCTTGTCCGTGGGTTGGATCGGGCGAGCAGGTTGCACATTGATTCCCAGCCGGTCGCAGACAGCGAGCACGTGACGTGAGAGGTATGCCTTGCCATGGTCCACGATGATGCTGTCCGGAAGGAGCTCGTGACTGGCCTTGCTCCCTTCCTCCGCGCTAACCTGCTCCGGTATCCCGATATAGGGCCCTGTGGGCGCATTTTTGGCTGGACCCCACTTCTGCGGTGTGACGGTCTGGTGAAGAACGGAGGCGACGTCGACCGATTGGGCGGCGACGGGCCGCAGCGTGACCCCAGTTACCGCCCTGGAATGAACATCCATTGCCACGGTGAGTTCCACGTTGACCCAGCGGCAGGAAACGGGTTCCATCGCAAAGACGTCCAGGCTGTTGGTGTCCATGACGATGAACTGCCCGGGCCGGTCAGCTTGCAGCCGCCCGTAGGGACCGTCCGGGCGGCCGGCGACTGACCGGCGCTGTTTCGCGGCACCAAACGTGTACCGGCCCTTGTCGAGCTGCTTCACCCGGATATACGCGACGGACCTGGACGGCGGCTTCTGGTCGGGAAAGCTTGCAGCGAAGGCACGATTCGTTTTTGAGATGACTGTTCCGATGGTGGGGTTCGATGCATCCCGGTACGAGGCCAGGACCTCTTGGCAGATCGCTTCCCATCCCGGGTCCAACAGGTCCCGGGATTCCCGTGCGAGCCTCGTGTCGACTAGCCCGGCCAGGCCTCGGTCCTTGTACTGCTTCTTCAGTCGATAGATGGTGCTGACGCCGACACCCAGGGTTTGTGCCGCGATCTCGTGGCGTTCTTTGGTCCGCTTGTCGCCGATTCCTGCCTTGAACAGGCCGTCGAGGACTTCGGCCCGCTTGGCTATGGTTTCGAGCTGCGACTTGGAGAGAGAGTCCAACAAGGCACGGTCTGTGGTCTTGAATCCGTCTCGTTCGGACGCCTTATCGCGGGGGAGTGGATCGATGTTGCTTGCTCGCCCCACGAGGGAATTGATGGTGGTCCGGCGCATCGTCGCACCAGATGACAGCAGGACGGTGTCTGCCTGGAATTCGGTGACTTTCCACCGCTGGCCATCCAACCAAACGAAGTTCCCTACGTTCAGGTCCAATACCTCATCCATGGGACGTCCCTGCTTCCAGAAGGACTGTCCGGCTAGACAGGGGAACGTTCATATCGACGTGCCACCTGCCGGACCAGAGCATGGCCATCACTGCCATCCGCAGCATCTTCGGATCCGCCAGTTCGGTAGCTGCCTGTTCGAGCTGGTCCAACGTCATTCCAGGCAGCCCGAGAGGTTCCAATTCGTCCAATAGCGCCGGGTACAGGAAGCGGGCCCGCCGTCCGACGGCGATGAAGCGCAGGTTGCGCATGAAGGCCGGTTCCCCGCCGGACCAGACCTCGTAGGTCCACCCTTTCGCGTGGCATAAGCGCCCGGTCCATGCGAACTGCTCCTGCACCTTCTGGTTGGCAAGCTTGTCCGCGGGCTTCACGTCAACAAGGGTGAAATTGCCGTCGCGGTGGCTGAAGAGCATGTCGGGGATGTGCCGGCGCAGGTGGGCGCCGTCTTTTCCCTGCAATTGGAGTGGTTGCGTTGCGACGGCTGTGATGTTCGGGTCGAAATCAGCCGCCCAAAGGCGGTCGCGTTCAAGGAGGCTTTCGTAAACGACTGTTCTTTGTGTCTTGGCCAGCCAGAACAAGCCGGGGAAATTTCGTTGGCCCTTATGCGAGGGCGGTAGACGGATGGGATCGCCGCTGATCACTTCATGAGCATCGACCAGCGCGAGTTTCGTCACTTCGAGATCTTCGGAGCCTGTGCGGCGGAACCGGACCTCGGTAGCGAGTTCCTCCATTTATGAAGTATGTCACATCTTTCTTGTTTAGTCCGGATTAATTCTCAAAAAATTCTCATGACAATAGGAAATTCTCATTTTGAGCAGGATCCTACAGCACTCCCGGTTCCGGGTCTTCGCCCCGGGAATAACCCATCCCCAAATAGAGTTGAGTCAGGTAGACTCAAGTTTGAAACGAGGATGGACCTCCCAGGAAAGGATCCACATGGACGCCAAATTCACCACCAAGAGCCAGGAAGCCCTCTCGGCTGCCGGCATGAACGCCTCCACCGCGGGCAACGCGCAGGTCGAACCGGCGCATCTGCTCAAGGCGCTGATGGACGACCGCGGATCGTTGGCCGTCGAATTGCTGAAGAAGGCCGCGGTCGACCCGGACCAGGTCTCCGTCGCCGCCAGCGGGGCGATTCGTGACCTGCCGGCTTCCTCGGGCAGCACCGTCGCCCAGGCCCAGTACTCACGGTCGTTCCTGCAGGTCATCAACGCCGCAACGAAGGCCGCCTCCGATTTGGGCTTCGGCCGGGTATCGGCGGAGCACCTGCTGCTGGGGTTGGCGGCCGACGCCGGGAGGACGGGGGAGATCCTGCGATCCGCAGGGGCCTCCGAACAGGCACTGAAGGCCGCGGTCGAGGGGCTGCGCGGGGATCATCCGCGCGATACCGAAGACCCCGAAAGCACCTTCGAGGCCCTGGAGAAGTTCGGTACCGACCTGACGGCCATCGCCCGTTCGGGCAAACTCGACCCGGTGATCGGACGTGATGCCGAGATCCGCCGGCTCGTCCAGGTGCTCTCCCGCCGGACGAAGAACAACCCGGTGCTCATCGGTGATCCGGGCGTCGGCAAAACCGCAGTGGTCGAAGGGCTGGCCCAGCGGATGATCGCCGGCGACGTCCCCGAATCATTGCGCGGCAAGACGCTGATTGCCCTGGACCTCGGATCGATGGTTGCGGGCGCCAAATACCGGGGCGAATTCGAGGAACGCCTCAAGGCGGTCCTGGAGGAGATCCGGGATTCGGACGGACAGATCGTCACGTTCATCGACGAAATCCACACCGTGGTCGGTGCCGGGGCCTCCGAGGGCGCCATGGATGCCGGCAACATGCTCAAGCCGATGCTGGCCCGCGGCGAACTGCGGCTGATCGGGGCCACCACCCTGGACGAATACCGGCAGAACATCGAGAAGGACCCTGCCCTGGAACGCCGTTTTGCGCAGGTCTATGTCGGCGAACCCAGCGTTGACGACACGATCGGCATCCTGCGCGGTCTCAAGGAACGCTACGAGGCACACCATAAGGTAGAGATCGCCGACTCGGCGGTGGTGGCCGCGGCCACCCTGTCCAACCGTTACATCTCCGGTCGCCAGCTGCCGGACAAGGCCATCGATCTGGTTGACGAGGCCGCCTCCCGGCTCCGCATGGAAATCGATTCGGCTCCCGAGGAGATCGACGAGCTGCGCCGCGTGGTGGACCGGATGACGATGGAGGAGTTGGCCCTCAAGGGCGAAAACGACCCCGCCTCGCGGGAACGCCTCGAGGCACTGCGTGCGGATATGGCCGACCGGCGCGAACGGCTCGATGCCCTGAACGCCCGGTGGGACGCCGAAAAGGCAGGCCTGAACCGTGTCGGCGATCTGAAGGTCCAGCTCGACGAGCTGCGCTCACGGGCCGAGCGGATGCAACGGGAGGGGGACCTGGAGAAGGCATCGCGCCTGCTCTACGGTGAGATCCCCGAATTGCAGCGGCAGCTCGACGCCGCCCAGGCCGAAGAGGCCGAAGGCGCCCACGAGGAGACGATGGTCTCCGATGAAGTCACCGCCGATGACATCGCCGAAGTGATCTCGGCCTGGACCGGGATCCCCGCCGGACGCATGCTCCAAGGCGAAAGCCAGAAATTGCTGGACATGGAGTCCCTGCTCGGGCAGCGGCTGATCGGCCAGTCCAATGCCGTCACCGCGGTCTCCGACGCCGTGCGACGCTCCCGGGCAGGGATCGCCGACCCCGACCGGCCCACGGGCTCGTTCCTGTTCCTCGGACCCACCGGCGTGGGCAAGACGGAACTGGCCAAGGCGCTCGCGGACTTCTTGTTCGACGACGAACACGCCATGGTACGCATCGACATGTCCGAGTACTCCGAGAAGCATGCGGTATCCCGGCTCGTCGGCGCCCCTCCGGGGTATGTCGGTTATGAGGAAGGCGGACAACTCACCGAAGCGGTTCGCCGTCGGCCGTATTCGGTGATCCTGCTGGACGAGGTGGAGAAGGCCCATCCCGAGGTCTTCGACATCCTCCTGCAGGTCCTCGACGACGGGCGCCTGACCGATGGGCAGGGCCGTACGGTGGACTTCCGCAACACCATCCTGGTGCTCACGTCCAACCTGGGTTCACAATTCCTGGTCGATCCCGCGCTGGACGCCACAGCCAAGAAGGAAGCGGTCATGAACATCGTGAACACCTCGTTCAAACCCGAGTTCCTGAACCGCCTGGATGACGTCATCCTCTTTGATCCGCTCTCCCTGGACCAGCTGGGCCGGATCGTGGAGATCCAGGTGGCCACCCTGGCCCGTCGACTCTCCGAACGGCGGCTGAGCCTGCAGGTCAGCGACGAAGCCCGGGAATGGCTGGCCAGGACCGGATACGACCCCGCGTACGGGGCGCGACCCCTGCGTCGGCTGGTCCAGCGCGAAATCGGGGATCGTCTGGCCAAGGCGGTGCTCTCCGGGGCAATCGTCGACGGGGACACCGTGGACGTCCAGCTCGATGCCGAGGCGGAGGCACTGACGGTCAACCGGTCCACTGCCGCGCCGACAGGCACCGCCAGCTAGGTGGAGGTCGTTTCGGAGGCCGGGAGGAGCGAGACCGTCGTCGTTCCCTCCTCCAGCGCGAGGAAGCAGGCGACACTGCGATCCCCGGCCTCCCAGGTTCCCGAGGAGGGGCGGCTGAAGGCATAGTTCCAGTTGCCTTCCAGCGCAGCCTCGGGATCGAGCTCGATCGCCCGGCAGGCCTCTTCCGCCTTCGTGGTCACCCGTGGATCCCCGGGAAAGGGGACGTCTTCGAGGGTCTCGAGGCCAATGAGCTGGGCCGCATGCGGCGTCGAGCAGGTGACGATCGTCGCCGGCTCGAGCGGGGAACTGAACTCCGCCAGGCAGTCGCCGACCTCGAATTGCGAGGCAGGGGCCTTCTCCGCGATGATCCCGTCGATCCCCGGGGAGCTGTTGCGCGCCACGCTGTCCGTGGGTTCGGGGTCCGGTTGCCTGGACTGGACCAACCGGGTGACGCCGAAGACCAGGATCAGGATGATGCCGATGGAACCGATCACCAACCAGACGGGGGCGATCCCGAACCGGTGGGAGACTTGGGTCCGTGCCGACCGCGCTGGTTGGTAACCCGGCGGTTGCTGATCGGGGGGCTGCTCCACGGACGCTCCCTTCAGGACGAGTGCGGCGATGAGAGTATTACCACCTACTCTAACGGGCGCCCGGGAGTCGTCGGGACGGCACCCGACTGGGAAACATGTTAACCTTGGAATACGAAAGAAACAGCCACATTCTCCGGGGCCTTCCTCCTCACGTGAGGGACCACCTCCGGATCTAGCGATAAAGGGGGTCACGCCATGGGGCGCGGCCGTCAGAAGGCAAAAGCGACACGACAGGCCAGGGATATCAAGTACTATTCCCCGGCCACTGATTTGTCTGCCCTGCAACGCGAGCTCGGACAAGGCCGCGGTCATGGGACAGGCTCCTCTGCGCATGCCGACGATTCCTACGACGCGGACTACGCGGAGTATGCGGACAGGTATTCCAGCGATGACGACGAGGGCGAATCCCGTCGGATCGGCTGACCACGGCATCCCCTCGATGCGGTGGCAATGAGTTCCACCCGATACGGTGCACCGACGCCGGACGACACAACCGTGTCGCCTGTGTACTTCTTCATGCCCGGAAGCCAGGATGATGCCCATGGACCTGCCGATCGCCAACGCGCACCGGGCGGCGATCCGTTCCATCGAGCGGGTCGTCGCCGAGTCGGCACCACCCCAGGCCCCTGACGTCGCCCGGCGTGGCATCACCACGATGCTTGAGGGTGGATCCGTCCTGGCCCTGACCGGTGCCGGGATCTCGACCGACTCGGGGATCCCCGACTATCGCGGCCCGAACGGTTCCCTGCGCTCCCATCGGCCAATGACCTTCCAGGAGTTCAAACACGATTCCGGGGCCCGCCAACGCTATTGGGCCCGCAGTTTCGTGGGATGGCGCAGGATGTCCGGATCGGAGCCCAACGAGGGGCACCGGTTGGTGGCCTCACTTCAGCAAGCGGGATTCCTCAACGGCGTCGTGACCCAGAACGTTGATGGCCTGCACCGTCTCGCAGGATCCACCGAGGTGTTGCCTTTGCACGGGGACCTCGATGAGGTGAAGTGCCTGAACTGCGGCTTCGTGGAAAACCGTGTCGATCTCGACCGGAGGCTGGTGGAGGCCAATCCGGGATACCTCGATCGGATCGTCGTGGACCCCGATTCGGTGAACCCCGACGGCGACATCACTCTCAGTGCAGACCAGATCGCCGACTTCACCATGGTCGGGTGCCTGTCCTGCGGCAGCATGGAACTCAAACCCGACGTCGTCTACTTCGGGGAGAACGTCCCGGTGGAGCGCAAGGAGACGCTGAAGCACCTGGAGAAGGGCTCCCGGGGGCTGCTGGTCATCGGGTCGAGTCTGGCGGTCATGAGCGGCTATAAGTTGGTGCTCAACGCCGTGGCCGCCGGGCGGCCGGTGGGCATCATCAACGGCGGGCCCAGCCGCGGCGATGCAAAGGCCGACTGGAGATGGCGCACCCGGGTCACCCCTGCCCTGCATGAACTGACCCGGGCCCTGGGCCTCGAAGACCCCAGCTAGAGCCCTGGCGCATCCCGGATCGGCGGGTTGGTCCGCTGGCCTGGAGCTCCATGACGACCGCCGCGCCCCCTGAGCGGGAACGCGGCGGTCGGCAGGGGAAACCGGATCAGCCGGCGTAGGCCCCGCGCATCAACACGGCTCCGCCGTCGACGCCCTTGGCACCCTGGACGAAGTCCGTACCGGCGCTCGACGCTTCCTCCGTGACGGTCCCGACCGTCCCGGCGACCCAGGAGGGGACACCGCGGTCGTTCAGCCGGGCCACGGCAGCATCTGCCGATGCGCCGTCGACGATCGCGATCATGCCCACCCCCAGGTTCAGCGTGCGCTCCAGGTCGGACTGGGGGACACCCCCCAGCTCACTGATGACGGTGAACACCGCCGGCAGCGACCAGGTCGAACGGTCCACCGAGGCCATGAGTCCCTGTGGCAGCACGCGGGCCAGGTTCGCCGCCAGGCCACCACCGGTGACGTGGCTGAATCCGTGCAGGGCCATGGTGCTGCCGGTATTGAGGTGGCCCATCAGGTCCAGGCAGTCCGCCGTGTAGATGCGGGTCGGGACCAGCAGTTCCTCACCCAGCGTCCCACCGAATTCCGGGACCTCGCGTTCCAGCGACCAGCCGGCATGGTTGATGACGCTGCGGACCAGCGAGTAGCCGTTGGAATGGATGCCCGAAGAGGCCATGGCGATGACCACGTCACCGTCGCGTACCCGTTCCGGGCCCAGTAGGGCATCGGCTTCGACGGCGCCGGTTGCGGCCCCGGCGATATCGTAGTCATGCTCCCCGAGCAGCCCCGGGTGCTCGGCGGTTTCCCCGCCGACCAGCGCGGTATCGGCCAGCGAGCAGCCCTCGGCGATGCCCCTGACGATATCGGCGATACGCTCGGGGACCACCTTGCCGCAGGCGATGTAGTCGGTCATGAACAGCGGCTTGGCCCCGACCACGACGATGTCATCGACGACCATGCCCACCAGGTCCTGGCCGATGGTGTGGTGGATGTCCATGGCCTGGGCGATCGCGACCTTGGTCCCGACACCGTCCGTGGAGGTGGCCAGCAGGGGCTTGTCGTAGGAGCGCAGGGCACTGGCATCGAAGAGACCGGCGAAACCGCCCACTCCGCCGATGACCGAATCATTATGGGTGGCCTTGATGGCGTCCTTCATGAGTTCGACGGCACGGTCGCCGGCCTCGACGTCGACACCGGCGGTTGCGTAGGTGATGCCTGCGGATCCGGGCTGGGAGGAAGTCATTCTGGGGGCGTCCTTTACTGGGAGCTCGGGGTCTTGTCGGCGGGGGAGAGGGTGTCCTCGAACTCTGCGTCCGGTCCGGGATCGCAACCGCGGCTGCCGGCATCGGGACGCTCAAGCAGGTTCTTGCCCAAACGGTCCTGGTCGGGCAGCTTGATCGGGTATTCCCCGGAGAAGCAGGCGGTGCACAGACGCTCGCGCGGCTGCCGGGTGGAGGCGATCATCCCGTCCTGGGAGATGTAGGCCAGGGAATCGGCGCCGACGGAGGTGGTGATCTCCTCGATGGTGGCCCCGTTGGCGATCAATTCGGCCCGGGAGGCGAAATCGATGCCGTAGAAGCAGGGCCATTTGATGGGAGGCGAGGAGATCCTGACATGGATCTCCGCGGCCCCGGCCTCGCGCAGCATCCGCACGACCGCCCGCTGGGTGTTGCCGCGGACGATGGAATCGTCGATGACGATGACGCGCTTGCCCCGGATGACCGGTTCGAGGGCATTGAGCTTGAGCTTGATGCCCAGCTGGCGCAGCGTCTGCGAGGGCTGGATGAAGGTCCGGCCCACGTAGGCGTTCTTCACGAAGCCATGGGCGAAGGGGATCCCCGACTCCTCGGCATAGCCGATGGCGGCCGGGGTGCCCGATTCCGGGACGGGGATGACGATATCGGCGTCGGTGGCGCTCTCGCGCGCCAGCTGGCGTCCCATGTCCACCCGGGATTCGTAGACCGACCGGCCGCTGATCGCGGCGTCGGGGCGGGCCAGATAGACGTATTCGAAGACGCAGCCGGCTGGGGTGGCGGGAGCGAACCGCTGGGAGCGGATGCCCTCGTCGTCGATGGCGATGAATTCGCCGGGTTCGATCTCCCGGATGAAGCTGGCGCCCACGGTGGCCAGGCCTGCTTGTTCGGAGGCGATCACCCAGCCCCGGGAGAGTCGACCCAGGACCAGTGGACGGACCCCGTGGGGGTCGCGGGCGGCATACAGGGTGCCTTCGGTCATGAAGACGAGGCTGAAGGCCCCCTGGAGCTTGGGCAGCAGGTCCAGGGCGGTCTGCTCGAAGGTCGTTCCTTCTTCGCCGCGCAGCAGGGCGGTGACCAGGGCCGTGTCGGTGGTGTTGCCCTGGGCGAGTTCGCCGCGGAACTTGGAGCCCTGCTCGGCCACGACCAGTTCCATCAGCTCGGCCGAGTTGATGAGGTTGCCGTTGTGGCCCAGGGCGACCGTGCCGTCGGCGGTGGCGCCCAGGGTGGGCTGGGCATTGGCCCAATGATTGGAACCCGTGGTCGAATAGCGGCAGTGCCCGATGGCGATGTGCCCGCTCATGGAGTTCAGGGTGTTCTCGTCGAAGACCTGGGACACCAGCCCCATGTCCTTGTAGACGTTGATCCGCTGGCCATCCGAGGTCGCGATGCCCGCGGACTCCTGACCGCGGTGTTGGAGGGCATAGAGGCCGTAGTAGGCGAGCTTCGCCACGTCCTCGCCCGGGGCCCAGACACCGAAGACCCCGCATTCGTCCTGCGGGCCCTTCTCGTCGGCCAAAAGATCATGTGAAAGCATTCCGTCACCACGCACCATGGTCATCATTCTTGCACGTTGTGGGTGCCCGGAAGGTCCCGAAGCTGCTACTTTGACGCGTTCCCGTCATCCATGGGTACCGCACGGGCCCGGGTGGAGCGCCGACGCAGGACCGCATCGACGGCCAGGAAGGCGATGGAACCGAGCAGGACCCCCGCCAAGGCGAAGACCACGGCGAAGAAACCGAATACCGATCCGCGGGTGAACTCGGCTCCCGGATCCCCGGCCAGGGCGGTGAACATGGCCGCCAGGACGCCGATGAAGGCCCCGACGCCGACGAAGGGCCAGAACTTCGGTGAACTGGACACCGAGACCTCGACGGACTCGGAAGCGGAGCCGCGGTCGCGGTCGGGGGGAACGGGCGCGGAACGGGGTGAATCCATACCCTAAAGGATACCGAAGAGCGGAAGATGTTCGGACAGGTCCGCCCGCAACCCCGAGGCCGAGAGCGAACCGGAGGCCACCGCTTCGGACCAGTCCAGTTCACCGGTGGCCAGCGGCAGCCAGACGGCGGCCTCGAGTTCGATCACGTTCGGCGGGGTGCCGCGGGTATGGCGCGGGCCGGCCACGCATTGGGCGACCCCGAAGGGCGGGACCCTGACCTCCACCGAATTGCCCTCGGCCCGTTCTGAAAGCTCTTCGAGGGCGTAGCGCACCGCCATCGCCACCGTGGGCCGGGGCAGGTCGGCGCGGGCGTCCGCGTCGGTCCGCCGCCAGGTGGACAGCGCCGCGAGCCCCTGCTCGGCGGGGATCCGTCGTCGTACGGCCATGTCCTAGTCCAACAGATCCAGGACCGGCTTGGCGACACGGATCCGCCCCACCGGTCGGCCACCACCCAGGACGGGTTTGTTGATCTTTTCCAGGACGGCGGTCATCGCATCGATCTCGACGGCGTCGACGGAGGCCAGCAGGGTCAGACCGACCAGCGTGGCGGCCCGCGCATTCCCATCACGGATCTTCAGGGCGCAGGAGACACCATCGGAGGTGCCCAGGATCAGCACCCCTTCGGCACCGAGCTTGGCGATGACGCCCAGATCCTCCATGACCACCGTGTTCTCCTCCCCGTGCCCGTGCACGGCCCAGGGGTAGTCGAGCATGGCGGTGGCGATCGTGGTGGCGCGGGCGTCGGAGGATTTGTTGCCGGGGGAGCGGGAAAGCCGTCCGGTGGCGGAGGCCAGGCCCCGCAACGAAATGGCGGGCACCGGGGCCCCGCATCCGTCGACGGCCAGATGGGTGATCTTCTCCCCGGCGTAGTCCTCCACGACCTCGACCACCCGGCGTTGCAGGGGATGATCCGGATCCAGATACGTGGCGGTGTCCCACCCGTTCTCGGTGCAGGCCCAGAGGAAGGCGGCATGCTTGCCCGAACAATTGAAGGCCAGGCGGGACGGGGAACCGCCCGAACGGATCGCCTCCATCCGGGTGGCTTCATGCCGGGGCCAGGCCGCGGGGCATTGCAGATCGTCGTCCGTCAGCCCCGCCTTGGACAGCATCGAGGCCGCCAATTCCTGGTGCTCGGTGCTGCCGACGTGGCTGGCGCAGGCCAAGGCGACCTCCGCGCCGCGCAAGGGGACCCCGGATTGCATGGAGGCCAGTGCCTGGAAGGGTTTGAGCGAGGAACGGGGGTACATCGGGGCGTCGATATCGCCCAGCGCGTGCAGGACCGCCCCGTCGGCCCCCAGGACGACGGCAGTACCGGCATGGCGCGACTCGACGAGGCCGCTGCGGTCGATGACAGCCAGGTCGGCGAAGTCGGAGTGGGTCTGTGGCATGCCCCCAGTGTATTCGCCGCCCCGCCGATCCGGCTCAGGCATCCGCGGACGCGCGGCCCAGGACGGCGACCAGGAAATTCGTGTCCCCGGGGTGGGGGCGCAGATCCCAGCTGGAGAACAGCCCGTCCACCGTGAAGCCGGCGGCCCGGGCGTCGGCCAGGAAGTCCTCCGGGGCGTAGCCCCGATCGGTGCCGAACCCGATGACGGCCCGGCCTCCGGGGGCCAGGACCGAGTGGAATCCCTGCAACACCTCCGGGGCGGTGCCCGGCGCCAGGAAGGCCATGACGTTGCCGGCGCAGACCACCAGGTCGAATACCGCCCCTTCCGCGGACAGCCCGGAGTCAGAGAGATCGCCGACCCTCCAGCCCTGCTCCGGGAACGCGGTCTTCGCCGCCGCAAGCAGCACGGGGTCGGCGTCCATGCCCAGGACCTGGTGGCCACGTCGGCCCAGTTCCCCGCCCACGCGTCCCGGGCCGCATCCGGCGTCCAGGATCCTGCTCCTCCGCGGGAGCATGGCATCGATCAGACGGGCTTCACCGTCGAGGTCGGCGCCTTCGGCCCGCAGGGACTCGAAGCGTTCGATATAGGACCGTGAATGTCCCGGGTTTTCCTTGCACTGGGCTTCCCACAGGGTTTCTTTACGCACGGGGACCAGCCTACTCACGCCGGGGGCCATCCGCCCCGGTAGGCTAGGGGATCGTGAAGGTACTCGTCATTGGCCCGGGCGGCCGCGAACACGCCATTATCCGTTCCCTCCTCGACGATCCATTCGTCACCGAGGTCCATGCAGCACCGGGCAACGCGGGCATCGCCGGCGACGTGCCGGTCCATGCCATCAATGCCCAGGATCCGGAGGCCGTCCTTGCGTTGGCGCGGACGCTGGAAGCATCCCTGGTGGTCATCGGGCCGGAAGCCCCGCTGGCCGCAGGGGTCGCCGATGCCCTGACCGACGCGGGCATCCCGATCTTCGGCCCCTCGAAGGCCGCAGCCCAGCTCGAGGCATCCAAGGCCTTCGCCAAGGAGATCATGGCCGTCGCCGGCGTCCCCACCGCCATGGCCCGGGTCGCCACCGATGCCGCCACCGCGGCCGACGCCCTCGATGCCTTCGGGGCACCCTATGTCGTCAAGGACGATGGGCTCGCCGCGGGCAAGGGGGTCGTGGTCACCGGGGACCGCGACGAGGCCCTGGCCCATGCCACCGAATGCTTCGCCGCCGGCGGCAGCGTCGTCATCGAGGAATTCCTGGACGGGCCCGAGGTCTCCCTCTTCGTCCTGTCCGACGGCCGGCATGCCGTTCCGCTGGCACCGGCCCAGGACTTCAAACGCATCTTCGACGACGACCAGGGCCCGAACACCGGGGGCATGGGCGCCTACAGCCCGTTGGAATGGCTCCCCGAGGGGTTCGTTGACGACGTCATCGAACGGGTGGCGGCACCGACCATCAAGGCGATGGCCGACCGCGGGACCCCGTTCACCGGGGTCCTGTATTGCGGGCTGGCGCTGACCCGCCGTGGCATCCGGGTCATCGAGTTCAACGCGCGGTTCGGCGATCCCGAGACGCAAGCGGTCCTCGCCCGGCTCAAGACCCCGTTGGGCTCGCTGCTGCTGGCGGCGGCCCAGGGCACCCTGGACGACGTCGAACCGCTCACCTGGCGTCCGGAGACGGCCGTGGGTGTCGTCGTGGCCTCGGCCCGCTACCCGGAGGCACCGGTGACCGGGGACGCCATCACCGGGCTCGACGAGGCGGCAGCCCTCGAGGGGGTCAGCGTCCTGCACGCGGGAACGGCGCTGGACGATGCCGGGACCACCGTTTCCGCCGGGGGCCGGGTCCTGGCGGTGGTCGGACTGGGGCGTTCCCTGGCAGCGGCCAGGGAACGCGCCTATGCGGGAATCGCACGGATCGGCCTCGCGGGCAGCCAGCATCGCACCGACATCGGCCTGCGTGCGGAACAAGGAAAAATCATCGTCGAACCGGAAGGCCACTGATGACCGACTTCACCACCGAGACCCTGGAACTACCGGGATGGGACCACCTGTATTCGGGGAAGGTCCGCGATCTGTACACCCCCGCGGGGATCGACGCCGAGCAGTCGGATCGCGTCCTGGTGGTCGCCAGCGACCGCATCAGCGCCTATGACTTCGTCCTGGACACCCCCATCCCCGATAAGGGCAAGGTCCTCACCCAGCTGTCCCTGTGGTGGTTCGACCAGCTCGACGGATTCGCCAACCACGTCATCTCCACCGAAGTGCCCGACGCCGTCGCCGGACGGGCCATGGTCTGTCGGAAACTGCAGATGTACCCGGTCGAATGCATCGCCCGCGGATACCTGACCGGGTCGGGGTTGGCCGAATACACGGCTCACCAAACCGTGTGCTCACTTCCCCTGCCGGAGGGACTGGTGGACGGCTCGGCACTGGAACCGGCGATCTTCACCCCCTCGGCGAAGGCCGAGGTCGGCGAGCACGACGAGAACATCACCTTCGACGCCGTCGTGGAACGGGTCGGGGCCGAGGTGGCCGGGCAACTGCGCGACCTGACCCTGGGCATCTATACCCGGGCGGAGGAGATCGCCCGTGGGCGCGGCATCATCCTGGCCGACACCAAGGTCGAATTCGGACTGGACCCGGCCACCGGGACCATCACCCTGGGCGACGAGGTGCTGACCCCCGATTCCTCGCGCTTCTGGGATGCCCGCACCTACGCCCCGGGGCGGGCCCAGCCATCCTTCGACAAGCAGTTCGTCCGCGATTGGCTCGTCTCCGATGACTCCGGGTGGGACCGTGCCGGCACGACCCCGCCACCGCCGCTCCCGCAGCAGGTCGTCGAGCGGACCCGGGCCCGCTACATCGAGGCGTACGAACGCCTGACCGGGAAGACCTTCACGGCCTGAGCGGGCGGGCCCCGCCGGCCACGGAGGGTCCCTAACGCCGTGAAGCGCGGATCTCCGTGGCCAGCTCGATCGCCAACGAGGCGCGGTCCGGGGAACCGGCCAACGCAAAGGCCTGCTGGGCCCGGGCGAGATGGTCGATGGCCTCGGTGCCGTTGCCCATCCCGACCATGCAGCGGGCCGTGAGCAGGTCGATTTCGCCCTGGAGGTGCTGGGAGAGGATCTCGCGGTCCTTCTCCACGGGGGCCAGTTCCTCGAGCGCCTGCTCGGGCTGGCCGTTCAGGTGCAGCCAGCGGGCCCGGATCAGGCGCAGTTCCAGGGCCTCGGCCGGGTTGCCCCCGATGACGCTGATCGCCAGTTCGGCCTTTTCGATGCACTCCAGGGTTTCGGGTTCGACCACCCCGGCGGTCAGCCGCATCGACGCCGAGGCCTTGTTGAAGCGGGCCCACTGTTCGATGTCGCTGGCCGGCAGCAGGCGTTGGGCGGCCAGTTGATGGTTGCTCAGCCCCGAGACGATGTCCTGGCGCTTGAAGGCCACGTTGCCGATGGCCCAGTAGGCGTTGCCGGCGGTCTGGCTGGGGGCGCCCTCGGCCACCGCATCCGCCAAGGCCTCGCAGCTGGTCCAGGCGGCGTCGAGCTGTCCGGATTCGGCCAGCGAGGCGATGAGGGAGAACAAGGCGCCGATGTAGATCAGCGAATCACCGGGCAGGTTCTTGCCCAGTTCCACGGCGGTGATCGCATGTTCGACGGCGATATGCAGCTTGCCCAATCCCAGATAGGCATTGGCCACCAGCGTTTCGGCCCGGACCTTCAGCGCCAGGGACTCGTCCGTCAGCGGGTGGTTCAGGACCTCCTCGGCCGTGGTGCGGTATTCATCGTGACGGCCCTGGTCACGCAAAGACTCGGCGCGCAGGAACATCATGTTCCACCACGCACTTGAATTCTTCAGCCGCAGCGCCACCGAGGCCGCTTCGGCAGCGGTTTCCCCGGCATCGGAATATTCGCGGGCGGTGAAGGACTGGCGGGCACGGTGCTCCAGGAGGACGAACTCGGCTTCATCGGCCGAAACCGGGGTGTTCCACGAATCCATGAGTTCGCGGTCCAGGTTCAACCGGGAGGAGAGCTCGGTGATGATATCCGAGGTCGGCTCGCGGCTTCCGGTCTCCAGCAGGGAGATGTAGCTCGTGGAGTATTTCCCGTGTCCGAGCTGGGCCTGGGTCAATTTCATCTGCTGGCGAGCATGGCGGAGCTTTTCGCCGAATTTGATTCCCATGGAAACCCCTTAGAACGAACTGGAAGTGAATAACTCGGTGTTATTCGAAAAGGTCTGGTAGCAAACCTTGACGAAACATGTTCCCTCCAATTTACAATGAATGTTAAGTGATGCGCCACTCACTGAGGTATATATCGAAGAATTCGTGGCGACCCACACAAGGAGAAGACATTGAAAAAGCTTGTTGCAGCGCTCGCGGCCACGGCCGCCCTGGCGGCCGGTTCGGTTCTGGCCGTCGGCGATTGGCCCCACGTCACCCCCAACGTCGGTGACTGGCCGCATTCCTCTGTAGCAGTCGGCGACTGGCCACATGCCACCATCAACGTCGGTGACTGGCCGCACGCCACGATCAATGTCGGGGATTGGCCGCACTCGGCAGTTGCCGTGGGCGACTGGCCGCACGCCACGATCAACGTGGGCGACTGGCCGCATTCGACGGTGGCCGTCGGCGATTGGCCGCACGCAGCCATCGCCTGATCCCGGGGTTCCGGAAGGAACGCCGCAGGAGCATTGATGTCAGAAGGAAATGGTCCGGTCCCTCCGGGGGCCGGACCATTTTCGTGCGTGCCGGACGCTAGTTCAGGCTGTCCTGCCACGCGTCATGCAGGGCCGCGAAGCGTCCGCCGGCCCGCACCAGTTCGTCGGGAGTGCCGTCTTCGACGATCCGTCCGTCATGGACCACCAGGACCCGGTCGGCGATCTCCACGGTGGACAGCCGGTGGGCGATGATCAGGGCCGTCCGTTGGCCCAGCAGCGTCTGGAGGCCGCGCTGGACCAGCCGTTCGCTGGGGATGTCCAGGGAGGAGGTGGCCTCGTCCAGGATGAGCACCGCAGGGTCGGCCAGGAAGGCGCGGGCGAAGGAGATCAACTGGCGTTGGCCCGCGGAGACCCGACCTCCGCGCTTATTGACATCGGTGTCGTAGCCGTCGGGCAGGGACTTGATGAACTCGTCGGCCCCCACGGCCCGGGCCGCCAGGACGATCTCATCGACGGAGGCCCCTGGTTTGCCCAGGGCGATGTTCTCGGCCACGGTTCCCGAGAACAGGAACGCCTCCTGGGTCACCATGACCACGGCCCGGCGCAGGTCCTCATTGGCCAACCGGCTCAGCTCGACCCCGTCCAGGGACAACGACCCGTCGGAGAGGTCGTAGAACCTGGCGATGAGCTTTGCCAACGTCGATTTCCCGGCGCCGGTCTGGCCCACGACGGCCACGGTCTGGCCGGCGGGGATGTCCAGGTCGAATCGTTCCATGATCACCGGCCCGTCCCCGTAGCCGAAGACCGCCTGCCGGAATTCGATATGCCCGGTGGGCTCCTCCATCGGCTCGGGCTCCACCGGTTCCACGACCGTGGGTTCCTCCTCGAGCAGCCCCGACACCTTTTCCAGGGCCGCCGTGGCGGCCTGCAGGGAGTTGTAGAACATGGCGATCTGGTCCACGGGCTGGAAGACCCGTTTGCCGGCCAGCAGCAGGCCGATGAGCGTCCCGACGTCCAGGGTCCCCTCCAGGACCCGGAAGCCGCCGAAGAGCAGCAGGGCGGCCACCGTCAGGTTCCCGATGAGGACCAGGGACGGTTGCAGGACACCGAAGAGGTTGATGGAACGGATGGAGTTGTCACGGTAGTCGTGGGCGACCTTGCGGTAGCTCTCGTTGTTCTCGCGTTCCCTCCGGAAGGCCTTGACCGCACGGATCCCGGTCATCGTCTCCACGAAGGAGGTGATCAGCCGGGCGGAGAAGACCCTGGACTCGCGGTAGACCAGTTCGGAACGCTTCTGGTACCACCGGAAGATCACCGAGATGGGGATGAGCGCGCAGAGGATGACCAGCCCCGAGCGCCAGTCCAGCAGGAAGATGCTCACGGCGGTGAAGGTGATGAACACGATGCCGGAGGCCAGTTCCGAGATGCCCTGATCCAGGAGTTCGCGCAGCGTCTCCAGATCCGAGGTCTGCCGGGAGATGATTCGTCCGGAGGTGTACTTCTCGTGGAACTCCAGGCTGAGCAGTTGGGTGTGCCGGAAGACCCGCATCCGCAAGGTCAGCAGCATGGCCTGGCTGACCTTGGCCGTGCAGAGGTTGTACCAGCCCAGCAGGATCCCCGCGAGCAGTCCGGCCACGATGTAGAGCCCACCCGTGAGGGCGAAGGGGGCGGTGTCCCCGTCCATCAGCCGGGGCAGGGCCCAGGAGATGGACCATGCGACGATCAGCGGGAAGGAGGCCCGCGCCAGGTTGGAGACGATCACCAGCACCACGGTGAGGCTCAGGAGGGGTTTCTGCGTGGCCGCCAGTTGTTTGAGCAGGGCCCAGGACCGGGACCTGACCCGGGCCCGGTCCTCGCGGCCGAGCAGGATCTGGTCTTCGTTCTCGACGCCTCGGGTGCCGCTCATGCTCCGGGCCCCTTTCCGGTGTTGGTCTGCAGGACGTCCTCCACCGTGGGCGGGTCGTCCAGGCTGGCGATCACGTAGCGGTAGTGGGCGCTGCGGTTGAGGAGCTCGGTGTGGGTTCCCACGTCGTCGATCCGTCCGTTGCGCAGCAGTGCGACCCGGTCGGCGAGCATCACGGTGGAGGGCCGGTGGGCGACGATGAGGGTGGTCATGTCGGCGACCACCGCCCGCAGGCGTTCGGTGACGGCCTCCTCGGTGCGCACGTCCAGGGCCGAGAGCGGGTCATCCAGGACCAGGACGCGGGGTTTGGCGGCGATCGCCCGGGCCAGGGCGATGCGTTGGCGTTGGCCCCCCGACAGGGACAGCCCCTCCTCGCCGATGACCGTGTCGACGCCATCGGTGAGATGGTGGGCGAACTGGGCCTGGGCGACGTCGAGCGCCTCCGCCAGGGCCGTGCGGGGGTCGGTCCCCGGGGGGAGGGAGGCGCCCAAAAGGATGTTCTCGGCGATCGAGGAGGAGAACAAGGTGGTGTCCTCGAAGGCGACGGATACCGCGGTGCGCAGCTCGGCGAGATCGTAGTTGCGCACGTCCACGCCGTCGATGGCCACGGAACCGCCGGAGGTCTCATACAGTCGGGGGATCAGCTGCAGCAGGGTCGACTTGCCGCTCCCGGTGGTCCCCACCAGGGCCATGGTCTCTCCGGGTTCGACCTCCAGATCGACCCCGTCCAGGACCGGGGCGCTCCCGGGGCGGGCATCGGGGTAGCTGAAGGAGACGTCGTGCAGGCTCAGTCGTCCGTCGGGGCGTTCCGGGTGGATCGGGGTGGCGGGGGAGTCGATGGTGTTGACGGTGTCCATGACGTCGAAGTGGCGATCCAGGGCGGTCTTGGTCGTCAGGGTCATGCCCAACAGCATGCCGATGCCCTCCACCGGGGCGGCCAGGACGGCGGCGGTGGCGAAGAAGGTCGTCAGGTCCCCGACGTCGAGTTGGCCTTGGGCCGTGAGCCAGATGCCCACCAGCAGGGCCGCCCCGAGGGTGACTTCGGGGATGGAGACCACGAACATCAGGAAGCCGGAGAGCGTGCGGGCCTTGCTGATTTCGGTATCCCGCAGGCGCCTGGCCCGGACGCCGAATCCCTCGAGGGCCTCGCTGCCGCGGCCGAAGGCCTTGATGACCCGGATGCCGTGGACGGATTCCTCCACATTGGTGGCCAGGTCGCCGGCCTGGTCCTGGCTGAGCCGGCTGGCGATGCGGAAGACGTTGCGGAAGTAGAAGGCCCGGATGGTGATCGGGATGGCCCCGACCAGGTAGATCGCCCCCAACAGCCAGCTGCTGGTGAACATCAGCGTGAGCCCCACCAGGACGGTCACCGTGGAGACGATGAGCATGATCGAGCCGAAGGCCAACCAGCGGCGGAGAAGCCCGAGATCGGCCATTGACCGCGAGAGCAGCTGGCCGGACCCCCATTTATCGTGGAAGGCCACGGGGAGTCGTTGCAGATGCCGGTACATCCCCACGCGCAGATCGGTTTCGATGCGTGCGGCAGGGGTGATCACGAAGATCCGGCGGAAGAAGACCAGGACCGCTTCGGCCAGGCCCAGGGCGGCGACGATGCCGACACTGAACCAGACGTCGGCCGATGAGCCACCGGCATGCAGGACGGACTTGACCATCTGGCCCAGGACCTGCGGGATCGTCAACGCGACCACGCCGGCTCCGAGGGCGCAGAGGAACCCCGCGAAAAGGCGGGGGACGTAGGGGCGGACCTGGGGGCCGAGCCGGCTCACGGTCTGCCAGAACGACGCTGGGGCTTGGGGTTGTTGCTGACTATTCTGGTGTTGCACCACGGAGGGCGTCCTCGATCTGTTGTGTTTGCCTACAGCAATCAAAGACAGCGTACAACCACCGGTTGGGTTTCATCAATCAGCGAGGTGTCGTGGTCCACCGGGAGCGTGGATCGTGGGCCCGGAGGCGCCGGGAGAGGATTTCCGACGTGGTTCCCGGGCCATTGTCACGAGGGTTTCAGTCGCGGGCGGTCAACGTCAGCAACACGGCCTCCGGTGGGCAGGCGATGCGCACCGGGGCGTATCTGGAGGTCCCGATGCCTGCCGAGACCTCCAGGGGGACGGTCTTGCCCCGGTGCTCCCATTCGGTCAGACCGCGGGCCCGCCAGGTCGGCAGATCGCAGTTGCTGACCAGGGCGCCGTAGCCGGGCACGCAGATCTGGCCACCATGGGTGTGGCCGGCGAAGATGATGTCGGCACCGGAGTCGGTGAACTGGTCCAGCACCCGCTGGTAGGGGGCATGGGTCAGGGCGATGCGCACATGGGGTGCTTCGCCGGCGGTGGAGGAACCGCGGGGCCAGCCGGCGAACTGCTCGAGCTTCAGGTGGGGGTCGTCCACGCCCGAGAAGTCCAAGCGGACCCCGTTGAGCGGTTTGGAGATGGCCCGGTTGGTCAGATTGGTCCAGCCCGCGGCGCCGAACCCTGCATGCATCTGCTGCCAGGGCAGCGTGAATTTGGCCAGGTTGCGGGGCTTGTCCCTCCCGCCGGTGAGGTAGCGCAGCGGATTCTTCAGACGCGGGCCGTAATAGCAGTTGGAGCCCGGCACGAAGACCCCGGGGAAGGCCATCAACGGCTCAAGGGCCTCCAGCAGTTCCGGGACCGCATCGCGGTGGCTGAGGTTGTCGCCGGTATTGACCACCAGGTCGGGGGCCAGCCCGGCCAGGGAACGAAGCCAGCGTTTCTTGGCATCCTGGCCCGGCACCAGATGGATATCGGACAGATGAAGCACCCGCAGGTCAGGCATCCCCGGCGGCAGGAGCTGGACGGTCTCGTGGCGGATGGTGAACGCGTTGCGTTCCAGCAGCCCGTAGCCGATGGCCAGCCCGGCCAACGAGGCCCCGATGCCGGCCGCGGCCCCCGCGACCGGGACCACCCGTTTGACGGCCTGCGTGATGTCCTGTGATGCGCCCATGGCGTGGGTGCCCTCCCTCGTCCTAGCCGTTAATCGTCGTCGTTGTTGTCGTCACCGGCGTCACCGGCGGGACCGTTGTCCGGCGAATCGCTGTGGTCCGGGGATTTGCCCGGCTTCGAATCCTTGCTCCCGAAGCCCTTGGCCGGATAGTAGTCGATGACGTCCTTCGTGTATTCAAGCCACAAGGGCGCGGCCAGGGTCGAGGAGTCGGGGTTGGAATAGCGCTTGCCGTTGATCTCCACGCCCTTGATCTGCGCGTTCCCATCGAAGCGGCCCGTCCAGGCAGCGGTGGCCATGCCCGTGCTGTAGCCCACGAACCAGGTGGAGGACGCGGTGTTGTTGGTGCCGGTCTTGCCGGCGATCGGCTTGTCGATGGTGCCCTTGGCGACACGGGTGCCGGCGATCCGTTTCAAGGTGCCGTTCAGGTTGGCGATGACCTGCTCGTCGATGACCTGCTCGCAGGATTCGCCGGGGACCTTATAGGAGTTTCCGGCGGCGTCGGTGACCGAGGTCAGGGCCCGGTTCTTGCAGTATTCGCCCTTATTGGCGAAGGTCGCGAACGCGGTGGCCTGGGCCAGCGGGGTGATCGGATCCGCGCCGATCACGAACGAGGGGTTGGCCCCGGTGATCGGTTTGCCGGTCGCGGCGTTCAAGAGCCCGACCCGCTCGGTGACGTCGGCGATCTTGCACAGGTCGAGCTGGGAGGCCTCGTTGACGGTCGCGGTGTTGATGGACCAGTACAGTCCGTAGTCCGCGGTCATCGGTTTGCGGAAGCCCGCGTCGAAGTTCTTCGGTTCGTAGCCGCCGTCGACGGTCACGTAGCCCTTGGGCATGCAGGAGGCCTTCCAATGGAAGTTCGCGTCGTACAGCCGGCGTTGGGCGTTGACCTTGTCCCACATATGCCGGCCGTCCTCCAGCCAGGCGATCGCGGTGTAGGGCTTCATGGTCGAGCCGCCCTGGAAGCCGTTGGTGCCGCCCATGGAGCGGCCCGCGGTGAGGTTGTAGGTCGTGTATGACGAATCGTCCGGATCCGAGCCGTACTTCTTGTTCTGGGCCATGGCCAGGATGTTGCCCGTGCCCGGTTCCACGGTGACGATGGCCGAGCCCATGTTGGAGCTGTCGTCGGCGGGAATGGTCTTCGTGGTTTCCTTTTCCGCTTCCTTCTGCAGGCGCGGATCCAAGGTGGTCTTGATGGTCAATCCCCCGCGGTAGAGCAGCGTCTCGCGTTCCTTCTTCGTCTTGCCGAAGGCCGGATCCTTCATGATCTCGTGGGAGACGTAATCGCAGAAGTAGTTCGCCGACTTGGCGGCCACGCATCCGGATTTCACGTCCTTGGGCTTCAACCCCAATTTCGTCTTCACGGCCTTGTCATATTCCTTCTTCGTGATCGAATCCGTCTTGAGCATGGCACCGAGCACGGTGTTGCGGCGCTTGAGCGTCAGATCGGGGTTCTTGATCGGATCGAAGGTGTTCGGCCGCTGGACCATCCCGGCGAGCATGGCCGACTGCTGGATGTTCAGGTCCTTGGCATGGACGGAGAAGTAGCGTTCCGCGGCGGCTTCGACACCGTAGTTGGTCCCGGAGAAGAGCACCAGGTTGAGATATCCCTGCAGGATCTCCTTCTTGGTGAATTCCTTTTCCACGGAGATCGCCAGCTTGGCCTCGCGCAGCTTATCGGCGAGGTCCTTGGTACCGGAGTAGGTGATGTCCGATTTATCGGCACCACTGAGGAACTTGGCGTTGATCAGCACGTTGTTCACGTACTGCTGGGTCAACGTGGAGGCGCCCTGCTGCGAGGAGCTGGTGAAGTTGTGCGCGGCAGCGCGGGCGATGCCGCGCAGGTCCACGCCGTTGTGCTCGTAGAAGCGTTCGTCCTCGATGGAGACGATGGCGTTCTGCATGTCCTTGGAGATCTCGTCGAGTTCGACCGGCGTGCGGTTCTCCGCGTAGAACGTGGCCAGGGTCGTCCCGTCCTTGGCCACGACCTTGGACGGCTGGGACAGCGGCTCCTGTTTCAGCTCCGCCGGCAGTGCGTCGAAGAAGTCCATCCCGATCGCTGCGGTGGAGCCGGCCACGGAGGCTGCGGGCACCAGCATTCCGGCAGCCAGGACCCCACAGAGTGCACTGACCCCGAAGAAGGCCACGATCTTGCCGAGGGTGGTTGCAGTGTTGAAGAAGGGGGACTTTCTAGACGCCATGCGGACCAGTTTAGCCGGAGGGGCTAACGTATTCGGTATGACGAAATGGGAGTATGCGACTTTACCGCTGATAATTCACGCCACGAAGCAGATCCTGGACCAATGGGGAGATGACGGTTGGGAGCTTGTCACCGTCATTCCCGGGCCCGACGGCAATGCTCCAGTGGCCTATCTCAAACGCCCCAAGCAGTAGTCCGAAAGGAAACCTGAAATCGTGGAAAACCAGCCTTCATCCGCTGTCGAACAGCGTCTTGCGGAACTCGGGATGACCCTGCCCCAGGTGGCAGCACCCGTGGCCGCCTATGTGCCTGCAGTGATCACCGGCAACCTCGTGCACACCTCGGGACAGCTGCCGTTCATTAACGGCGAACTCACAGCAAACGGAAAGGTCGGTGCGCAGGTCGACGCCGATACCGCCAAGGAACAAGCCGCCACGGCGGTGCTCAACGCCATGGCCGTGGTGAAATCGATGATCGGCGACCTCGACCGGGTCACCCGGATCGTCAAGGTCGTCGGATTCGTTTCCTCCGACCCGTCCTTCACCGGCCAGCCGGGCGTGGTGAACGGGGCGTCCGAGCTGCTGGGCACCGTCTTCGGCGATGCGGGCATTCATGCCCGGTCGGCCGTCGGCGTGGCGGCCCTGCCGCTGGACGCCTGTGTCGAAGTTGAATTGATTGCCGAATTCAGCTGATTCGTCACGACCCGTCGTCGGGGGCGTGTCCGGTCGGGGCGGGGGACCGCGTCCAGCGGAATCCGCCACACCCCGCACCGGCATGCTCCGGCGACTTTTTCCGCTCCCGCCGTCCCAATACGGGGCGGCGGAGAGTTGGATCACCTATGGCAGCCGCACCCCGCGTGCCGCCCGGAAGGCCTCGTCCGTCGTCTTGTTGAGGGACTCGCCCCGGGGGGTGGAGACCTATCTCACGTACCGCCCGGGCGGTTCCCCGCTGGGGTCGGTGGCCTTTCCCGGCGGAAGCTTCGAAGCCGGCGACGACGAGAACACCGACTGGTTCGGTCCGTCGCTGGGCTGGTGGGGCGCCCAACTGGGGGTGCTGGACCACCGCTTCGCCCGGAGCCACATCATCTGCGCGGTGCGCGAGCTCTTCGAGGAGACCGGTATCCTGCTGGCCGGTTCCGACGCCCTGTCCATCGTGGAGAACACCAACACCACCGAATGGATGCAGATCCGCGAGGCCGTCGCCGGACAGGACATTTCCTTCACCGCGATGCTGGCCAAGCGGGGGCTGGGACTGCGGACCGACCTGCTGCGTCCGCTCTCACATTGGATCAGCCCCGATTTCGCCCACCGGCGTTTCGACACCCGCTACTTCGCCGCGGCCTTGCCGCCGCAGCAACAGGCCCGCCTCCTGCAGGGCAAGGGGGTCTGGGGCGCCTGGAAGTCAGCCGCCGAGGTCCTGAAGGGCCGTGCCACCTCGTCTCTGGGTGATGAAGTCGACCAGCAGGACACCCGCGGGCAGGAACTGAGCAGGATCACCACACCCGCCGTGGAGTTCATCCTGGAGAAGGTGGCCACCACCCGCGGCACGGTGGCCTATCTCTCCCATCGCCGCCGGATGAAGTCCTACCACCCCAAGCTGACCCAGGTCGAGGGGTCCTTCTACCTCGACGTCAGCATCAGTACCGCCACGGAGGGCGGAGCCGGCGCCCGCGGACGCTGAACCGGGTCCAACGTGGCCGAGCCCTGCAGCACGGCCGGCCCGGCGCTTAAACGAACGACCCCCACCCCGGGACCCCGTCGTGGGGCGTCCCCGGTGGCGGGGGTGGAACGAGGGGCGGTGGGTACCGCCCGGAGGCTACGGCCCTAGCGCGAACGCTGGCGTAGACGCTGGATGTCCAGGATCACCACGGCGCGGGCTTCGAGCCGGAGCCAGCCACGCTGGACGAATTCCGCCAGGGCCTTGTTCACCGTCTCGCGGGAGGCCCCGACCAGCTGGGCCAGTTCCTCCTGGGTGAGTTCGTGGGCGACCAGCACCCCGTCGGTGGCCGGGCGGCCGAAACGGTCCGCCAGATCCAGCAGGGCCTTGGCCACGCGGCCGGGGACATCGGAGAACACCAGATCGGCCAGCGACTCGTTGGTCCGGCGTAGACGGCGGGCCAACGCCTGGAGCAGCTGCACCGAGACCTCCGGGGAGTTCTGCAGGACCTTGCGCAGGTTCTCGTGGCGCAGCCCGGCCAGACGGGTCTCCGACACGGCGGTTGCCGTGGCGTTGCGCGGGCTGGGGTCGAACAGGGCCATTTCCCCGAAGAGTTCACCCGGACCGAGGACGGCCAGCAGGTTCTCCCGTCCGTCCGGGGCGGTACGCCCGAGCTTGATCTTGCCCGAAACGATGAAGTAGAGCTGGTCGCCCTGATCCCCCTCGCGGAACACTGATGCCCCGCGTGACAAATCGACCTCGATCAATTCCTCGGTCAGGGCGGCGAATACTTCGTCGCTGAGCGTCGTGAATAGTGGTGCCCGGCGCAGTACCTCGATGTCCATGAATTCTCCTTGCAAGTGTGATGGCGCTTGTCCTATTGTGCCGTAGTCAGAACCGATGTGACACCTTCCACAACGATAGTGGCATGATTTCAGCCCTCAGCACCAATGTTTGACCCGGGCGTGCCCGTAGACTGATGGAGCCGTGCGGGCACCGGCGCCTGCCGGAAACCCGCCGCAGCCCCACGCGACGGTAGGAGATATTGGTGATTTTCGGGTTCAGCTGGCTCGACATCCTGCTGTTGCTGTCGTTCGTCGCCTTCCTGATCTCGGGTCTGCGCAAGGGATTGTTCGTCACCCTGGGCGGGGTGGTCGGCCTGGTGGCCGGCGGGGTCGGAGCCTTCTACGCGATCCCCTTCGTCTCCAGCTGGGTCACCACGGCCGGCTGGCGGGTCTTCTGGGTCATCGCCACCGCCGTCGTCCTGGTGCTGCTGGGACATTCCATCGGGGTGGCGGTCGGCAACCGGGTGCGCCTGCTGCTGAACTTCCCCGTCATCAAGACCTTCGACCGGCTCCTGGGCGGGATCACCAACGTCGTCGTCGCGGCCCTGGTGATCTCGGCGATCGCCTTCTCCGCCGCGAGCATGGGCCTGCCCTTCCTATCCCAACAGATCGCCTCCTCGCAGGTGATCAGCACGATCCGCAATGCCACCCCCGACCCGGTCTCCTCGGCGATGGCCAAGGCCCGCTCGGTGGTCATGGGACAGTCCATCCCCGATCTGATCGAACCCTTCGCCCCGGCCCCCGACGGGGCCGCGGCGGAGGCGGAGCCGGAAGCCATCAACACGGTGGAGGAGTCGGTGGCCAAGATCACCGGGACGGCCTTCGCCTGCGGGGTCAACCAGACCGGCAGCGGCTTCGTCGTCGCGCCGGACCGGATCCTGACCAACGCGCATGTGGTCGCTGGTATCGCCGAACCGGTGGTGAACACCGCCGACGGCCGGGCGCTCCCCGCCCGGGTGGTCCACTTCGACTCCACCCAGGATCTGGCCGTGCTGGCGGTGGACTCCCTGGGACTGGATCCGGTGAAGGAAGGCCGGGATCTATCCACCGGGGATTCGGCCACCTACATGGGCTACCCCGAAGGCGGCCCGTTCCAGGCCCGGGGCGCCATCGTCCAGTCGCTGCGCAGCATCTCGGTGCAGAACATCTACGGGGCGGACGCCTCCACCCTAGAGATCTACCAGCTCGGCGCCGACGTCCAACAGGGCAACTCCGGCGGCCCGCTGCTGGACGATGCCGGGAAACTGGTCGGGGTCATCTTCGCCAAGGCCAAGGGCGACACCGAGGTGGGATATGCGCTCTCGCTGCAGGAAGTCGGCCCGGTCCTGGAACAGGCCTCCGACTATTCCGAAACCGTGTCCACCGGGGCCTGCTCGGCGCACTGAGCCCTTCAACCGATCCAATCCAGTGTGGCCCCGTGCTGACCGGTGTAGGCCAACGGGACCGAGTCCAGGGCCAGCGTGAACCGGTCCCCCTGGACCGAGTCGACGGTCCGGCCGGCCTCATCGAGGAAGAAGTTCTCGTTGGAGAGCCACCGGCAGTCCAAGGACCTGACCGAGGCGGCGAAGCGGGCCCGGTCGGCCGGTGACAGATAGGCCAACACCGCCGAATGGAAGACGACGGCGGCATGGGTGTCCGGCACCCCGGCCACCAGCTCGGCGACCCGGTCGTTCAGGTCCCCGGCCAGCAGCGTCGGCCCTTCAGGGCCCAGGGACGCCAACCTCCCCAACGCCGCGCGCAGGGTGGCCAGCCGGTCCTCCTGCCCCGGCCAGACCAGGCATTCAAGCCAGCGGACCGTGGAGGCATCGGTGCCGTCCAGCGGGTTCAGGTCCACCCCGGTCCGCGAGGCGACCCGGGGCAGGGCCGGGGGCAACGGCGGATTCCCCGTGGTGGTGCAGCGCAACAGGGGGCTCCCGGTGCCTAGTCGGGGGCCGTCGTCGTACTCATAGGAGTAGAGGTCGGGCAGCAGGCAGAGCCCGGCGGAGGGGCCGACCTCGATCAGGGCCAGGGGCCGTTCCTCGGCCGCGGCGATCAGCCCCAGGGCCGGAAGCAGGGTGGCGCACCGGCGCGGTTCGTTGGTCTGGGTGCGCCGGGCCAGGACCACCTCGGCGACCTCGGACCAGCGGTCGCGCAGGAACCGGGCCAGGGTGTCGGCGTCCTGGTCCGGACAGCCCAGGAAACGGCTGGCCGCGAACACCAGATTGGGTTGGCGTTTGGCCGCCGGCAGGGTCGCCACCAGTGCGGCCAGCTCCCGGTCGGCGGCGACCCGGGAAGCCCAGGCGGCATAGAGCGGTGAATGTCCGGCGAACCAGTGCCGGGCGAACTGGTCGTAGATGGCCGCGGTCGCTGCCACCGGCTCGTGCGTTTCCTCCATGGGCTGCTCCTGCCTGGTGGGGGTCCTTCAGCTCAGGGTAGACCGGCGAGCTGGTCGATGGCATACCCATATCCATTGAGGCCCGCCCCGATGATGATCGCGGTGGCGACGGGGGAGATGAAGGAATGATGACGGAATTCCTCCCGGGCGTGGACGTTGGACAGGTGGACCTCGACCACCGGAAGCCCGACCGCCGAGATGGCATCGGCGATCGCCACCGAGGTATGGGTGTAGGCCCCGGCATTGAGGACGATGCCCGACGCCGTATCGCGGGCCGCCTGGATGGCATCGACGAGCACGCCCTCGTGGTTGGACTGCAGGAAATCGGCCGCCAGGCCATGTGCGGCGGCCCGGTCCCGGCACAGGGCCTCGACGTCGGCCAGGGTCGCGGTGCCGTAGATCCCCGGTTCGCGGGTTCCGAGCAGGTTCAGGTTCGGCCCGTTCAGGACCAGGACGCGGCGGGGTTCCGAAGTGGTGACAGTCATGCCCTCATTAAACCCCCACGCCCCGCCTACACATGGTGTATGACGGGGCGTGGCAGCAACAGTGTCCCGGCGGGGCGGAAAGTCCCCGCCGGGACCGGGTGGATCAGTGGCGCACGGAATCAGCGATTTCCTGCATCACCGAGGCGTCCGCCAAGGTGCTGGAATCCCCGACCTCACGACCCTCGGCGACGTCCTTGAGCAGGCGGCGCATGATCTTGCCCGACCGGGTCTTGGGCAGCTCGGGGACCACGAAAATATCGCGGGGTTTGGCGATCGGGCCGATCTGCTTGCCCACGTGGCTGCGCAGCAACTGCACGACGTCCTCCCCGTTGCGTGCTTCGCGCTGGAGGATGACGAAGGCGTAGACGGCCTCCCCGGTGGTTTCGTCCTTCGCCCCGACGACGGCGGCCTCGGCCACCAGGTCGCTGGACACCAGCGAGGACTCGATCTCGGTGGTGGAGAGCCGGTGGCCCGAGACGTTCATGACGTCGTCGACCCGGCCCAGCAGCCAGAGGTCGCCGTCCTCGTCGCGTTTGGCCCCGTCGCCGGCGAAGTACATGCCGTCGAAGCGGGACCAGTAGGTGTCCTTATAGCGCTGCATATCGCCCCAGATGCCGCGCAGCATGGCCGGCCAGGGGTCGCGGATGACCAGGTAGCCGCCCTCGCCGTTGGCCACCGCTTCGCCGTTCTCGTCGACCACGTCGATGTTGATGCCCGGGACCGGGACCTGGGCCGACCCCGGCTTGGCCGCCGTGACGCCCGGAAGCGGGGCGATCATGTGGGCGCCGGTTTCGGTCTGCCACCAGGTATCGACGATCGGCGTCGGATTCTCCTTGCGCTCCCCGTTGGCCCCGGCATTGGAACCGATGACATCGCGGTACCACATCCAGGCTTCGGGGTTGATCGGTTCGCCCACCGACCCCAGCACGCGCAGCGAGGAGAGGTCGTAGCCGTCGGGGATGTCGCGGCCCCATTTCATCATGGTGCGGATCGCGGTGGGGGCGGTGTACAGGATGGAGACGCCGTACTTCTGCACGATCTCCCACCAGCGGCCCTGGTGCGGGCTGTCGGGGGTGCCCTCGTAGATGATCTGGGTGGCACCGTTGAGCAGCGGGCCGTAGGTGACGTAGCTGTGGCCGGTCACCCAGCCGATGTCGGCGGTGCACCAGAAGACATCCGATTCGGGGTGCAGGTCGAAGGTGTCGCGGTGGGTGACGGCGTTCTGCACCAGATAGCCGCCGGTGGTGTGGATGATCCCCTTCGGCTTGCCGGTGGTCCCCGAGGTGTAGAGGACGAAGAGCGGGTGCTCGGAGTCATGGCCTTCGGCGACATGCTCGGGCTCGGCGGTGGCCACGACGTCGTCCCACCACACATCGAGTCCCTCGGTCCAGGCGACGTCTTCGCCGTTGCGCTTGACCACCAGGACGTTCTGCACCGAGCCGGCGCAACCGGCCACCGCCTCGTCGACGGCCGGCTTCAGCGTGCTGGGCTTGCCCCGGCGCCAGGTCCCGTCGGCGGTGACGACCAGCTTGGCTTCGGCGTCGTCGATGCGGCTGCGCAGGGCGTCGGCCGAGTAGCCGCCGAAGACGACCGAGTGGATCGCGCCGATGCGGGCGCAGGCCAGCATGGTGATGACGGCCTCGGGGATCATCGGCAGGTAGACGGCGACGCGGTCGCCCTTGCCCACGCCCAACGAGCCGAAGGCGTTGGCGGCCCGCTTCACCTCGGCGGTGAGCTCGGCGTAGGTGTAGCGGCGGGTATCGCCGGGTTCGCCTTCGAAGTGGATGGCGACCCGGTCGCCGTGGCCGGCTTCGACGTGCCGGTCCAGGGCGTTGTAGGCGGCGTTGACCTTGCCTCCGACGAACCACTTCGCGACCGGGGCTTCGGACCAGTCGAGGGTTTCGGTGAAGTCGGTCTCCCAGGTCAAGGCCTCCCGGGCCCGATCGGCCCAATAACCCAGCCGGTCCTCGGCTGCGCGCTGGTACAACTCCTCGCGGGCCACCGCCTGGGCCGCGAATTCGGCGCTCGGCGCGAAGCTGCGGTCCTCATGGGAGAGGTTATCGAGGGTGGAGTGCTTGTCCGACACGGTGCGGATCCTTTCGGCGCGGAATTAAGTGCTGTGAGTCAGGTTACAACCGATCGCCGCTCGTGGTGGCCTCGATCACGCAGTGAGACGCCCACCGTGCGGATTCTGCGGTGAACGGTAGCCCCGAGGCGCCCCGGAGGCTGAAATGGCGTCGGAAAGGGTGCGGCGTTGGCCGTCCCCCGCCGATAGGCTGGGACCCACAGTCGATTGCAGACCGTCACGAAGTGGGCGGCGAAAGGAGTCATCGTGGCTAGTTCCTCCGCCGATTCGTCGGGGGCCGCCCCGGCCCTGGCCGGTCCCTTCACCCTGCGCGAAGTCGTGGTGATGGCCGGTGCCTTGCTGCTGCTGGTGGGATCCGTGTTGCCGTTCCAGATCGGCGCCGGCTCCTATGCCAACGTCTGGAACCATCAGACGACCGCCTTCAACCAGTTCATCTCGCTGGCCCTGCCGCTGATCATCGGCGGGGCGTTCGCCTGGCGCCGGCTCGCCGGCAGGACCAAGGTGACCGCTGGTTCCCTCACCCTGGACCAGCTGGGTTCGGTGGTGTCCCTGCTGGGGATCCTGTACTTCTTCATCTCGTCGGTGATGTCGATGAACCCGGCGTTCCTACTGGGACTGGTTGGCGCACTGGTCATGGCCGCAGGCACGACGGCGGCCCCCTACATTCCCGGGTTCGTGCTTGATTTCGCGCCCGGTCAGACGGCCCTGCTGACCCGTCCGATCCGCCCCAGCGCCCCCCGCGCCGACACCCGGCCCGCGGAGTCGAACGCCCCGGCTGCGGCCACCCCGTCCGCCACCGGAACGGAACCGTCCACCGCGGACCGGCCGCACGATCCGACGGCGGAGGCCACGGTGGCGACCGCACTGGCCGCCGGACACAGCACGACGCCCGAACCGGTTCCGGGTGCCTGGCCGGTATCCGCGGACGCCGACCGGGCCGCCGACACCACGGACGGCGTGGACCCGCAGCCCGCCGCGGCAGAACCCGATGAGCCCGAGGAGCCCGAGGCGCACGAAGGACCCGAGGCACCCGCAGCGTCGGAGCCGTCCGAGCCCGCCGGAGGAGGCGAGGAACCTGAGGCAGCGGGACCCTCCACCGATGCGGGGGCCCTGCCGGTCGTCGCCGATCGCCGGTCCCCGGCCGTCGAGGAGGACATCGTGGGAACCCCGGCAGCGCAGGAACCCGCCGCCGAAGCCCCGGCACCGCAGACGACCGTGCATCCGGTGGCCGCCGGCAGCGACACCGCCACCCGGCAGGACGCCGAACAGTCCTTCGCCGCCACCAGCGGAGGGAACGCCGCGGCCTCCACGGCCTTCTGGTTCGCCGTCCCCGACCGCCGCACCGCGGTCAACGAAGCCACCGGCCGCAACTCCTTCGTCCTGGAACCGGGGGAGTGGATCCTGGCCCTGGAGGACCGTGGATATGAATTCCTCGTCCAGACCTCCGACGGTGCGGTCGGGGTCCTGCGCGATCTGAGCCGGATCGAGCGAGCCTGACCGTGACCGCCGAGCGCCCCCTGAAGGCGACGCCCCGTGACCGGGAAACGATGATCGGGCTCAAACGCCGGGCCCGGAAGATCAACCGGGTCCTGGCCGAAACCTACCCCTATGCCGTCCCCGAACTGGACTTCGAGAACGCCTTCGAACTCATCATCGCCACGGTCCTGTCCGCCCAGACCACCGATGTGCGGGTAAACGCGGCCACCCCGGCGCTCTTCGCCGCCTACCCGGACCCGCTGTCCCTTTCCGAGGCCCAGCTCGAGGACGTCCAGGAGCTGGTGCGCTCCACCGGGTTCTACCGGACCAAGGCCAGCAACATCATCGCGCTGGCCCGGGCCGTGGTCGACGAGTACGACGGCGTGGTCCCCTCTCGTCTCGAGGATCTGGTCACCCTGCCGGGGGTCGGGCGCAAGACGGCCAACGTGGTGCTCGGCAATGCGTTCGGCCTCCCGGGCATCACCGTGGACACCCACTTCCTGCGGTTGGCCCGCCGACTGGGGTGGACCCTGGAAACCGATCCGGTCAAGGTCGAGCATGCCGTCGGGGAGCTCTTCGAAAAACGTGATTGGACGATGCTCTCGCATCGGATCGTCTTCCATGGCAGGCGCATCTGCCATGCCAGGAAGCCGGCCTGCGGCCAATGCCCGATCGCCACGTTGTGCCCGTCCTACGGGGAAGGGGAAGTCGACCCGGTGAAGGCGGCGAAACTGCTGAAATATGAGCTGGCGCCCGGACGTGAGGACCTGCTGGATTTGATGCGGTCGGGCACATCGCGGCGCGAACTGCGGGCGCTGGGCTTCGGGTTGGGCGCATGAACGCTCGGCAGACCAACGGCCAGGCGGCCCCCGGACGGCAGGTGACATCGGGGCTGGCGCGCGAGGACCTGCTGGAGGTGATCGAACGCCACCGTCCGATGGCCGAAGCCGGTGACGCGGGGGTCAGCAAGATGCCCTCCTCGTGGATGTTCGATGGCATGGACCACTCCCGGGCCCGCCGGGCCGCGGTGCTGATCCTTTTCGGGCGGTTGGACGACATCGATGCGACGGCGGCACCGCTGACCGCACCCGCGGATCTGGACGTGCTGTTCGTCGAAAGGGCGGCGACCCTGCGCAATCATCCGGGACAGGTCGCCTTTCCCGGCGGGGCCATCGACGACACCGATTCCTCCAGCCGGGCGGCGGCGCTGCGCGAGGCCGAGGAGGAGACCGGGCTGGACCCGGAAGGCGTGGAGATCCTGGGGCAGCTGCCGCCGGCCGAACTTCCCGTCACCAACTTCGTGGTGACCCCCGTGCTGGGCTGGTGGAAGCTGCCCTGCGAGGTCTTTGCCGTCGACCAGGGGGAATCGGCCTCCGTGTTCCGTGCCCCCGTCGCGGATCTGGTGGATCCACGGAACCGGCTGAGCATCGAAGTCAGCCGCAGAGGCCAGCAGCACCGGTCGCCGGCTTTCGACCTGCAGGGCCGGCTCATCTGGGGGTTCACCGGGATCGTGTTGTCCCGGCTGCTCGACGACCTGGGATGGTCCCTTCCCTGGGATCCGTCCAGGACCAGACCCCACCCGTTCTCCTGATCGGAGGGGCTCAGTCGGCGTCGGCGTAGGATTCCACGACGGTGACCCCGACGGGGAACTGCACCGGGACGGTGCCGAAGAGCAGTGTTGCCGCCCGCTCGGCGGCCTCCTGGACCATCACCGAGACCCGTTCGGCCGCTTCGCGGGGGACATGGAGCATCACTTCGTCGTGCAGGAAGAAGACCAGTGCGCCGTCGTCCCGTCCAGCGGCCCGGGCGGCCCGCAATCGCAGGCGGATCTCGGCCAGCCAGCACAGGGCCCACTCCGCGGCGGTTCCCTGGACCACGAAGTTCCGGGTGAACCGCCCCCGGGCCCGGGCCGCCGCATCGGCCCGGCGTTGTTCCTCGGCGGAGGCGGCACGCTGCCCGGTGAGCCAGGCCTGCGAGGCAGCGGGGGAACCACGGCCCAGGAAGGTCTGCACGGACCCGCCGGATTCCCCGGTCCGGGCGGCCCGTTCCAGCACCCCGATGGCCTGCGGGAACGTCCGGGTCAGCTGCGGCATGAGGCGTCCGGCCTCACCGGTGGTGGAGCCATACATGGCCCCGAGCATCGCGATCTTGGCGTGGGCACGATCCCCGCCGAACCCCTTTTCCGCGATGCCCTGGTAGAGGTCCTGCCCCCGGGCGGCCTCCGCCAGCGGGGTATCGCGACCCAGGACGGCCAGGATGCGCGGTTCCAGCTGGGCGGCGTCGGCGACGACCAGCAGATGCCCGGGGTCGGCCCGGGCGGCATCGCGGATGGTGTGCGGAATCTGCAATGCCCCACCGCCGCGCGACGCCCACCGTCCGGTGACCACCCCGCCGACCACGTACTCGGGCCGGAAACGGCCCTCATGGATCCACTCGTCCAGCCAGACCCACCCGTTGGCCGAATGCAGCCGCGAGAGCTTCTTATAGCGTTGCAGGACCTCCAGGGCCGGGTGGGAGAAGTCGCGCAACTCCCACTGGCCGGTGCTCTTGGCGTCCACGCCCACGCGGTGCAGGGCCTTCAGCAATTCGTGGGGGGAGTCCGGGTTCAGTCCCGGGGCGCCCAAGGCGGCACGCAGCTCGGCAGCGACCTCCTCCATCCGCGGCGGACGAACCCCGGGGGCGGGGCGGGGACCCAGCTGGTCGACCAGGAGCTGTTCGTGGACCCCGCGGTTCCACGGAATGCCCTGGTGCTGCATCTCCGCGGCCACCAGGGCACCGGCGGATTCGGCGGCCAAGAGCAATTGGAGCCGACGCCCCGGCTGGCTGCCGGGTACGGAACGCTGCTGTTCCCGGAATTCTGCGGTGACGGCCTCGATGGAGGTCTGATCGTCCTTCGGCTCGGAAAAGAGCGCCCCCTGGTTCTCCGGCACCCGGGCCGGCGGCAGGGACCAGGCGGGTTCGCCGCCGTCGTCCCCCGCGGCCCCGTCCGCCCGCAGGGAAGCCAGATATTCGGTGTTCGTCGCGGCCGGGGCATGACGCAGGATGGTGCGGTTCAGGCTCAGGTCACTGGCCCGCTCCACGGTGCACCCGGCGGCCAGCAGGCCCGGATACCAGTCGCTGGTGCGCCCCCAGACCCAGCGCAGCCGCCGTGGCCCCAATTCCTGGACGGCACCGGCCAATTGGTCACGGAGCAGGACGACGGGGTCGGCCTCGGCGACACCGGACCCATCCAATAACTGCACGACGGCGGTGGCCGCCCCCTGGTCGGGGGCCGCCTGGGCGGTGGAATGGGTGGCAAGGACTGCATAACCGGGCACCGTCCCATTCTGACAGGGACACCGGAGCCGACGGGCCCTGCACAGCCGGTGTCGGAAGGCAGCGGCCCGCGCAGCGTCCACAACGGGCGGGGCGGGGCCCTGCCGTGGCCGGGGCCCGCGGCACGGTGGGCTCATGGACCAGTCGCCAGCCTTCACCCCGTCGGCCCCACCCACCGGCGCTGCCGTCCGGGAGGTGGGCCAGCCCACCCGGCCGATGCCACCGGCCGGGCGCGAGGAGGCCGGCGGGGGTGAATCGGCGGGCACCGGCTGTCTCCTGGTGACCCGCGATGAGCAGCTGGCCGATCACGTGGCCCTCATCGCTGCCGCGTGCGGGGTGGTCCTGCTGCTCCACCGAAGCGTTCCGGAAGCGGTGCCGGACGGATGTTCCATGGTCTTGCTGGGCCCCGATGCCGCACCGGAGTGCCCGGCCGGCGGATTCCGGGTTCCGGTGGTCCTGATCGGGTTCGGCCGTGACGGTGAGGACCTCTGGCGGGCCGCGGCCCGGGACCCGGGAGCCCGGGTGGCGGTGCTGCCCGAGGCAGCAGCCTGGCTGGGGGAGTATCTCGGGGAACGGGCCCTGCATTCGGGGCGGGGACGGGTCACCGTGTTCTCCGGGGCCACCGGGGGTGCCGGCACCACCACCTTGGCCGTGCTCGCCGCGGTGGGAGCCGCCCGCCGCGGTGTCCGGAGCCTGCTGGTGGATGCGGATCCGCATAGCCGGGGGTTGTGGCCACTGCTGGGCCGGCCGGCGGTTTCCGGGGTTGGCTGGGAGGACTTCATGCGCTCGAGGGGCCGCATCGCCCCCGGGCATCTTGCCGAGGTCCTGCCCTCCAGCGAGGGCACCACCGTGCTGACCTGGACCGGGGGCCTGCCGGCACCGGTCCCGCCGGCGATGGTGAACGAGGTCATCGCCGCCTCGCGCAGGACCTTCGATACGGTCGTGGTCGATGCCGGCAGGACTGCAGGGGTGGATCAGACACTGTCCTCGCTGGCGGACTCGGTCATCGTGGTGGCCCCGGGTACCATGACCGGCACCGGACCACCGGTGCCCGGTGACGGGCCTGCCCACCGAAGCCCCTGCCGCCTGGTGGTCACCGGACGCCTGCCCACCGGGGTCGATGCCGGCCGGCTGGCCTCCGCCACGGGGCTGGAACTGCTGGGATACGTCCCCGCAAGCGCCGCATTCTCCGCGGCGGCCGGGGAAGGACGGCTGGGTGGGGTGCTCACGCGCCGCCGGTTGCGCCGTCGACTCGCCGGCATCGTGGGGTGGTCCCTCCCGCCTGTGGACGACCCGGCAGACACCGGACCGGTGGCCTCATGAGCCTCAACGGGTCGCCCGCCGCCGGGGCCCGGGACCAGCCCACCGGTCGGCGTCGCTGGGATCCGCGGGCCTCGGCCCGGTCCGGTGGTCCGGACCTCGACGAACGCCTGCTCGAAGAGGTGCGGCGACGGGCCCTGGGCGGGGCCGGACCGTTGACCGGCGCGGATCTGGCCGACGCGGTCCGGGCCTCGGGACTGGTGGTCGGCAGCAGTAGTGCGGCCCAGGTCATCCGCCTGCTCCAGGAGGACCTGCAGGGTCTGGGCCCCTTGCAGGCCATCGCCGATGAACCGGGCACCACCGATGTCCTCGTCGACGCCGAGGGACGGGTCTGGCGGGACGGCGAGGAGGGGTTGTGCCGGACCGCGTTGCATTTCACCGACCCCGAACGGATCAGGGCCCTGGCCGTGAGGTTGGCCGCCTCGGGAGGGCGGAGGCTGGACGGGGCCCAACCCTTCGCCGACGTCGTCGTGGGACGCTACCGCATCCATGCGGTCCTGCCTCCCATCTCCACCGGCGGCCCCCTGATCTCGGTGAGGATCAGACCAGGTCGGTCCGCGGGACTGAAAGCGCTCCTGCCCGGGGGCACGTCCAACCCCTGGCATCCGGTGTTGCTCGCCGTGGTCCGGGCCCGGCTGAACTTCCTGGTCAGCGGGGGCACCGGCAGCGGCAAGACCACGCTGCTCGGGGCGCTGCTGGGGGAATCGGAACCCACCGAGAGGCTGCTGATCGTGGAGGACGCCCGGGAACTGGAACCAGACCATCCCCATGTGGTGGGCCTGCAATGCCGGACCGGGAACATCGAGGGGGCCGGGGCGGTGGGGATGACCGAACTGGTCCGGCAGGCCCTGCGCATGCGCCCGGACCGGTTGGTGGTGGGGGAATGCCGCGGTGCCGAAGTCAGCGACTTCCTCACCGCCATGAACACGGGGCACGACGGCGCCGGCGGCACGGTGCATGCCAGTTCCGCCGCCGCGGTCCCCGCACGGCTGGCGGCCCTGGCGGCCCTGTCGGGAATGACCGGCACCGCGCTCGCCGTCCAGACCGGCAGCGCCCTGGACCTGGTCATCCACATGGGCCGGATCGGAGGACGCCGCACCCCGCTGGAATTGGGGCGGCTGGTCCCCGACGGGCACGGGTTCCTCACGGTCTCTCCGGTGCTGCACCCAGGGACCGATCAGGCCCTGCGGCCGGGACCTTCGGCCCCATGGTTGGCCGGACTGTTGGCCGAAAGGTCGATCCCATGTCCCTGGTGATCCTCGCCGGCAGCGTGTTGGCCGGGCTCGCCTGCTGGTTCCTGCCGACCAGCCGGTCGCTGCCTTCCGTCCCCGCAGCCGCTGCGGGACGGCCCGCTGCCGCGAGGAGGACGCAGGAGCCCGGAGCCGGCGGAGACCCGGGCAGGAAACGCCGATGGTTCCATCGCCCCGGCCCGGCATCGGGGGCGGGGCTGGACGACCACGTCGAAATGATGCGCCAACTGGCCGCCTTGCTGCGTTCGGGGCGCCACCCGGGGGAAGCCTGGCTGCTGCTGGAATCCAGCTGGGACCTGAGGATCCCGCACGCCGGGGAAGCCGGAAGACCAGCCGGCGGGTCCGCTGTGGGAGGCAGGGGCCCACGGGCCGGTGGCGCTGCCGGCGCCCGGGACATCGTGTCGGGATGTCGGGCCGTCCGGATCTGCCAGGAAACCGGTTCGGGGTCTTCGGCGGGAATCGAACGCCATCTGCGTGACCGGCCGGAATTCCGGCACGCCTGGCAGCGGCTGTTGTGGTGCATCAGCCTCTCGGAGTCCACGGGGGCCGCGTTGGGCGATCTGCTGCACCGCCTGGCCGACCAGCTTGAAGCCGAACAGGACCGTCGCCGGGCCCTCGAGGCTGCCTTGGCCGGACCACGGATGACGCAGAAGCTGCTGGCCTGGTTGCCTGCCCTGGGATTGGGGTTGGCCCAACTCATGGGGGCGGACCCCCTCGGAACACTCACCGGAACCGATCTGGGACGGATGTGCCTGGTGGCCGGGGGTGGACTCTGGTGGGCCAACGCGCTGTGGAGCAGGCATCTATTGGGGCCGCCCCGGCCGCATCGGCGCCGGGGGCGCACCCGGGGGGCGGGACGGAGCCGGTGATGGTCCTGGTTGCCGCGCTCCTGGCCGGGATGACGGCCTGGTGGTCATTGGCCGTCCGGCGCGGCCCGTGGGCCGGACCCGGCCCCGCCGCCGGCCCAGCGACAGGGGCCGGGAAGCAGGCCTCCGGAGCCGGGGACCAGCACCCGACGACCGCGGATGTTCCGCTGTTGCTGGAACTGGCCGCGACCTTGCTCGACGCCGGGCTTCCGGTCAACGGGGTCCTGGCGACCCTGGCGCGTGAGGTGGCCCCCTGCCGGGGGTTGCAGCCGGTGGTCCGATGCCTGGACCTGGGCATCGACTGGCAGCGGGCCTGGCAAGCCGCCCCCGCGGAGCTGCTCGGAATCGGTGAGGCGTTGGCCTTCGCCCACCTCACCGGGGCGGCCACGTCGGGCCTGCTCCGTTCCGCCGCGGACCAGGCCCGACGGAGCGAGGCCAGGAGAACGGAGAAGGAAGCGGCCGAACTGGGCGTGAAGATGGTCATCCCGCTGGGCGTCTGCGCACTACCGGCCTTCATCTGCCTCGGGATCGTTCCCGTGGTCATGGCCCTGCTCCCGGCGCTGGGCTAGCCGGACGGGCGTCTTCATGGCCCCGTGGCCGCCGACGGATCCCTCACAGGTGGTGGCGGCCACGCCGTTGTCCAGAGCGTGCCGGCCCCGCCCCCGCCCCCGGCCGTGGGCACCGGAGGGTGGAGGCAGGTCCCGTGCCGGGGCCCGTAGCCGGAAGGAATGGAGAACATCATGAACGAGCAGGACGAACAGGTCGACCCCGGAGGCCACACCAGGGCCGGCGGCCCGGAGGACGCCGCGGAAATCGGCTCCGGGTCGGGAAGCGGTGAGGAGGGGATCGCCACCGCTGAATTTGCCATCGTGGCCCTGGCCGCCGTGGGGTTTGCCGGGTTGTTGGTGAGCATCCTCAGCAGCGGGGGTGTCCGTGAGCTGCTGATGGGCCTGGTGCGTCAGGCCCTGTCCTTCTAGGACCGGTGGTGATCGTCAATCACCAGCGAGGCAGCAGCACGGCGGAGTTCGCCGTGCTGCTGCCGGTGGTGGCCGCCTTCCTGGCCCTGGTCCTGGGGGTGGGTGTCTGCGGCAGCACCCAGGTCAGGGTGGAACAGGCGGCCCGGGCGGCAGCCAGGGAACTGGCCCGGGGTGAACCTGCCGCCCACGCCGTGGACACCGGACATCGTCTGGCGGGGGAGGGCGCCTCCGTCCGGATCGGATCCGCGGGCCGGTATCGGAAGGTGGAGGTCACCCGCACGATCACGCTGCCCTGGCTCTCCGACCGGGAGTTCCTGGTGCTCAGCGCGCAGGCCCAGGCGCGAACCGAGGCCGACCCGGGCGGGCCGGTGGGCCACGATGGTCGCTGAACCGCGACCCGTGGGGGTCTGCGTCCGCTGCCCTGCAGGATCCGAGCGCGGTTCCGGGACACTGCTGGTCGTGGGCCTGGTCGCCGGCCTCGCCTTCTGCCTGGTGGTGGTCCTGTCCGTGTCCGCGGTGGCCACCGCGGCCGGTCGGGCGGCCAGCGCCGCCGATCTGGCGGCATTGGCCGCGGCCGACGCGGCCCGCGGCCTGGCCCCGGGTGAACCGTGCACCGTCGCTGCCCAGACGGCCGCCCGGAACGGGGCCGGCCTGGCCCAATGCCACAGGTCAGGGACCGGAGGAGTCGTCGTCGACGTCCGGACCAACATCCCGCTCGGGCCGGGGCTTTCCTGGCTGGCCCCGCTGGGGGTGGAAGCCACGGGTCGTTCCAGGGCCGGTCCCCCCACGACCGCCTGGACCCCTCCGGGGTGATCAGGCAGTCATGAAGCGTGCCGCAGCAACAGCCCCAGCAAGGCGATGGCTCCTGCCTTGTCCAAGGGGTTGTTGCGATTGCCGCATTTGGGGGACTGGACGCAGGAGGGGCATCCTGCGTCGCACTCACAGGCGCTGATGGCCTCCCGGGTGGCCCGTAGCCAGACGGTGACCTGCTCGAAGGCCCGCTCGACGAAACCGGCGCCGCCGGGATGTCCGTCATAGACGAAGATGGTGGGCATCCCGGTGTCCACGTGCAATGCAGTGGAGACCCCGCCGATATCCCACCGGTCGCTGGTGGCCACCAGCGGGAGCATGCCGATGCCCGCGTGTTCGGCGGCGTGCAAGGCCCCGGGGGCGGCATCGGGAAGGATTCCCGCCGCCGCCATCTCGCGTTCGGGCACGGTGAACCAGATGGCCTTGGTGAACAGGTCCCGGGCCTCGAGTTCCAGGGGCTCTTCTCCGAGGATCTCGTTGGAGACCAACGCCTTGCGTTGGAAGGAGACCACTTGCGTGGTCACCTTCACCTCGCCGAAGTGCACCTGGACCGGGCCCCAATCCAGGGTGCGCAGGACCTCGAGGACCCCGATGGTGGTGATGTCCCGGGCCTGGGTGTAGAAATCAGGGGTGGCCCGCTGGACCAGCACGCAGTGGTCCTGCTCATTGAGCTCCTCCACCACATAGGTGGTTCCTTGATGCACATAGACCGCCCCGGTATGGGCCTGGTATTGGGTCTGTGGGGACCCCATGGTTCCCAGCAGGGCGCCGGTGGCGGCATCGATGATGTTCATCGGGCCACCGCCGTCCGCCCGCAGGTTCACCATCGAGGCGGCGTTCTCCGGGTGGGTCCAGAACCAGCCCGACGGGCGTCGGCGCAGGTACCCGCGGTCCACCAGCGAATCCAACAGTCCGGCCGCGCTCGCGCCGAACAGTTCCACCTCCTCGGTGCGCAGCGGCTGCTCGGCCGCCGCAGCACACAGGTGGGGGCCCAACACGTAGGGGTTGGACGGATCGAAGACGGTGGCTTCGACCGAAGTCTCGAAAATGGCTTCCGGGTGGTGGACCAGATACGTATCCAGCGGGTCGTCGCTGGCGACGAATGTGGCCAGCGCATCCTGGCCCGCCCGGCCGGCGCGGCCGATCTGCTGGAAGAACGAGGCCCGGGTCCCCGGCCAACCCGCCACCAGCACCGCATCCAAACCGGCGACGTCGATGCCCAATTCCAGTGCCGAGGTCGACGCGATCCCGAGCAGTTCACCGGTACGCAGCTGGGTTTCCAGGTCCCGGCGTTCCTCGGGCAGGTAGCCGGAACGGTAGGCGGCAATACGGCCGGGCAGCGACGGGTGGACCTCGTCGACCAGACGGCGGGCGATGCTGGAGATGGTCTCCGCCCCCCGCCGCGATTTGATGAACGCGATGGTACGGACCTGACCGCTGACCAGATGGGCCAACAGCCCGGCGGTCTCGGCGATGACCGTGCGGCGGACCGGGGCACCGTTCTCCCCCCGCCCCTCCAGCAGAGGGGGTTCCCAGAGCGCCACCGCGGTCTGGCCATGGGGGGAGAAATCGACGGTGACCTCCCGGGCCTCGGCCCCGATGAGTCGTCCGAAGGACTCGGCGGAATCGGCGCTGGTGGCCGAGGCCCCGATGAACACGGGGTCGGCACCGTAGTGGGCGCAGATCCGGCGCAGACGCCGCAGCAGGTTGGCCACATGGGAGCCGAAGACCCCCCGGTAGCTGTGGGCTTCGTCGATGACGACGTAGCTGAGCCGGCGGAAGAACCGGGCCCACCCCGGATGGTTGGGCAGGATCCCGAAATGCAGCATGTCCGGATTGGTCAACACGAGATTGGCATGATCGCGGATCCACCGGCGTTCGCCGGGGTCGGTGTCCCCGTCGTAGCTGGCGACCTTCACCGTGGGCAACCCCAAGCCGATCAGTGCGGAACGCTGGTCGGCGGCCAGCGCCTTGGTGGGGGAGAGGTAGAGCACCACCGAACCGGTGGTCCGCAGGCTGACCGTCTGGTCCAGCTCTGCCCGGTGGATCGCGTCCAGGGCAGGCAACTGGTAAGAAAGGGACTTGCCGGAGGCCGTGCCCGTGGCAACGATCGTGTGATGGCCCTCGTGGGCACTGTGGGCCGCTTGCACCTGGTGCAACCAGGGAGTCTGGACGCCGCACCGTTCGAAGGCCTCCACGACCTCCGGATGCGCCCACTCCGGCCACGGACCATGGACGGCTTCACGGGCCGGGATGACGTGCAGATGCGTCAAGGCCTCGGGGGACTCGCCATGGCCCAGTTGCTCGATCAGTGCGTTGGGTTCTCTCACCGCATCAGTGTGGCATCACTGACCGACGGAACGGGGACCGGAGATGATTAGTCCTTCTTGCCCTCGAGGGTGACGATGCTGCCGATGGGGGTCCAGCCGAGGTAGTGGTACAACGCCTGCCCGTCGGTGGAGGCCACCAGCAGACCCTCTTCGACGTCATGCTCCAGGGCGAGGGCGACCAGTGCGCGCATCACCAGGCTGCCGAGCCCACGGCGGCGGAAGTCATCGGCCGTGATGATCCGGTCGAAGACGGCGTATTCGTCGACCATTGCGACGTGCCCACTGGCGGCAACGACGTCGGGGTCGTCCTCCAGGTGGATGGAGACGTAGGCGTGCTTGCCATCGCGTTCGGTCTCGATGGTGAAGCCCTCGGCCGGGCGGGGCGACTCCACGTCGTGTCCCGAGATGTCGGCGACCATCAGGGCCTCATCCGAGGTGACCACGCCCAAGCCGGCGGCCAGGGCCGCCTCGGTGACACTGAGGGAATCGCCGGTGACGATCGTCAGCCGGCGGGCAGGGTGTTTGTTCAGCGTCTCGCTGACCGCCACGAGCTCCTCGGAGGTGGGGTCGTTGATGATGTATTCCCAGTCCCCGCTCGTGTCATGGCGCAGGGCGGCATGGACCCGGCCCTCGGTACGGCTTTCATAACCGCGGGCACCGACCCAGCCGGTGACCCAGACGCCAATCAATTTGTCAGTTGCAGTCGATCCCATGCTCCAGACAATACCCGGTGCCGCGATCCACTGCAGAGTCGGGAGGGCATTTTCGGCACTTCGGTAGCGAATTGTTAACGACGGCGACCACCGCATGGACCGCTGGCGTCGGCGCGGGTGGGCGCGGCCCCGGGCCCGACGCGCTCCGAGGACGATGGCCGCCTTATCCTTGAAGGATGGCCCAGCACCGCATCGCCCTCTTCTACGTCTTCAAGCCGTTGCCCGATCCCGAGGCCATCCGCCTGTGGCAGCGTTCACTCCTGGAACAATGGCAACTGCGCGGGCGCATCCTCATTTCCCCCGACGGGATCAACGGAACCGTGGGCGGGGAGATCCGTGCGGTGAAGCAATACCTGAAGGCCACCCGCGAATACCCGGCCTTCCACGGCCTGGATGTGAAGTGGAGCGAGGGTGGCGCCGAGGACTTTCCGCGGATCTCGGTCAAGGTCCGTCAGGAGATCGTCTCATTCGGGGCCCCGGGCGAATTATCGGTCACCGACGACGGGGTGCAGGGCGGCGGCCGGCATCTGAACCCCCGCCAGCTGCATGAACTCGTCGAAAACCGCAGGACCTCCGGGGAGGAGGTGGTCTTCTTCGATGGGCGCAATGCCTTTGAAGCGCAGATCGGCAAATTCCGCGACGCCGTGGTTCCCGACGTCCAGACCACGCGCGACTTCGTCAAGGAACTCGACTCGGGAAAATACGATGACCTCAAGGACCAGCCGGTGGTCACCTATTGCACCGGGGGCATCCGCTGCGAAGTGCTCTCGGCGTTGATGCTCAACCGGGGGTTCACGGAGGTCTACCAGCTCGAAGGCGGGATTGCGCGCTACGGCGAGCAATACGGGGACCGTGGACTGTGGGAGGGATCGCTCTACGTCTTCGACCGTCGGATGCACCTGGAATTCACTCCCGAGGCGGTGACGGTCGGACGTTGCGTGGGCTGCCAGGACCCGACGAACAAGTTCGAGAACTGCGCCACGGCCTCATGCCGGAAGTTGCGGTTGTTCTGCGCCGGGTGTGCCGCCGATGACCAACTGCGGCTATGCCCCGACTGCTATGCCTTGGGCCAGAGGCCGGCCGAGGCGTCCTCCACGACCTGATCGGCCTCTTCGGTCGCGAAGACCTCGAAGCCGCGGGCCCGGTAGTTGGCCAGGGCGGCGGGACCGTCCAGGGAACAGGTGTGGACCCAGACCCGGTGCACCGCGGCGAACCCCTCCCACCGCGTATGCAGGTCCCAGGCCCGTGCCGTCCCCTCGCTGAGCAGCACCCCACCGAGACCCAGACCGAGTTGTTCGGGGAAGAGGCCGAAGTAGATGATTTCCACGACCCCGTCGGCCGAACCACCGAGTTCGATGTACCCGGCCGGCGCGCCGTCGACCGTCAACACCCAGGTCTCGCTGCCCTCACGCTGGACTTCTGCCGCCCACTGCTGCCGGGTCAGCCCCAGCCGATCCACCCAGTTCCACGACCCGCCCACCGAGCGGTAGAGGAACTTGCTGTAGTCGGCGGTGATCCCCGGGACGCGTTCGATCCGGCACCCCCGGGGCAGCGGGCGTGCGGCAGGGGTCAGGGACCGGGCGGAAGTCATCTGCAGGGATGTCGTGGTGACCAAGGTCAAGGCTGCTCCTGGGGTTCCGGTGCGGGTCGATGCATCGGAAGCCTATCCGCCGCTAGGCTCGAACGGTGAATACCTCGGCCCCCTTCTCCGTCATCAACCATGCCCCCCATAGCAACGAGCAGGATCTGCTCGATGCCCTGGCCGACGATCTGACCCGGGCCTGCTATCACCAGGAGGCCGTGGCCACCCTCCTCGGAGACGCGTCCCACGAGGCCCTGGGGCGGGACCAGATCGTGCCGGCGAAGCTGGTGGTCGAACGGTCCCTGGGCGCCGGGGGCGCCGGGGCCCTCCCGGTGCTGGTCGGGCTGTGGTTGCTGGGGATGTCCTTCCCCGACGAGGCCCTCCAGATGGCGTTCCCGCGCACCGGTACCGCCGGGCTGTCCCGGCTTCAGCTGATCGAACCCGACGGCGAAGGATTCCGTGCCGCGGTGGATCTGCGCCCGCACGCCAGCGATGTCGTTGCGCAGACATGGATCGCCAGTGACCTCGGGGCCCACCAACGGCCCGGGCCGTTGCGGCATGACCACGTCCTGGGTGTCGGCCGCGCGTCGGCGACCCTGGCGCAGGCGGTCATCCGCCGGCCCGTAGAACGGGCACTCGAGCTGGGCACCGGATCCGGGATCCAGCTCTTCTACCTGCTCAGCCATTGCCGACGCATCGTGGCCACCGACATCTCGGATCGGGCGCTGGCCTTTGCCCGGTTCAACCTGCTGCTGAACCACCGGGTGCTCGGAGTGGATCCGGAACGACTCGAGGAGCGGGTCGGGCTTCGCCTGGGGTCCCTGCTTGAACCCGTCGCCGGGGAGGAGTTCGACCTCGTGGTCTCCAACCCGCCCTTCGTGATCACCCCCCGCTCGGCGAGCGAACGGCCCGAAGACCGGTACACCTACCGGGATGGAGGGATGCCGGGGGACTCCCTCGTCGAATCCCTGGTGCGGGACCTTCCGGACGTGCTCGCTCCCGGAGGGACGGCGCAGATGCTGGCGAACTGGGAGATCCGAACCCAGGCGGCGTCGGATGACGGCGAGAACCACGTAGATGAGATGACACCGGGTGAGGAGTCCCCTGATGCGTGGGAGGCCGGTCCTCGCTCCTGGATCCGCGAGGGCACTGAAGCGTGGTTCATCCAGCGCGATGTCACCGCACCGGAGGTCTATGCCGAAACCTGGTTGCGCGATGCCTCCCAGGGGCGTGACCAGGAGGCCCATGACGCGGCCTACCGGGATTATCTGAGGGATTTCGCCGACCGCGACGTGGCCGGGATCGGTTTCGGGATGCTCTGGCTCCGACGGCCGGCCCAGCCGGACCGGTTGCCGTTCGGCCTGCGTTTCGAAGAGATCACCCATCCCCTGGAGCAGCCCGTCGCCCCGTATCTGCAGGCGCAGATCGAGGCCACCGACTCCCTGCTGGGGCGTGACCGGGCGGAGCTGGTCCTGGTGGTCGCCGACGACGTGACCGAAGAACGCCACCAACGACCCGGCGCGCAACATCCCGGGGTCATCCTGCTGCGCCAGGGGGCCGGATTGCGACGCACCACCCTGCTCGGTTCGGCGGAGGCCGGATTCGTTTCGGCCTGCGACGGAGAATTCAGCGCCGGCGTGCTGGCCCAGGCCGTGGCCTCCCTCGTGGAAGGGGACGAACGGGAGACCGCGGCGAACCTACTGGCCAGTGTTGATCGACTCGTTACCCAGGGGTTCGTCACCGAAGTGCGAAACAAAGGCTAAACTTTTTCCGTATGACTCAGAACACATCCGGAGAAGAGCCGCCCGTTGAGGCGAAGTTCCGGCGACAGGCCCAGAAACCGGTGGTCATCGGCGACCCGCAGGCCATCCGTGCGTTGGCCCACGAGGCCCGGTTGGAGGTCCTCGAAGAGCTGTTTGCCTCGCAGTCCACCCGCACCGCGACCGAACTTGCCTCGCGCTGCAACCTGACGCCCAGCGCCATGAGCTACCATCTGCGGGCCCTGGAGAAGTACGGCTACGTCGAACGTGCAGCCAGCGAGGGCGATGGCCGGGAACGCCGTTGGAAGGCGGCGGGGGACCAGTTGGTGGTCGGATCCTTCAACGACTCGACGGCAGCCAAGAATTCCTTCCTCAACGTCCAGCTCAACGCCTTCCGCGAGCGGCTCAGCGTGGAGATCAACCGTCGCGATGAGGAACGCAAGGCAGGAATCGAACCTTCCCCGAACCGACCACCGGTCCTGACGACCGGCATGGTGTTCCTGCGCAAGGAATTGCAGGAGGAGTTCGCCCAGAGGGTCTACGGGCTGGTGGACGAATACGAGGCCCTGGCGCAACCGGATGAGCGCGGGGTGGAAGGCGAACGCATCTACTACATGCTCTCCTTCCTCCCCGAGGCACCTGCCACCGATTCCTGACCCGCGCAACGCGGCGTTGACCACACCGGGAGGTCCTGGCTTGCGGTTGGTGTGCCCGAAGCGGCTAACCTAGTGCAGAATGAGCAGGTGCGCCCCCAACGGCGTGCCGTCAGCGGCAAATAGGAGTGTTGTGCCCCCCAAGGCCAAGGAAAAAACCGGCAAGAAGCTCGTGATCGTCGAGTCACCGGCCAAGAGCAAGTCGATCGCCAAGTATCTGGGCGATGGCTTCATCGTCGATGCCTCGGTCGGTCATATCCGGGATCTTCCCCAACCCTCGGAGCTGCCGGCGGAACTGAAGAAGTCCTCGGTCGGCAAGTTCGCCGTCGATCTGGAGAACGACTTCGAGCCCTATTACGTGGTCTATCCGGACAAGAAGAAGAAGGTCTCGGAACTCAAGGCCGAACTCAAGGATGCCGACGAACTCTATCTGGCCACCGATGCGGACCGCGAAGGCGAAGCCATCGCGTGGCACCTGTTGCAGGTCCTCAAACCCAAGGTCCCCGTCTACCGTCTGGCCTTCACCGAAATCACCCGCGAAGGTATCGCCCGGGCCATGGAGAACGTCCGTGAACTCGATACCGATCTGGTGGACGCCCAGGAGACCCGTCGGGTCCTGGACCGGATCTACGGATACGAGATCTCACCCGTCCTGTGGCGCAAGGTGGCCCGCGGTCTCTCCGCGGGGCGTGTGCAATCGGTGGCCACCCGGCTGGTCGTCGAACGTGAACGCGAACGCATGGCCTTCCGCTCCGCCTCCTACTGGGATCTGGCCGGGGAATTCGCGACCACAGCGGGAGAGTCCTTCCGCGCCAAGCTCGTGGCCGTCGACGGGGGCCGCGTGGCCGCCGGCCGTGACTTCGATGACCGGGGTGGACTGAAGACCCCGAAATCCGGCACCGCAGTCGTCCACCTGGACGAAGCAGCGGCGACCTCGCTGGCCGCTGGCCTGCAGGATAGCGATTTCGCCGTCACCAGTGTCGACACCAAGCCCTATACCCGCCGCCCGGCGGCCCCGTTCACCACCTCGACGCTGCAGCAGGAGGCCTCGCGCAAACTGCGGTGGTCCTCGAAGTCGACCATGCAGGTCGCCCAGCGCCTGTACGAAAACGGCTACATCACCTATATGCGTACCGACTCGGTGTTCCTCTCCAACGAGGCCGTCTCGGCGGCCCGGAAACAGGCCGCCGAACTCTATGGGCAGGAATCGGTGCCCTCGAAGCCGCGGATGTACAAGGCCAAATCCGATAGCGCCCAGGAGGCCCACGAGGCCATCCGGCCCTCCGGTGACGCCTTCCGCCGCCCCCGGGACGTGAAATCCCAGTTGGGGGCCGACGAATTCCGGCTCTACGAACTGATCTGGAAGCGCACGGTCGCCTCGCAGATGGCCGACGCCAAGGGCTCGACCGCTTCGGTCCGGCTGGCCGGGGAAGCCACCGACGGCCGCCGCGCTGAATTCTCCGCCTCCGGCACGGTCATCACCTTCCGCGGTTTCATGGCCGCCTATGAAGAAGGCAAGGACGTCTCGGCCGCCGAGGAAGCCGAGAAGGATGCCGAGCGCCGGCTGCCGCAGCTGGCCCAGGGCGACGCCCTGGTGGGCACGGATGTCACGGCCTCCGGCCACGAAACCACCCCTCCGCCGCGCTACACCGAGGCATCGATCATCGCCGAACTCGAAGAGCGGGAGATCGGCAGGCCCTCGACCTTCGCCCCCACGATTTCGACCATCATGGATCGCGGATACGTCAGCAAACGCGGTGGCGCCCTGGTGCCGAGCTGGATCGCCTTCTCGGTGATCCGCCTGCTGGAGGAACACTTCGCCCAGTACGTCGACTACGGATTCACCGCACGGTTGGAGGACGACCTCGATGAGATCGCCGCAGGACATCTGGCTCGCTCGGCGTGGCTGAAGGACTTCTACTTCGGTGACGGGGAGGAAAAGGGTCTGCAGGGCCTGGTCGAGAACCTCGGCGACATCGACGCCCGGGCCATCAACTCGATCGACATCGCCCCGGGCATCGTGTTGCGGGTGGGCAAATACGGCCCCTATCTGGAACGTCCCGCCCCGGCCGGCTCCCCGGAAGGCACCGACCCCGAACGGGCGAACGTCCCCGAGGATCTGGCCCCCGATGAGCTCACCGCCGAGAAGGCGACCTACCTGATGGACAATGCCGGGCCCTCGGAGCGCCCGCTGGGCATCGATCCGGAGACCGGACGCGAAATCGTGGCCAAGGACGGGAGATACGGACCCTTCGTTTCCGAGGTGATCGTCCCGCCGACCGAGGAGGAGCTGGCCGCCAGGCCGGTCGAATACTACAAGAACGGCAAGCCCAAGCCCCCGAAGAAGCCGGAGAAGATCAAGCCGCGCACCGGTTCGCTGTTCAAGTCGATGTCCCTGGAGACCATCACCCTCGAGGAGGCCTTGAAGCTGCTTTCCCTGCCTCGGGTGCTCGGGACCGATGCCGAAGGCGCGGAGATCACCGTGCAGAACGGTCGCTTCGGGCCGTATTTGAAGAAGGGCTCCGACTCGCGTTCCATCGGGACCGAGGAAGAGATCTTCAGCATCACGCTGGAACAGGCACTGGAGATCTACTCCCAGCCCAAGCAGCGTGGTGGCCGCGCCGCGACCCCGCCCTTGGCGGAATTCGGGGACGACCCGGTGTCCGAGAAGCCGATCATCGTCAAGGAGGGCCGCTTCGGGGCCTACATCACCGATGGGGCCACCAATATCACGGTTCCGCGCGGGACCGCGATCGAGGACCTGACCCGCGAGCAGGCAGTGGAGCTGCTGGCGGACAAGCGCGCCAAGGGTCCGGTCAAGCGGGCTGGCAAGGCCCCGGCCAAGCGCCCGGCAGCCAAGAAGAAGAAGTAGCGCAGGCGGGGTCAGAGATGCGACTGGGTGTCCTCGATATCGGTTCGAACACGGTTCATCTGTTGTTGATCGATGCCTACCCGGGGGCCCGGCCCACGGCCTTCGCCTCGCATAAGCGGCCGCTGTCCCTGGTGGCCTACCTCGATGAGGACGGGGCGATCACCGAGGACGGCCAACGCGAGCTGCTTGACTTCGTCCACGAGGCCTCCTTGTTCGCCACCCGTCACCGGGCCGAGGACCTGCTGGCGTTCTGCACCTCGGCGATCCGCAGTGCCAGCAACGGTCCCGCCGTCTTGGACCGGGTGGTGCAGGAAACCGGGATCCAGCTGGCGGAGCTCTCCGGCGAGCAGGAATCGGGGATGACCTACCATGCGGTCCGTCGCTGGTTCGGGTGGAGCTCGGAAAGGATCCTGGACCTGGACATCGGCGGTGGGTCGTTTGAAATGGCCTACGGGACCGACGAGTTTCCCGAACTGGCCCTTTCGGTCCCTCTGGGTGCCGGCAGGTTGACCCGTGACTGGTTGCCCGGGGACCCGCCCCGCACCTCCGATGTGAAGGCGCTGCGGGCCCACGTCAAGGAGACCTTGGCCGAACCGCTGGCGCTGATCGCCGAGCATCCGAAGCCGACCCTGGTCACCGGGACGTCCAAGACCTTCAGGTCCCTGGCCCGGATCACCGGGGCCGCCCCGAGCGCCGAAGGGATCCATGTCAAACGGGTCCTGCGCCTGGATGACCTGAAACTCTGGACCCGCCGGCTTGAAGCCATGACGACCCTCGAACGCACCGAGCTGCCCGGGGTATCCGAAGTGCGCGCACCGCAGATGCTCGCCGGGGCCATCGTGGCCTCCGTGGCGATGAACACGCTGGGGGTGAAATCCCTGCGCATCTGCCCCTGGGCGCTGCGTGAGGGGCTGATCCTGCGCCGCTTCGACCATTTGATCTTTGACGGACCTTTACCACTGGGGAGTAGCGTGGGAGTTGGCCACGTCGAACTCGGCCAACTGCCGGGATTGCCCACCGTGGGCGCGGTCGATTGAAAAGAGGGAGCCAGGCAATGTCGAAGGATCCGATCCAGGTGGGGTTGTCCAGCGCGTCGGTGTTCCCGCTGAACGTCCACGATGCCTTCGCGGTCTCGCATGATCTGGGCTACGACGGCGTCGAGGTGCTGGTCACCGGAAACCATCTCTCGCAGGACCCCCGCAAGCTGCACGAACTCAGTACCCGTTACGATCAACCGATCCTGGCGATCCACGCCCCCACGCTGCTGTTGACCCAGCAGGTCTGGGGTGACGCCTGGTCGAAGATCGAGATGTCGGCCGCGATGGCCCGTGATGTGGGCTGCGACATCGTCGTCGTCCACCCCCCGTTCCGCTGGCAGGGGGGCTATGCCACCGGTTTTGCCGACGGGGTCAAGAAGATCATGGACGATTACGGGGTCCGCATCGCCGTGGAGAACATGTATCCCTGGCGGGCCCGCGGTCGTGAAGCCAAGATGTACCTTCCGCACTGGAACCCCGTGCCGCAACCCTACGAATACGTCACCTGGGACTTCTCCCATGCCGCCATCGCGAACGTGGACTCGTTGGAGTCCATCAAGGCGCTGGGGAGCCGGCTGAGCCACGTCCACCTCTGCGACGGGGTCGACAACGGCAAGGACGAACACCTGGTCCCCGGACGGGGCACCCAGCCGGTCGCGGAATCGTTGCAGTTCCTGCGCGACAGCGAATGGGACGGCCACGTCGTCGTGGAGGTATCGACCCGCAAGGCCAAGGGAGCCGGAGGGCGCGAGGAATGGCTCGCCGAGACCCTGCGCTTTGCCCGGAAGCACTTGGAAGCGGTCGACCCCCCCGCCGGCACCAACGAGGCAGGCGATGCCGGGAACACCTCGGATTCCTCCACGCTGCGTTCCTGAGCGGACCACCGGGCCGCTGCCCGGCCGATCGCCGACGAACCGTCAGGGACTACGCCCGCCGGAGCCCCGTGGAAGAATGGTTCCATGGCATCTTCGAAACACACTCCTGACACCACGTCGACCGGCCGGCGTCTGGCCTTCATCGGCACCGGCAACATGAACGGGGCGATCCTCCGCGGCATCCTCGCCGGTGGCTTCGACCCCCGATCCATCACCGCCACGGTGCGTGGCAGCGAAAAAGCGGAGCGTTTGGCCGCCGACACCGGGGTGCGCTCCCTCGCCACCACCGTGGACGAGACCGCCAACCAGCAGGCGGTCGCCGCGGCGGACATCGTCTTCGTCGGGGTCAAACCGGTCGGGATCCAGGACGCCTGCCGCGATATCGCCGCCTCCCTCCCGGCGCAGGCCGTCGTCGTCAGCGTGGCCGCAGCGGTCACCATCTCCATGATCGAAGAGGCCCTGCCGCAGGGACAGCCGGTCGTGCGCGCCATGCCGAACACCCCGATGACCGTCGGCAAGGGCGTCGTGGCCCTGGCCGGGGGCACCTCGACCGGCGAGAAGGACCTTGAAGCGGTGTCCGCGCTGCTCTCCGAGACCGGCATGGTGCGGATCGTCTCCGAAGACCAGATCGACGCCGTCTCGGCAGTGAGCGGTTCCGGACCCGCCTACGCGTTCTACCTGGCCGAGGCGATGGCCGCCGCGGGTGAGGAGCTGGGGCTGGAAGCCGGGTTGGCCCGGGATCTGGCGCGGGCCACGGTGGCCGGCGCCGGGGTCATGCTCGACGAGCCCGACGCCGATCCCTCCGCGCTGCGCACCGCCGTCACCAGCCCCGGGGGAACCACCCAGGCGGCCTTGGAGGGCTTCGACGCCGCCGGCGTGCGGGCCGGTATCGGCTCCGGGGTCAAGGCGGCCACCGAACGGGCCGCGGAGATCACCCGCGAACTGGCCGGATAGCCCGCCGGCCGGCCCTACGGTCGGGAGGCGAACCGCTCGAGCAGGTCCACGTGTCCCGACACGATGAGGATGTCCCGCCGCGTGACCTTGGTATCGGGTTGGGCGTAGGTGAAATCCTCGCCGGGGGATTTCACCCCGACGATGGTCACGCCGTATTTGGACCTGACCTGGGATTCGCCCAACGTGAAGCCCTGGGTCTCCGTCGGGGGATACATCTTCACGATCGCGAACCCGTCGTCGAACTCGATGAAGTCCAGCATGCGCCCGCCCACCAGGTGGGCCGCGCGGACCCCGGCGTCGGCTTCCGGGTAGACGACGTGGTTGGCGCCGATCCGCGAGAGGATCTTGCCGTGCGATGGGGTGATCGCCTTGACCCAGAGGTGCTCGACGCCCAGATCGACCAGGTTCACGGTGATCAGCACGGAGGACTCGATCGAGGTGCCCACCCCGACCACCGCCGAGTTGAAATCCTGGGCGCCGAGTTGGCGCAAGGCATCGACGTTGGTGGCATCGGCCTCCACCACATGGGTGAGCGTGCCGGCCCACTTCTGCACCAGATCCTGGTTCCGCTCGATCGCCAGGACCTCCCGGCCCTGGCGCACCAGCTGATTGGCCACCGCCGCGCCGAAGCGGCCCAGACCGATGACCAGCACCGGGGCATTATGTTTCGACGAGTTCTCAGCCAATGATCGGCCTCTCTTCGGGGTAGTGGTACAGCTGGTTGCGTTGGCGCAGGCTCAGTGCCGTCGCCAGTGTAATGGTGCCCACGCGTCCGGCAAACATCAGCGCGGAGAGGACATACTTGCCCTCGGGAGGGAGCTCGGCCGCAAGATTGGTGCTCAGCCCCACCGTGCCGAACGCGGAAATCGAATCGAAGAGGACCCGATCCAACGGTTCATCACTGATGGACAGGATCACCCCGGTGCCCACGCTGACCAGGGTGGCCCCCAGGACGGTGACGGAGATCGCCACACGCATGGTGCTCTCGGGGATGCGGCGTCCGAAGGCCTTGATGTCCTTATCGCCCCGGGCCTCGGCCACGATGGCCAGGAACATCACCGCGATCGTGGTGACCTTGATGCCCCCTGCCGTGGACGCCGAACCCCCGCCGGCGAACATCAACGCGTCGGTGAGCAGCAGGGTGGAGGATTCGAGCTGGTTCTGGTCCACCAGGGAAAAACCCGTGGAACGGGTCATCGCCGAGGCGAAGAACGAGTGGATGAGCTTATCGGACAGGCTCATCCCGCCGATGGTCTGCGGGTTGTTCCACTCCATGAGACCCCAGCTGAGGCTGCCCACCAGCAGCAGGATGCCCGACACCACGACGGTGAGTTTGGTGTGGAGGTTCCATTTGCGGAATTTGCTGCGGAAGACGATCAGCACCATGAGGGCCGGGAAACCCAAGGACCCGATGATGGCCCCGACGGTGATGGGGACCAGGACCCACAAATCGGTTTCGTAGGGGACCAGGCCATCGGAGTGCGGGGTGAATCCGGCGCTGTTGAAGGCCGAGATGGCGTAGAAGATCCCATGCCAGATGGCTTGGCCGATGGACTCGCCCAACACCAGGAAACGCGGGGCCAGGGCCAATGCCAGCAGCGCCTCGATGGTCACCGAGGTGGTGATGACCACCCGGAGCAAGGTGCCGACCTCACCGAGGCGCCCGACGTTTTGGATGTTCATGGCCTCCTGGGCGCGCAGCTTGCCGCGTACCCCCAGCCGCTTGCTCACCGCCAGGGACAGCAGTGAGGCCAGGGTCAGGATGCCCAGCCCGCCGATGAAGATGCCCACGATGATGACCACTTGGCCGAAGAAGGACCAGTGCACCGCGGTGGATACCACGGTCAGCCCGGTCACGCAGACGGCCGAGGTGGCCGTGAAGAGGGCATCGTGGAGCGGGGTGAATTCCCCGGTGGAGGAGGCCACCGGCAAGGACAGCAGGGTCGTGAACAGGGCGATGACCAGAAGGAACACACCGATAGCCAGCCGGGCCGGCGACGTCGCTGCGACGGTGTCGACGAAGTCTCGCACCCCGTGGAGGATACGCGGTACGGCGTTCCCCCAGCTGAGCGGGGTGGCTGATGGTGTGGAGGACATGGTCGCGGGCTGCTCCGGGAAACGATGGCTCCGGGCGTTTCCCGGCACTGTCCACAGTAGAGTACCCGTGCGCGGCACGGTGGTGGACACCCGCCGCGGCGGAGACATCCACCCGCGAAAGGCGGATATCGCGTAGCCTGAGCCCGTGAGCTTGAGTACACCGCCGTCACCGCCGACCGAGGTCCTCTGGAGCGAGGAGCTGATGTCCTACCGCTTCAGCGAAAGTCATCCGATGCATCCCTCGCGTCTGGATCTGACGATGCGCCTGGTCGAGGGGCTGGGGATCCTGGAGCGCAGGAACATCTCGCTGCTTGCACCGGAGGTCGCCACCGACGAGGAACTGGCCCTGGTGCACGACCCGGAGTACATCTCCGCCGTCCGGTACGCCGGGGAACATCCGGACGAGATCAACGAGGAACGCGGGCTGGGCACCGAGGACACCCCGGCCTTCGCCGATATCCACGCGGCCAGTGCCCGCTTGGCGGGCGGGTCGCTGCAGGCAGCCGACGCCGTATTGGCCGAACGGGCCCTGCACGTGGTCAACTTTGCCGGCGGCATGCACCATGCCTCCCGCGGCAAGGCCAGCGGATTCTGCGTCTACAACGATGCCGCGCTGGCCGTCCAACGGCTTCTGGACGGTGGAACGCAGCGGGTCGCCTATATCGATGTCGATGCCCACCACGGGGACGGAACCCAATCGATCTTCTGGGACGATCCCCGGGTACTGACCATCTCCTTGCACGAATCAGGCATGTCCCTGTTCCCCGGAACCGGGTTCGCCAACGAAACAGGAGGATCCGAGGCCATGGGCAGTGCCGTGAACGTCGCCCTGCCCGCCGGGACCACAGATGCCGGCTGGCTGCGGGCCTTCCATGCGGTCGTGCCGCAACTGGTGGCCGCCTTCGAACCCGAGGTCATCGTCAGTCAGCACGGCTGTGACGGGCACGGCGAGGATGATCTGAGCAACCTGCGGCTGAGCATCGACGGGCAGCGGCAGAATGCACTGGATATATCCGATCTGGCCCAACGCCACTGTGGCGGCCGGTGGATCGCCACCGGCGGTGGGGGATACAACCTCATCCAGGTCGTCCCCCGGGCTTGGAGCCACCTGGTGGCCATCGCCGGCGGCCGGCCCGTCCCGTTGCGTACCGAGGTGCCGGGGAGCTGGTTGGCCTACGTGAAGGAAAAATATGGTGCCACCGGTCCCGCGTTGATGAACGACGGCGTCGACCTCTGGTGGCGCTCCTGGGAAGTCGGCTACGATCCGGCGGATTTCATCGACCGGACCATCATGGCCACGCGCAAGGAGGTCTTTCCCGTCTTCGGGTTGGACCCCTGGTTTGATTGAGCGCCGCCCGGGGCGGGATGCCCGGAAGAACTTCTGCGGATAAGGTGATGGAATGACCTTCGACGATGTCTTTTCCGTCCTGGCAGATCCGACCCGGCGCAGGATCCTCGAAGCCCTGCGCGAAGAGGAGAACTCCGTCGGTGACCTCGTGCAGCTTCTTGAAGTATCCCAGCCGACCGTATCCAAGCATCTGAAGGTCCTGCGCGAAGCCGGGGTGCTGCGCATGCGGGCCGACGGCCAGCGGCGGATCTATTCCGTCGAACCCGGGGCATTGCACCGGGCCGCCACCTGGTTGGCCGCCTTCCCCGGCCACCCCGGCACCGAAGCGGCGGTGACCGGGCTCACGGGCGCAGAGTACAAGAAGGACATGGCATTCGGCAATGCCCGCGACGCGGCGGGTAGCGGTGACGGCACCGACGAGGAAGCGACGGTTCGGGCCCTGGAGGTGGCAGCTTCCTACCGCGCCGCCCAACAGCGCGAACAGGATGGGCTTCCGACGGTTGACGCGACGGACCTCGAGCACGAAAACCCCGCCATCCCGGGCTCCGGGAATGCTCCGCAGCAGCTGGGCCGGACCGTGGGGCGGACCGTCGAACAGGTCACCGGCCGGGCCCAGGATCTGCTGGAAAGGCTGCAGAAACCGAAGTTCGGGCGACGCCGCTAGGGGCGGTGGACGGGCCGTTCCACGTTACGGGCGATTCACGGATTTTTTACGATCGGTTGGGTTCGATGCCCTCCGACGTGTCATTGTTCTTCTCGGAGCGCCGACGCTCACCACCCCCCCATGGGTGCCGTCGCGCCCACCTCTCAGTTCTTGAAGGAGTACCCCTTGGATCAGAATCTGCTCGATATCCGGGAAGACGTTTTCCACCGCAACCAGGGTGAATCCGAATTCCACCAGGCCGTGACCGAGGTGTTCGAAAGCCTCAACACCGTCATCGGCCGGCACCCCGAATACGCCGACGCCGCCATCCTGCAACGCATGTGCGAGCCCGAGCGCCAGATCATCTTCCGGGTCCCCTGGGTGGACGATGAGAGCAAGGTGCAGATCAACCGCGGCTTCCGTGTCGAATTCAACTCGGCGCTGGGCCCGTATAAGGGTGGACTGCGGTTCCATCCTTCGGTCTACCTGGGCACCGTTAAGTTCCTGGGCTTCGAGCAGGTATTCAAGAACGCACTGACCGGCATGCCGATCGGCGGCGGCAAGGGCGGCTCCGATTTCGACCCGCGCGGCAAGTCCGACGGTGAGGTCATGCGCTTTTGCCAGTCCTTCATGACCGAGCTGTACCGCCACATCGGCGAATACACCGACGTCCCGGCCGGAGACATCGGCGTGGGTGGCCGGGAGATCGGCTTCCTCTTCGGCCAGTACAAGCGCATCACCAACCGCTATGAATCGGGCGTCCTGACCGGCAAGGGCATGGGCTGGGGCGGTTCGCTGCTGCGTCCCGAAGCCACCGGCTACGGGGCCGTGCTGTTCGCCCAGGAGATGCTCAAGACTCGTGGCTCCAGCCTGGACGGGCAGCGGATGGTCGTCTCCGGCTCCGGCAACGTGGCCATCAACGCCATCGCCAAGGCGCAATCCCTGGGGGCCACCGCCGTGGCGGCCTCGGATTCCAGCGGATACATCGTCGACGAAGCCGGCATCGACGTGGAGCTGTTGCGCGAGATCAAGGAAGTCGAGCGCGGCAGGATCAGTGACTACGCGGATCGACGCGGCGGGAACGTGAAATACGTCGAGGGCGGCTGCGTCTGGGATGTGGACGCCACCGTCGTGCTGCCCGCCGCCACGCAGAACGAACTCGAGGCCAAGGATGCCAAGCGACTGGTGGAAACCGGCGTCCTGGCCGTCGCCGAGGGTGCGAACATGCCCTGCACCGCCGATGCGATCGCCATCTTCCAGGAAGCCGGGGTGCTCTTCGGCCCGGGCAAGGCAGCCAACGCCGGCGGAGTGGCGACCTCGGCCCTGGAGATGCAGCAGAATGCCAGCCGTGACTCCTGGAGTTTCGGGCATACCGAACGCCGGCTCGAAGAGATCATGGTCGGCATCCACACCACCTGTGCCACGACGGCCGATGCCTACGGTAAGCCGGGGAACTACGTGGCCGGGGCCAATATCGCCGGGTTCATGAAGGTCGCCGACGCGATGCTCGCCCTGGGAGTCATCTAGGGGCCTTGGACCGGACTGGACGGGCCGGCGATGTCCCGGGCACCGCGGTGTCCGGGACATCGTTGCGTCCGGGGTGTTTACATGGGGGGATGGAGAACACCGAAGCACTCGCCGCCCACCGCATCGACCCCGAGGCGCTCGAGCAGGACGACATCGACACCTACCGCCTGCTCGCCGGGGACATCGCCTCGGGGGCCGCAGTGGTGGCCACCCGCCGTTATGGCCGGGACATCGCCGCGACGGTCACCGGATTCCTGGACGTCTCCTACGATCCGCCCACCATGCTGGTCAGCCTCTACGCGGACGGACGCATCGGGGAGGCGGTCTCCGAGTCCGAAGGCTGGACGCTGTCGCTGTTGAACGGGGAGCACCAGGGGATCGCGAACTGGTTGGCCAGCCCCGCCAATCCCGTCCATGGCCTGTTGAGCCAGGTCCCCTTCCGGCGCGCCCCGGTCAGTGGGGCCGCAGTGATCGAGGGGGCCATCTCCTGGTTCGAGCTGAGGACGACGGCGGTGCACGAGGTGGCGACACATCTGGTGGTCGCCGGGGAGGTCGTCGCGATGGGCACCACCGACGACGACGCCGGCGCGAACGATCCACTGATCCACTTCTCCCGTGAATACCGCCATTTGCGGCGCTGACCGGCACCAGGGCTCCGAGGCGCCTGCTTCGCGCTGTCCGGGGCCTGGTCGGGGGGAACACCGGAGGGCCGGGTTGCTGCGACGGGTTTCACAATCGCATCACCAGCCACTAGTGTGGTCTGCTAGATGGTACTGCGTACGGGTTTTTCCACGCGATGCCTTGCTGGGGTGTTCCTTTATCATCCGAACCAGGAGAATATTGCCGATGGCCGACGCTAAGAACTTTTCGAATGCGCGCTTCATGACGGTGGCGGAAGTCGCCGAGATGATGCGTGTGTCGAAAATGACTGTGTATCGCCTGGTGCATGCGGGAGACCTTCCGGCAGTTCGCTTCGGTCGTTCCTACCGCGTGCCGGAGACCGCCGTCGAGGACTACCTGAAAACCGCGCGTGTGGACGGGACGTCGGAGACCGCCTGAGGGCGTGGTCCGCACGGTCGCCTTGGGCAAGGTAAACTAGTAGGGAACATTTAACGTCCGCGATGGTTGCTGCCTGCTCCCCGCGTGGTCGTCAGCAGAAATCAATCATTAGTCTGTGAGGAACCAAATGGGCTCAGTTATCAAGAAGCGCCGCAAGCGGATGGCCAAGAAGAAGCACCGTAAACTGCTTCGTAAGACGCGCCACCAGCGTCGCAACAAGAAGTAGCACGCGGCGGGACAGGATCCCGCCCCTGATGCTTGACGGCGGGGTTCCACCTTCGGGTGGGGCCCCGCCGTCGTCATGTCCGGGCCTTGCCGGAGGCAGGGCCCGCCCCACCCGGCTCCTAGGGGCGGAAGCGTCGGCGCATCATCCGCAGGCCGCGCCAGAGCCCGTAGACGGCGCCCGAGACGGTGGCCGCCCGGATGCCGATCGTTGCCGCATGCCGTCCACGGCGGAAGTCATATACGGGCCAGTTGTGGGCCAGGGCGTGGCGGCGCAGGCGTACATCCGGGTTGATGGCCACCGGATGTCCGACGACGGTCAGCAGCGGCACGTCGTTATAGGAATCGCTGTAGGCCCAGCTGGTCGAAAGATCCAGGCCTTCGCGGGCCGCCAGCTCGGTCACGGCGGTGGCCTTGGCCGGGCCATGCAGGATCTCGCCGACCAGCCGGCCCGTATAGACCCCCTCGTGTTGGTCCACCACGGTGCCCAGCGCACCGGAAAGGCCGAGCTTGTCGGCGATCACCTCGGCCACTTCCAAGGGGGTGGCGGTGACCAGCCACACCGGCCGGCCTCCGTCCAGATGCGCCTGGGCCAGCGCCCGGGTCCCGGGCCAGATCCGGCTGGCAATGAATTCGTCGTAGATCTCGTCGCCCAGGGCGCTCATGTCATCGACCAGGATGCCGGCGGCCAGGGCCAGCGCCTGGTCCTTGATCCGGTGGACCTGCGCGAGGTCCTCGCCGCGCACCATGAAGCTGATCTGCTGCACGCCCATCCACAGGGCGTGGCGCAGGCTGAACGCCCCCCGGCTATACATCTTCCGGGCCACGGCGAACAGACTGGCCCCGCGCATCATGGTGTTGTCGACGTCGAAGAAGGCGGCGGCATGCCCGGGGGATGGTGGGGCTGCCGGTACATGGGCGGCTCGGGGCTGCTCTGGCATCTGGATAGTCTATCCACCGAGACGGGCCACGCGAGCGGTGCCGTGCGTCACGGGGAGGATCGTTTCTGCCCGGCCGCGGGGGAGTAACGGTAGGTTTGGAGTATGGATTCTTCGCTTCAACCACCCCGGGTCAGGCTCTTGAGCCGGACCGGATGCCACCTCTGCGGGGCCGCCCGCGCCACCGTCCAGACGGTGACGGCACGGCATGGAGTCGCGTGGGACGAGGTCCTCATCGATGACGATCCGGCCCTGATGCAGCAATTCGGCGAAGAGGTGCCGGTGCTGTTGGTGGATGGGGTGCAACGCGATTTCTGGGTCATTGATGCGGATCGGCTCGAGAAGTTGATCAGTGCGTGAATCCGATGGAAAAGGCACTTCCCGAGGCGACGCTGAGTCGCATGACCGGCTATCTGCGCGCCCTGGAGGCCATGCGTGAGGTCGGTCGCCCGACGATCTCCTCGGAGGTCCTGGCCGCCGCCGCCGGAGTGAATTCCGCGATCCTGCGCAAGGACCTCTCGCTGTTGGGGACCTTCGGGACCCGGGGCGTCGGGTATCGGATCGAGGTGTTGGCCGAGACCATTTCCGAGACCCTGGGGTTGGAACGGGATTGGCGGGTCGGCATCCTCGGTGCCGGCAACCTGGGCCGCGCCTTGGCCGGCTATGCCGGTTTCCGTGAAGGCGGGTTCAGCATCCAAGCGGTCTTCGACATCGCCGAAACCGTCATTGGCGATGCCGTGGGCGGGCTGGCGGTCCGTCCGGTGGGTGAACTGGCTGCGGCCACGGCCGAACTGGGGTTGAACATGGCCGTGCTGGCCGTCCCCGGACCGGCGGCCCAGGAACTCTGCGACCGGGTCGTCGGTGCCGGGATCACCAACATCCTCAGTTTCGCCCCGGTGATCCTCCAGGTTCCCGAGGGCATCCACATGCGCCGGGTGGACATGGCCCGGGAACTGCAGATCCTGGCCTACCACGCAGGCTTCGGGGCGGGCCGCCCGGCAGACCAGGACTGAGGGCTGCTAGCGGAAGCCGCCCCGCTTACGCTGGGCCATCGCCTTGACGTAGTTCGAGGAGGGCGTCAGCCAGGCCAGGACGATGCCGGCCACGCCGAGCAGGATCACCAGGAGCGAGATCGGATCCGACGGGGTGAACAACCCGAACAGGGAGATCGCCGCTAGGACGGTGCCGGTGATGCGGGCCCCGTTGCTGCCCTTGCGGATGAAGCTGGCGATCAGCGCGTAGACCCCGGCCACGACCACCATCATGATCAGGACGACGACCTTCAGGGCGCTGATCATCGATTCGAGGTCGATCCCGGCGTCGTCGAGCTGCTGCTGGGTCTCGGGACCCTGCTGCGCGATGGCTTCGCGGATGGCCTCAACGACCATGGCGTTCGGCAGGAAGATCAGGATCAGCGCCTGCACCAGGGTGATGATCCCGGCGCCAATGATCAACCAGAATGCCGCCTTGAGCTGTTTCGGGGGTGCCGGCCGCGTGCCGGGAGTTCCCCCGAAGCCCGCTGCCCCACCGTCCGGCTGCTGGCCGTAACCGTAGCCATAGGGGGAGGGGGCGGGATTCGCATGGCCCTGTCCCACCGGGGGCAGGTTCGGCTGACCGGGCTGGCCGTAGCCCGGAGGCAGGCCCGCCCCCGGCTGCCCGGAGGAACCGGGGCCCTGGGTGCCCTGGCCGTACTGGCCCGGCTGGCCCGGAGGGTTCTGGCCGTATTGGGGGGACCCGGTGGCGTCGGCCCCGGTCTCGGGCAGGCGTTGTCCGAACTGCGGGGGACCGGGAACCGGGGGAGTGGTGCCGTCGTTGGTGGCATCCGGGTCCTGCTGCGGGTCCTCGGGGGTGGGGGTGCTCATCGTCTGTCCTCCATTGGTGTTGCGTACGGTGGGCCCAGCTCCCAGACTAATGCGCCCGACCCCTGTCGGGGCATCATCACGAAGGCTGACACTATGCGCCCGCGAGGGATGCATGAAGTGGATCACCGTCCTCCTTTTAGGCGACGCCGCAAAGGTTTGAGACACTAGATGCATGCCTGTCGCCACCGTCCACCTGCTCCGCCATGGGGAGGTCCACAACCCGGACAAGGTGCTCTATGGCCGGTTGCCCGGATTCCGCCTCTCCGATCTCGGCCGCACCATGGCGGATCGTGCCGCGGAGTACTTCGTGGCCCAGCGCGACGCCGGCGCGTCAATCGTGCATCTGGCGGCCTCGCCACTGGTCAGGGCCCAGGAAACGGCCGAGCCGACGTCCAAGGCCCTGGGCCTGCAGATCGCCACCGATGATCGACTGATCGAAGGCGGAAACCATTTCGAGGGACTCTCCGGAGTCAAGGGGCAGCTGCGCAACCCGCGGCACTGGCCCTACCTCATCAACCCGTTGCGTCCGTCCTGGGGGGAGCCCTACCGGGTCCAGGTCGAGCGCATGATGGCCGCGGTGAAGGATCACCGCGACCGGGCCGTTTCACTCGGCGGCCCCGGAGCCCAAGCCGTGCTGGTCAGCCACCAGCTACCCATTTGGGTGACGCGCCTGGCCGCCGAAAACAAGCACCTGTGGCATGACCCCCGGAAGCGGCAATGCACGCTCACGTCGGTCACCAGCCTGGATTTTGAGGGGGAACGGCTCGTTGCCGTTCGTTATACCGAACCCTGCGCTGACCTGCTGGCCAACGCGGCTAACATCCCCGGAGCCTGAAGAACACATGCCGTCCCATCCGTCCCGCCTGTCCGATTCACCGTTTCCCGCCCGACGACACGTCCTGCGCTCCGCCGCGCTCTTCGCCGCCGTCCTGCCGCTGGCCGCCTGCGCCGCGACCGAGGACCCGCTGGCGGAACAGGCCAAGGCCGGCAACGGGAAGAACTACATTGCCGGGGACGGTTCCGTCCAGGAATACGACCAGGCAAGCCGCGGGAAACCTGTGGAACTGGACGGCACGACGTACGAGGGCAAAACCATTGACTCGGCGCAGCTCAAGGACCAGATCACCGTCCTGAACTTCTGGTATGCCGCCTGCGCCCCGTGCCGGCTCGAGGCGCCGCATCTGGCCAAACTGAGCAAGGCCTTCAAATCCAAGGGCGTGCAGTTCTACGGGGTGAACGTCCGTGATGGCCAGGACACGGCGCACGCGTTCGAACGCACCTTCAAGATCGACTACCCCTCGATGCCCGACGCCGACGGATCGATCCTGCTCTCGATGACCGAATACGTCCCCCCGCAGGCCGTGCCCACCACGCTGGTGCTTGATCGCCAGGGCCGGGTGGCGGCCCGCCTGCTGGGTGAAGCCGATGAGTCCACGCTGAAGGCACTGATCTCCGACCTGGTCTCCGAGTCCGCGTGATCGCCGGGCTCGTCACTGCCCTTCCGGCGCTGGGCGTCCAGGGCAACCCCTTCGCCGAGGCCGTCCAGGACGGCTCGCTGCTGCTCTCGATCCCGGTGGCCGTCCTCGCCGGGCTCGTCTCCTTCCTATCGCCCTGCGTCCTGCCGTTGGTTCCCGGGTTCCTGGGCTATGTGACCGGGCTGACCGGGGCGGATCTGGCCGAACAGAAACGGGGCCGGATGGTCACCGGCATCGGGTTGTTCGTCCTCGGCTTCAGCGTGGTGTTCATGCTCATCGGGATCGTCTTCACCAAGGCGACCGTCTGGCTGGCCCGGGACGGGGACTGGGTCACCCAGGCCCTGGGCCTGGTGGTCATCGTCATGGGCATCGTGTTCATGGGCGGATTCTCCTGGTTCCAGCGTGATCGCAAGATCCACCACCGGCCCCCGGCAGGTCTCTGGGGTGCCCCCGTGCTGGGCATGACGTTCGGTCTGGGATGGGCCCCATGCATCGGGCCCACCCTGTCCGCAGTGCTGATCATGAGTACCGGCCCCGACGCGAATGTGGCCCGCGGTGCCCTGCTGACCTTCACCTACTGCCTGGGCCTGGGGGTGCCGTTCCTGCTCATCGCCCTGGGATTCAGGAGGGCCGCGGGGACGTTGGCCTTCTTCAAGCGCCACCAGGTGGCCGTCATGCGCGCCGGCGGCCTCCTGCTCATCCTGTTGGGCCTCGTGATGGTCACGGGGCTGTGGGGTGAATGGGTCGTGCAACTGCAAACATGGTTCGCCAACGAGATAAGGTTGCCGATTTGATGGCCCTGAACAGCAAGTCCAATCACGCATCGTCGGGTTCCGCGGGCGGGAAGAACCCCCGGGGAGGCCGCAAGCCCGAGGTGGCGGTACCGTCCCTGGGGCCCTGGGGCATGGTGAGGTGGGCCTGGACCCAGCTGACCAGCATGCGTACCGCCTTGTTCCTGCTCCTGTTGCTGGCCGTGGCCACCGTGCCGGGATCGCTGTTCCCGCAGCGCCCGGTGAACCCGACGGAGGTCACCGCCTACCTGGAGAACAAGCCGGTGCTGGGGGAATGGCTCGATACCTTCCAGCTCTTCGACGTGTTCTCCTCCGTCTGGTTCTCCGCGATCTACCTGCTGCTGTTCATCTCGTTGATCGGCTGTGTCTTTCCCCGGGCGAAGAAGCACTACAAGACCTTGCGCACCCCGCCACCGCGTACCCCGGCCCGGCTGTCGCGGCTCCCCGAGAACGGGAGCTTCGAACTGGCCGACGATCCGGCCGCCCGCAGCGACGGGGAGGTCCTCGACCGCTCCGCCGCCCTGCTGCGCAAACGCGGTTACCGGGTCGAGAAACGTCCCGGGGGCACGACGCCGTCGGTGGCCGCCGAACGCGGCTACGTCCGTGAAATCGGGAACCTGGTCTTCCACTTCTCGCTCATCGGCGTCTTGGCCTCCGTCGCGATCGGTGGGGTCTACGGGTACACCGGCCAGCGGATCGTCGTGGAGGGTGAGTCCTTCGTGAACACGCTGGTCTCCTACGACTCCTTCAATCCCGGAACCGGTTTCAAGGAAGGCTCGCTGAGCCCCTTCTCCGTCGCTCTGGACGACTTCGATGTCACCTACGACCGCGAATCGACCACACACTTCGGCCAGCCCATCGACTTCCATGCCCAGGTCACCACGTCCGAACCCGGCCAGAAGCCACGGAAGCAGGATCTGCGCGTGAACCATCCGCTGCGGATCGGTGGCACCGCCGTCTATCTGGTGGCCAACGGGTACGCCCCGGACATCGTCGTGCACGACGGCAACGGCAAGGTGGCCTACTCCGGCCCGGTGGTGGCGGTGCCGCAGGACGAGGTCTTCACCTCCCTGCTGGTCCTGAAGGTCCCCGACGCGGCCCCCGACCAGCTCGGTTTCGTCGGCCTGTTCCTCCCCACGGCGGGGATCACCGCCGAGGGGGTGGGGGTCTCCCTAGATCCGAGCCCGACGGAACCGCAACTGCAGCTGAACTCCTACTACGGTGACCTCGGTCTGGACTCCGGGGATCCACAGAACGTCTTCGTCCTGGACACCGACGACCTGAACGAACTGAACAGCAGGAAGCTGGACGCCGGCGGCCTGGTCGTCAATGCCGGCCAGACGGTGGAACTGCCCCAGGACAAGGGCACGATCACCTTCAAGGGCATCAAACGCTACGCCGCCCTGGACGTCCACCACGATCCGGGCAAGCTGCCGGTGGGCATCTTCGCCGCCTTGGCCCTGATGGGTCTGGCCGTTTCCCTGTTCACCCCCCGCCGGCGTGCCTGGATCAAGGTGCACCCCGCCGCGGGCGAATCGGGTGGCTCCGGGGAAAAGAGTGGGCGTATCATCGAATACGGAGTGCTCGCCCGTGGCGAGGACCCGCGTGTACGGCAGGAAGCCCGGGAGATTCGCACACTTCTTGAGCGTGAATTCACCGGCACCGACCGGACCGAAGTTTAGGAGACAGAGGAAAAACGCATGCCCACGATCAACGAAAACCTCGGCGCCTACAGCGACCTCTTCATGCTGCTGGCGGCCATGGCCTACGCCATTGCCTTCATCGCCTTCGCCTGGGATCTGGCCAAATCGAGCCGCACCATCCGTGAACTCGAATCGGGCCTGCTGGCCGAGGAGGCCAAGCAGCTGGCCATGGCCGGTGCCGCCGGAACGGGATCCGCACGTGGCGCCGCCGCGACCAGCGCTCCTGCTGGTCCGCATGCCCCCGCCGAAGACGATGGCCTGCTGGTCAACGAATCGATGAACTACACCCGGGATGCCGGCAAGCGCACGGCAGCCCGCATCGGAGTCTCGGTGGCCTGGATCGGCGTACTGATCCACGGGTTCGCCGTCGTCTCCCGCGCCATCGCTGCCGGCCGGGTGCCGTGGGGGAACATGTACGAATTCCTCACCACCGGCGCCTTCCTGGTGGCTGCGGTGTTCCTGGTCGTGCTGCTGCGCAAGGACCTGCGCTTCATGGGGACCTTCGTCATCGGCCTGGTGACGTTGATGCTGTGTGCCGCGACGATGGGCTTCCCCACCCCGGTCGCGCATCTGGTCCCGGCGTTGCAGAGCCCCTGGCTGGTCATCCACGTCTCCATTGCCGTCCTGGCCTCTTCGCTGTTCACGATCACCTTCGCGTTGAGCGTCCTGCAGCTGATGCAGGCAGACCGCCAATCGAAGCTGGCCGCCGGCAAATCCGATAAATTGGCGTTCCTGCGTCTGGTTCCCAGCGCGGCCGCGTTGGAGAACTTCGCCTACCGGATCAACGCCGTCGCGTTCGTGATGTGGACGTTCACCCTCATCGCCGGTGCCGTCTGGGCCGAAGCCGCCTGGGGCCGTTATTGGGGCTGGGACACCAAGGAAGTCTGGACCTTCGTGATCTGGGTGGTCTTCGCCGGCTACCTGCACGCCCGGGCCACCCGTGGCTGGACCGGCACCCGGTCGGCCTGGTTGAGCATCATCGGCTACCTGTGCATCGTCTTCAACTTCACCGTGGTGAACCTGTACTTCAACGGCCTGCACTCCTACGCGGGAGTCTAGCCACCGCCGGATCCCCGAGGGGCCCGGGAGGAGACCGCAAGGTTTCCTCCCGGGCCCTCTTCGTCCAGAGGGTGGCCTCGGGACGGCAGGCGGGAGGCGGGACCGCAGGGAACGACGCAAGCCCCGGCAGTGTGCCCTCCGGCGCCCGGGCGATGACCTAGAGTGGTTTGATGCCCTCAGCCCAGGACCCCCTGCCCTTCCACCGCACTGCCATGTTGCCGCTGCTGCTGGCCATGGTCGCCATCGCGCTGGCGCTGGTTTCGACGTTCCTGGCGGCACTGGTGGCCAAGCTGGTGCTGCTGGGGCTGGCCATGCTCTTCGTGGTGGGCTGCGGTGTGAGCCTGGGGATCCTCTTCGCCCGCGTCCGGAAGGAAGCAGCAAAGCAGCCTCGCGACTGAACTGTGCAGGGCCCCTTCGGCCCAGGAAGGGTGCCTAGCTGCTCGGCGGGTTCGAGTCCTGGTCGGAGGAATGCGTCCCATCGTCATGCGGTGGGTTCTGGTTCTTCCGGGCTTGCTCCTCACGGGCCCTCAGCTCGGCCTCACGGCGACGCAGGTCCTCCTCCTTGGCGCGTTGGCGCCGTTGGGTTTCGAGGCTGCGCAGGAAGTCCGGGTCGTCGTCGGGGGCCGCCGGGCCACGGGTGGGCCGCTGGCCCTGGGAGGGGCCCGAGCCCGAGTCGTCCGGACGGCCGAGCCAGAACCATAAGAGGGCCCCGATGAGCGGAAGCAGGATGATGGCCAGGATCCACCAGGGCTTGGCGATGCTGCGCACCCGGTCCGCCGGTGTCTGCACGCACTGGATCACTGCGTAGATGGTGACGGCGAGGGCCACCAGTGCACCGAGCATCAAGTTTCTGACCATGGATCCATTGTAGTGAAGAAAACGTGCCGCTGCTCCAGCCGGTAGAATCGAAGAGTGCAGTTCCTCAAGTACTCCCTCATCCGTCTGGTCCTCTTCTTCGCGGTCTTCGCCGCCCTGTACTGGTTGTTGGGCTTTTCCCCCTGGTTGGCCGCCATCATCGCGGCCGTGATCGCCTTCTGCGTGGCCTATCTGTTCCTGAACCGGATGCGGACTGAAAGCGTCCGGCAGGTCCAGGGACGGGTGGAGGAGCTACGCCGGAGCCCGGGGACCCACAAGGGGACGGTCGAACGTGAGGACGAGGACGCCGAGGACGACTTCCAGTAGTCCAGCGCGGATCAGCCCTGCTGACGGAGCACGACCGTCACGACCATGCCGATGGCGAAAAGCACGCTGTAGCCGAGGTTGATGAACCCGGTCTGCCGTAGCACCGGGATCAGGGCCGCGCGCCGACGGGTGCGCAACATGACCCAGGACGGCATCAGACACAGCGGGGCGATCAGGACGACGAGCATCAGCCAGGGGAAGTCGGCCACGACCAGCAGCGGCAGCAGCAGGGCCAGCCCCAGCATCAGCACATAGGAGATGCGGGCCCCGTCATCGCCCAGACGCACCGCCAGGGTCCTTTTGCCGACCTCGCGGTCGGTGGGGATGTCGCGCACGTTGTTGGCCATCAGCAGGGCCGTGGCGATCAATCCGGTGGCACAGGCACCGACCCAGGCGGTCGCAGGCAGTTCGAGGACCTGGGTGAACGTGGTGCCCAGGGTGGCGACGAGGCCGAAGAACAAGAAGACGAACACCTCGCCCAGGCCCTGGTAGCCGTAGGGCCGGTCCCCGCCGGTATAGCCCCAGGCCGCGAAGATCGCGGCGACCCCGACCAGCAGCAGCGGCCAGGCCTCGGACAGGACCACCAGGGCCAGCCCGGCCACCGCGGCGGCAGCGAAACAGCCGAAGGCAGCGGCCTTGACCCGGCCAGGCTTCGCCGCGCCGGAGCCGGTCAGCCGCAACGGGCCGACGCGGACGTCGTCGGTGCCGCGGATCCCGTCGGAGTAGTCGTTGGCGTAGTTCACGCCGATCTGCAGCAGCAAGGACACCAGGGCGGCCAGCCCGGCGCGGATCCAATGGACTTCGCCCGCCACCCCGAATGCCGCCGCCGTGCCGATGATGACCGGGGCGATGGCCATCGGGAGGGTGCGCAGCCGGGCGCCTTCGATCCATTGGGCGGGTGTGGCCACGGCAGGGTCCTCTCGGGTGGGTGCTGGCTGTTGGTCCAGCGTCCTATTCTCTCCCTGCCGCCGCCAACTGGGAAATTGCCGCCCGACGGTCGGGTTTGCCGCCCGGGAGGGCAGGAAGCTCGGGGACCTGCAGCAACCGGCGGGGGACGGCCGCGGGCCCCAGCGAGGACCTGACGGCATCTCGGATGGATTCTCCGGTGGCCTCCCCGGTGACCAGTGAACCGATGGCGGAGCCCCATTCGGGGTCGGGGACCCCCACCACCAGGGCGGAGCGGACCCCGGGGACCGCTTCGATGGCGGCAGCCACCGCGGCGGCGGAGATCTTCACGCCACCGGTGTTGATGACATCGTCGATGCGCCCGAGCACGTTGAGCACCCCGTCCTCGTAGCTGCCCAGGTCATCGGTGGTGAACCAGCGCCGCCCGGCGGCGTCGAGGAGGAAGCGCTCGGCCGTGTGGGCGGGGTCGTCCAGGTAGCCCGCGGCCAGGACGTCCCCGCCCAGGCGGATCCTGCCGGCGGCGACGTCGAGGTGCACCCCGGGCAGCGGTTTGCCGTCGTATACGCAGCCACCGCAGGTCTCGGTCATCCCATAGGTCCGCACGATGTTCAGGCCGTGGGAGCGGGCGCTGGAACGCAACGATTCCGAGGCGGCCCCGCCGCCGAGCAGGATCGTGTTGAACCGACGCAGCACCGCGATGGTTTCCGGTGCTGGATCCTCCAGCAGGCGGGCCAGCTGGGTGGGCACCAAGGAGGTCAGGCGCACCTTGTCGGTCAGCTCGCCCGCGGCAGCGGTGAAGGCCTGGGCAGTGAACGAGCCGGCCAGGTCCATGGCCCAGGGACGGGTTCCTGCGTAGAGGCTGCGCGTGAGCACCGCCAAGCCGGCGACGTAGTGCACGGGCAGGGCCAGCAACCACTGTCCTTCGGTACCCAGATGTTCGGCGGCGGCCATGGACGAGGCCGCCAGGGAATCCGTGGGCAGCACGGTGCGTTTCGGTGTCCCCGTGGAACCAGAGGTCCGGACGACGGCGGCGGTGCCCTCCGGGACGTCCTGCGGGGTGTCGATCCGGTGGCTGCCCGCTGCCTCGCCGGGCAGGATCTCGACCGCCGGCCCCTCGTCGTTCAGGGTCGCGGCGAGGGCTTTCAGGATCTCTGCGATGTCCATCCCGGGCTCCTAGAAGTAGTAGGGGTGCGAGGACCAGTCGGGTTCGCGTTTGGCCAGGAAGGCATCCCGGCCTTCCACGGCCTCATCGGTCATGTAGGCCAGGCGGGTGGCCTCCCCGGCGAAGACCTGTTGGCCGGCCAGCCCGTCGTCGGCCAGGTTGAAGGCGAATTTGAGCATCCGGATCGCCTGCGGTGACTGGCGGGCGATATCGGCCGCATATTCCAGGGCGACCTCCTCGAGGCGCTCATGGTCCACCGCCTCGTTGACGGCTCCCATCGAGACCATGTCCTCGGCGGAATATTCGCGGGCCAGGAAGAAGATGCCGCGGGCATTCTTCTGGCCGACCTGCCGGGCCAACAAGGTCGAACCGTAGCCGGCGTCGAAGGAGCCGACCGTGGCGTCGGTCTGCTTGAACTTGCCGTGCTCACGGGAGGCGATGGTCAGGTCGGAGACCACGTGCAACGAGTGGCCGCCGCCGGCCGCCCACCCGTTGACGACGGCGATGACGACCTTGGGCATGGTGCGCATCAGCCGTTGGACCTCGAGGATGTGCAGGCGCCCGGCCCGGGCCGGGTCGATCGACTCGGCGGTCTCGCCGCCGGCGTAGCGGTAGCCGTCCCGGCCACGGATGCGCTGGTCCCCACCGGAGCAGAAGGAGTGGCCCCCGTCCTTGGCGGAGGGGCCGTTGCCGGTCAGCAGCACGGTGGCCACATCGGAGGTCATGCGGGCATGATCGAGGGCCCTGAAGAGTTCATCGACGGTTCCGGGGCGGAAGGCGTTGCGCACCTCGGGCCGGTCGAAGGCGATGCGTACGGCGGGCAGATCACGGAGGATCCTGCCCTGGGCATCGCGTTCCACCTGCCGATGGTAGGTGATGTCCTCGAAATCGAAACCCTCCACGACCCGCCAGCGGATGGGGTCGAAGAGATCGGATACCTGGGGTGGAAGTACGTTTTCAATCACGCCCACGAGTCTAGCGCCAGCAGGGTCGTGGACCTCGCCCGGGCGGGTTTTTCGACACCCTGTAGAATGAAGTGTCCACTGGAATCAGGAGGACACGTTGGAAATGATCACCCGTGCCGATCTACCGTTCTTGGCTGAAGCCGATACGGCGGCACTGCATATCTCGATGTTCATGCCCACCCACCGCTTCGGCGACCAGTCCCGGGCGGACCAGCTGCGTTGGAAGAACCTGCTCAGCGCGCTCGAGGAATCCCTGGAAGGGCGTCTACGCCCGGCCGAAATCGACGACCTGCTCGCCCCTGCCAGGCAGCTGCGTGACGATGCCTGGGCTTGGCAGCACATGAGCGACGGGGTCGCATTATTCATGCGGCCGGGGTGGCACGCCAGCTACCGGGTGCCGTATTCCGTCCCCGAATTCTCCACGGTCGGTGACCGGCTGGTGCTGGGGCCGCTGTTCCGGCTGCTCTCGGGCGATGAACAATTCCTGCTGTTGGCCGTCAGCCAACGCAACCTGCGCCTGCTGGAGGGCGACCGCCAGCAGATGGCCGAACTCGAGCTGAACGGGGTGCCCACGGCCCTGCGCGACGTCGTCGAGGCCCAGGAACCCCGGTCGGACACGATGGCCCGGCCGGCTGCCGACGCCGGAACCAAGGGCGGTTCGGCCGTGTTCTACGGCCACGGTGCCGCCGATGAACACTTCAAGAAGAACGAAGTGACACGGTTCGTGCGTGAAGCCGCCAGCGGGTTGCGTCCGCTGCTGTTCGAACGCGGACTGCCCCTGGTGCTTGTGGGCCCCGATCTGCTCGTGAGCGAATATCGGGGCGCCGGGGACTATCCCCACATCCTGGACGACGCCGTGATCCGCAACCCGGACCCTCTGTCCTCCGGTGAATTGCATCGGCTGGCCTGGCCCGTCATCGAAGACCGGTTGCGTGCCGAGAGGTCGAAGCTGATCGAGCAGTTCCGTTCCCTCCATGGGACCGGAAGGGTCTCCAGCGATCGTGCCGAGATCCATGAAGCCGCCCTGCACGGGCGGATCGAGACCCTGTTCATCCAGGCCGATCCGTGGTGCTGGGAGCAGGCTGCTTCCGGACCCCACACCATCGTGGCGCTGGGACGGGACGACCGGTATGCCGGCTGCGAGCAAATCGAGGCGGCAGCGGTCGCCACGATGGGCAGCGGGGGACTGGTCCATGCCAGTTCGGAACCGGCCGACCCGGACAGCCCGATCTCCGCGATCTTCAGGTACTGAACACCGCGGGGGTAGGGCGGTAGGCTCCGAGGATGGAATCGTTGCGAACCCAACAGGATGTCAACGCCACCGCGGATGTGGTGTGGAGTGTGCTGCAGGACGGTGCCCAGTACTGCCGCTGGGTCCCCGGGGTCGAGCACGTCGATGGAGGCATCCAGGACGGCCAGTCCATCACGCTGCTCGGCCCGGAGGGCCAGGACAGCACCCGGATGCAGGTCACCACGGCCACGAACCGCCGGAGCATGACCTGGCGGACGGGCCCCGGGTGGGGATTGGACGCTTCGGAGATCACCTTCGAACTGGCCGAGACCGAATTCGGGTGCACGGTGGTGCTCGACCGCCGGGACTCGGGGCTCCTGCACGGCCTGCTGGGGGACGACGAGGAGGACCCCAAGGCCCGGCTCGACGAACTGGCCAGGAACCTGGCCCAGGCCGCCGAGACCCGGGGAGCCCATGAGGAGGTCCGGCAAAGCCCCGACGGGGATCCCGGGGAGGGCACCGGCATGGGTATCTCGGGGGCGGACGTCGAGCCGGATCCCGGCCCCGGGGTGCCGGGGCCGGACCGGGGGACTGCCTGACGACGGCGGGGCCCGTACCCGCAGGCTGGTTGCGGGG
>NZ_JBQSYU010000015.1:0-87527 GCF_052379645.1 Arthrobacter sp. 179 | reverse complement strand
AAAAATCGGTGTCAACAAACATGGCACACTATTGAGTTCTCAAACAACAGACCGCTAACGATTCCGAGCAAATTACGAAGTAAAGAATTCGTATTCTTTTTGCTTTTCTCTCGCTGCTACATATCTAATTTATTAGTCCGTTTGATCGTTGTCAAATCGACTTTATCGCTTTGATTTCGACCATTCGGCCTCCCCCCGCTTCCATTTCCATGTTTCAGGGCGTGCAAATGACGTCCGGAATACCTGGATATTTGAAAGGGGTTTGGTCGCTTTCCCGGGAAACTTTCGCTTCCTTTGTCCGCTGCAGGAGCGGCGGCGACAAGAGAAAACATTACACGTGCTGACCGGTGGCTGCAAATCGGCAGGTCCCTGCACGCCTTCCGCCCTCGATCACCCCCGGATCCCCGGAATTCCGGGCTTCCTTGGTGGCCGGCCCGGCAGCCGGCCCCTCTCCGGACGCGAAAAAGGCCGGTCGGCCCCGACGTGATTCACGTCTCGGGGCCGACCGGCCTCTGGTCCTTCTGGAATGGCGGCGCGTCCAGGACGCGCCGCTGCCCTGGTCTCTAGGAACCGACTTCGACTATTGCCAGGTTCTTCTTGCCACGGCGCACCAGGACATAGCGGCCATGCAACAGGGTCGATGGGTCGATGACCGCGTCGACATCTGAGAACTTGACGTTGTTGACGTAGGCACCTCCCTCGCCCACGGTCCGACGAGCCGCCGACTTGGATTCGGAGAGTCCGGTCGCCACCAGCAGCTCGACGATTCCCAAGGAATCCGGTGCCACCTTCGCACTGGGCAGTTCCGCAGTGGCTGCCACCAGGAGCTCCTCGTCCAACTCGGCGAGCGCCCCTTGGCCGAACATTGCCGCCGAGGCTGCGATGACCTTTTCGGTGACATCCACCCCGTGGACCAACGACGTGACGTCGTAGGCCAACTGGCGTTGCCCCGCCCGGGCGAAGGGGCGGTCCGCCACCTCTTGTCCGATGGCTTCGATTTCTTCGCGCGTGCGGAAGGTGAAGATCTTGAACCGATCAACCACATCGACGTCCGCGGTGTTGAGCCAAAACTGGTAAAAGGCATATGGGCTGCACATCTCGGCATCGAGCCAGATGGCGTTGCCTTCACTTTTGCCGAACTTGCTTCCGTCGGAGTTGGTGATCAGCGGGGTTCCGAAGGCATGGACCGTGGTGCCTTCGACCTTGCGGATCAGTTCCGTGCCGCTGGTCAGGTTGCCCCACTGGTCGGAACCGCCGGTCTGCAGACGGCAGCCGTAGTCGCGGTAGAGCTCCAGGTAGTCCATGCCCTGCAGGATCTGGTAGCTGAATTCCGTGTAGCTGATTCCCTCGTCACTGTTCAGGCGTGACGCAACAGTGTCCTTCTTGACCATCGTCCCCACCCGGAAGTGTTTACCCACCTCACGTAGGAAGTCGATGGCGCTGAGGGGGCCCGTCCAGTCCAGGTTGTTCACGATCTGCATCGCGTTCGTTCCCTCGGTGGACAGGAACCAGCTGACCTGGCGTTGCAGACGGCCAACCCATTCGTTGACGGTCTCCTTGGTGTTCAGAACCCGTTCGGCGCTCTGCCGGGGATCACCGATCAGGCCGGTGGAACCGCCCACCAGGCCCAGCGGGTGGTGACCCGCCAGCTGGAGACGGCGCATGTTCAACAGCTGGACCAGGTTCCCCAGGTGCAATGAGGGCGCCGTGGGATCGAATCCGCAGTAATACGTGATCGGCTCCCCCGCGAGCATTTGCTCCAGACCGGATTCCTCCGTGGAAACGTGGACCAGGCCACGCCACTTCAGCTCCTGCCAGATGTTGGGGAAGGACGGATCATTCTGCTGTCCCGCAATGGCGGGATTCAATTCACTTACTGACACGAGGTCAAATCTAGCAGCTACACCGCGGGGATCAGGCGTCCGGCTCCATTCCCGCCGGAATGTTGCCACTGGCGATGACCAGCAGACGTTGGGTGGCCCGGGTCATCGCGACATACAAGTCACCGACGGTTCCTTCGGCCTCCTCGACGATTTCCTGCGGCTCCAGCACCACCACGACGTCGAATTCCAGGCCCTTGGCCAGCTTGGCCGTGGTCACCACGATGTCCTGGTCCAGGGCGCCCGACCCGCCCCCGACGCGACGCCCGTATTCGCCTGCGACCGCGGTGCGTACCTGATCGAGTCGTTGTGCGGGGGCAATGACTGCAACCAGTCCCCCGTCGGCGATCCCGATCTCCCGCGGCAAAGCCCTCAGCATCGCTCCCAGGACCTCCCCGGGCTCGACCCGGTTGATCACCGGGGGCCAGTCCCCTTCGCGCACCGCCTTGGGCGTCGAGACCTGCAGGCCCGCTTCCTGGGCCATCCGGGCGGCAGCTTCGGCGATCTGGACCGGCGTGCGGTAGTTCACCGTCAGCTCCTCCAACTCGAAACGACGACCGACGAATGGTTTCATGGCCGCGGCCCAGCTGCCCACGCTCGCGGCCGAACTGGCCTGGGCGATATCGCCGACGACGGTGAAGGACTTCAAGGGGCAACGACGCACCAGCAAGCGCCACTGCATGGGAGAGAGCTCCTGGGCCTCGTCGATCACGACATGTCCGTAGGCCCAGTTGCGGTCGGTGGCCGCGCGTTCGGCAGCCGTCAGCCGGGGTCCGGTCTCCTCGTTCAGGTCGGCCAGCTGTTCGGCGCTGACGGACCCGTCGATGCCGATCTCCTCCAGTGAGGCGCTGACGTTCTTCAACGCCTGTTCGGCATTGGCCAGATCGCGTTTGCGGTTGGCTTCCGCCAGGGCTTGTTCACGCCCGACCGTCGCGTCGAAGGCACCGAGGAGTTCGGCGGCCTCGTCGAGCAGGGGGACATCCGCCTCGGTCCATGGCTCGTCCCGGCCACGTTGCAGGGTACGGCGTTCGGCGTAGCTCAGCTCGGGAGCCACCGCTTCGAGGACCTCTGGCTTGGCATACAGATCCGAGATCAACTGTTCGGGACCCATCGGCAGCCAGCACAGGTTCAAGGTGATGCGCACATCCCGGGAGGCCCGGACGTCTTCGATCAGATAGGAACGGTCGGCCGCATTGCCCGCACCGGAGGATTCCTCGAGCTTCTCCTTCAACTGGTCGGCCAGCTCGCGCAGCATGACCTTCACGAAGGTCGCGCGGGCCTCGTTATACGGTTTGCCCGTCGCCCGTGCCTTGTCGCCGGCCCGTTTGACCTGTCGTGGGGTGACCGTCAACGGGGTGCCTTCCACCATGACCCTGCGTGGCCCCGCGGGAACCCTCTGGCGATGCTCCACGGCCCGGGCCACCACCTCGGCCATTCCCAGCCCACCCTTGATCCGGGCGGCTTCGCGTCCGGGCTCGGGAATGGCATTGATCCCCGGCAGGAGCTGGCCCACGGAGGACGTCACGACTCCGGTCTCGCCCAGGGAGGGCAGGACGCGTTCGATATAGCGCATGAAGGCCGTGGAGGGGCCGACCAGCAGGACGCCGGCGGTCTTCAGTCGTTCCCGGTGTTCATAGAGCAGATAGGCCGCCCGGTGGAGCGCCACCGCGGTCTTTCCGGTCCCGGGACCGCCCTGGACGACCAGTACGCCGGCCAGCGGGGCACGGATGATCCGGTCCTGCTCCGCCTGGATGGTGCTGACGATATCCGTCATGTGTCCGGTGCGTCGGCTGGTCAGGGCAGCAAGCAGCGCCCCCTCCCCCTGGTGCGAGACCCCTTCGTTGAGGAGTTCCGGATCCAGCACGTCGTCTTCGAGGGCGACCACGTTGCGGCCCTTCAGGATCAGATGGCGCCGGCGGCGGACCCCCTGGCGTTCGAAGGCGGTGGCCTGGTAGAAGGCCCCGGCCTCCGGGGCACGCCAATCAACCATCAACCGGGTCTGGTCCTCATCGGTCATGCCGATGCGCCCGATGTAGTGGCTGGTGGCTTCTCCATCGTCCCCGGCGGTTTCGAGGTCCAGTCGGCCGAAGACCAACCGGTCCTCCACGGCATTCAGCTGGGCCAGCCGGTCCTCGTAGAGGTTCGCGAAGGAGTCGCGTTCGGAGATGTTCTGCAGGGAACCGACCGCTCCATCGCGGCGGACCCGGGCCAGTTGCGCGGTCTTCTCCTCACGCAGGGCATCGAGGCGACGGTACAGGCGCTCGACATATGCCCGCTCGCGCTCCAGTTCAGGTGCGGGCGAGGGTGACTGCGGCATGTACTTTCCTCCTGGTGCGAAATGGCGGACGGATCAGTCTACCGGTTTGGTGCCCGGCGGGCTCACAACCTCCGTCACACCAGTTGCAGGGCCTTCACCGGGTAATCCTGCAGTCGTTCCCGGCCACGGAGCTCCGCGAGCTCGAGGACGACCCCGATGCCGACGATCTCCGCCTGGGCCCGGCTCAACAGGGCGGCGGCGGAGGTGATGGTCCCTCCGGTGGCCAGGACATCATCCAACAGCAGGACCCGGGTTCCGGGCTTGATGTCGTCACGGTGCAACTCGAGCGTGGCCGTGCCGTATTCAAGGGTGTACTGCTCCGCGTGGACCGGCCGGGGCAGCTTGCCCTTCTTGCGGATGGTCACCATCCCGGTGCCGCTGGCGTAGGCCGCAGCCGCGGCCAGGACGAAGCCCCGTGCCTCGACTCCGGCGACGACGTCGAACGTCCCGGCGAAGGGGGCGATGATCTCATCGATCATCCGGCGCAATCCGTCGGCGTCGGCGAATGCGGGGGTCAGGTCCTTGAAGGAGACCCCCGGTTGCGGATAGTCGGGAACGATCGCACAGAGGCGATCCAGGAGCTCGGGCATGGTTTCGGTCATGGATTGCACGCATCCACTCTAGTCCCCATGTCCCGGGGTTCCTGCCGGTTTCCTCCCGTGACGGGGCTTGGCGGCACGATAGGCCGAGACGGTCGGCTCCTCCTCGAGCCAGAACCGCCAGTGGTAGGCATTGCTGCCCCCGGGTCCTGCCACCCCGACCCGGGGGCCGGAGCGCACCCCCGGGGGTGCGGTGGCGGGGAGCCGGGACAGGGTCGCGGCCAGCGCGGTCTCCTTCGCCGCCCGCTGCGGAGCGTCCGTCACGTCCACCCCGGTGATCAGTTCCAGTCCGTTGCAGCTCAGGTCCAGGCCCACGGCCTGGGCGAGTTTGGCGGGCCCGTTGGCCAGATCCCGTTCACGCCGTGGATTGCGTCGTCGCGCCCTGGCCGTGTCGGCACCCCCGATGATCTCCCCTCCCCGCAGCAGGACCGCTGAGGCCCTTCCTTCGGTTCCGCACACGACGTTCGCGCAATGGTGCATCCCATAGGTGAAGTAGCAGTACAGGGTTCCGGGGGGCCCGAAGAGCGAGTCGTTGCGTGCCGTGCGTCCCCGGTAGGCGTGGGACCCGGGGTCCTCCGCACCCTCGTAGGCTTCGACCTCGGTGATCCGCACCCCCACCTGATGGCCCTCGCGTTCGACCGTCAGGACGCATCCCAGCAGCAACGGCGCGACCTCGATCGCCGTCCGGGTGAGTTGGGGATCCGTCCCGCTCATTGCGCGACGGCCGGTCCCGAGGGCCAGGGCAGCAGCTCGGGCAGGTCCGCGCCGTCGGCCGCGGCGGTCGCCCTGACGGGGCCGGAGGGGTCGCGTCCGGCAAGCCAGCCGGCCAGATCGAATTCCATGCCGGTGACCACGTACCCGGTGGGGCCCGCGCCGAGGGTCACCGGCTGGCCCCCGGTGGGTTGCAGGACCAGCCGGTAGTCGGAGGGGACCCGCGGGGCCAGGAAGTCGAAGAGGTGGGCCGAGAATTCCGCGGGCCAGTCGGCCAGCGAAACGGTGGTGCCCAGGTCGGTGGCGTGGATGAGCACTTCCCGCCAGGCGGCCTCCACGCAATCGCCCACGGTTCCTTCACCCCGGAAGCTCGTGGTCCTGCCCCAGCCGTCGGCCGGGATGTCCGTGATCGATTCGTCCAGCAGGTCCAGTCCCTGCAGTGTGCGGGCAACCAGGGCGGATGGCTGTTGCAGGGCCCCGAGTTCGATCCGTTCGTTGCGGCCTTCCTGGCCGCCGTCGTAGAACTCGATGCGTTCACCCCGGGCGGCATGGGCCAGCTGCCGCGCCAGGGCGCGGGCGACCCCGTCGAGGTGGGCCAGCACATGGGCTTTGCTCCACCCTGGCAGGCTCGATGGTGCGGCGAATTCCCCGGGTGGTAGCGCCTCGATCGCGGCCCGGGCGCGGGCGGCGGCATCCTGGACGGCATCGGCCAGTGACGCGGTGGAAAGCTGTGTCATGGCAGCAGCCTACCGCCGTCGTCCGCGCTGGACGACGGCGGTGGGCCCTGCCGGTGCTGCGCTTCAGGCCGCGAAGTCGCGCAGGTCCCCCAGCTGCTCCTTCAGTGCGGCCAGCTGGGCGGCGACGGCGGCGGGGGCCGTGCCTCCCTGCGAGGAACGTGAGGCCAGCGACCCGGCGGTGCTGAGGACCTCGCGGACCGCGGGGGTCAGTTCCGGTGAGATCGCGGCGAATTCCTCGTCGGTCAGATCCCACAGTTCCACCCCCCGTGCTTCCGCCACCCGGACGGCCGAGCCGGAGAGCTCGTGGGCATCCCGGAAGGGAACCCCCTGGCGGACCAGCCATTCGGCGATATCGGTGGCCAGCGCGAAGCCCTGGGGGGCCAGGTCGGCCATCCGTTCGGTGTTGAAATCGAGCGTGGCGATCATTCCCGATACCGCGGGAAGCAGCAGTTCCAGGGTGTCGGTGGCATCGAACACCGGTTCCTTGTCCTCCTGGAGATCCCGGTTGTAGGCCAGCGGAAGCCCCTTGAGCGTGGCCAGCAACCCGGTCAGGTCGCCGATGAGTCGTCCCGCTTTGCCGCGGGCCAGTTCGGCGACGTCGGGGTTCTTCTTCTGCGGCATGATCGAGGAGCCCGTGGAGTAGGAATCATGCAAGGTGACGAAGGAGAATTCCTTGGTCGCCCAGAGGATGACCTCCTCGGAGATCCGGGACAGGTCCACCCCGATCATCGCGGCGACCCAAGAATACTCGGCGAAGACATCCCGGCCTGCCGTTCCGTCGATGGAGTTCCAGCTGGCCGAATCGAAGCCCAGTTCCGCGGCGACGGCGTTCGGATCCAGTCCCAGTGATGAGCCGGCCAGTGCCCCGGAACCGTACGGGGACACCGCGGCCCGGCGGTCCCAGTCGGCCAGACGCTGGAGATCACGTAGCAGTGCCCAGGCGTGGGCCAGCAGGTGGTGGCCCAGCAGCACGGGTTGGGCGTGCTGCAGATGGGTGCGCCCGGGCATCGCGGCCCCGGGGTGGGCCTCGGCCTGCTCGATCAGCGCCTCGATGGTCGCCAGCACGCCCCGGGCGATGACCCGGGCATGGTCGCGCAGGAACATCCGCCCCAGCGTGGCGATCTGGTCGTTGCGTGAGCGTCCGGCGCGCAGCTTGCCGCCCAGCGTCGGTCCGGCCCGTTCGATCAGCCCGCGTTCGAGCGAACCATGGACGTCCTCATCCGATTCCGCGGCGACGTAGCTGCCGTCGGTGACATCTGATTCCAGCTGGTCCAGGGTCTCGATCATGCCCTGCAGTTCGTTCTCGTCCAGCAGCCCCGCGGTGTGCAGGACCCGGGCATGGGCCCGGGATCCGGCGATGTCGTAGCGGGCCAGCCGCCAGTCGAAATCCGTGGATTTGCTCAGTGCGGCCAGGGCGTCCGCGGGGCCGCCGGAGAACCGGCCGCCCCACAGGGCTCCTTCGTTGGTGCCATGTGCCTGGGTCATGCCTACTTGCCCTCGGCCACGCGCTCGTCGCGCTCCGTGGCAACCTTGGCCGAGAGTCCGAAGATGTCGATGAAGCCGCGGGCGCTGGACTGGTCGAAGGTGTCCCCGGTGTCGTAGGTGGCCAGATCGAAGCGGTACAGCCCGGTCTCCGAGCGGCGTCCCTCCACGACGGCACGGCCACCATGCATGACCATGCGGATGTCTCCGTTGACGTGGCGCTGGGTGTCGGCCACGAAGGTGTCCAGCGAACGCTTCAGCGGGGAGAACCACTGGCCGTCGTAGACCAATTCGCTCCAGCGTTGGGAGACCGTCGCCTTGAAGCGTGCCTGCTCGCGTTCGAGCGTGATGTTCTCCAGGTGCTTATGTGCTTCCATCAGCGCCATCGGGCCCGGGGCCTCGTAGATCTCTCGGGATTTGATGCCCACCAGGCGGTCCTCGACGATGTCGATGCGGCCGATCCCCTGGGCGCCGGCGCGGCGGTTCATCTGCTCGATGGCCTCCAGCGGGGTCACGGCCACCCCGTCGATGGCCACCGGGATGCCCTGGCGGAAGGAGATGGTCACCTCGTCGGGTGCCGGGGGGAACTCGGGGGAATCGGTGTAGCTGTACACGTCCTTGGTCGGGGCGTTCCAGATGTCCTCGAGGAAGCCGGTTTCTACCGCGCGGCCCCAGACGTTCTGGTCGATCGAGAACGGGTTGTTCTTGGTCGTTTCGATGGGCAGGTCGTTCTTCTCCGCGTATTCGATCGCCTTGTCGCGGGTCAGCGCCAGGTCACGGACCGGGGCGATGCACTTCAGTTCGGGGCCGATGGTCTGGATGCCGACCTCGAAGCGGACCTGGTCGTTGCCCTTGCCGGTGCAGCCATGGGCCACGGTGGTGGCCCCGAACTGCTTGGCGGCGGTGACCAGGTGCTTGACGATCACCGGGCGGGAGATCGCGGAAATCAGCGGGTAGTGGTCCTGGTAGAGGGCCCCGGTCTGCAGCGTGGGCATGCAGTATTCGTTGGCGAACTCGTCGCGGGCGTCGGCCACGTAGGCCTCGACCGCGCCGCAGCCCAGGGCGCGTTCACGCACCGTTTCCAGGGATTCGCCGCCTTGGCCCACGTCGACCGCGACGGCGATGACCTCGGCACCGGTGGCTTCAGCGATCCAACCGATGGCCACGGACGTATCCAGGCCGCCGGAGTAGGCCAGGACAATGCGTTCCTTCACGGGGTTTCTCCTCTGGGAATGGGGTTCGACACGTGGTCCGCGCCGATCAAGATCTGTTCTTATTCACAAGTCTACATAATTATGCACGCGATGCAATGCAGCCCCCACCGGCTGGCGGTAGGCTGGTGGGCATGACAGAGCCCGCCAACCAGCCAGTGCCAGAACTCAGCGACGAAGAACTTGCCTTCCTTCATTCCACCTTCGACCTTGCCCGTCAAGGGGAAGCGGCGAAGCTGTTGGCCCTCATCGGGGAGGGCCTGCCCGTTGACTTGACGAACCCCAAGGGCGACACCCTGCTGATCCTTGCCGCCTACAACGGGCATAACGACCTGGTGCGCGGCCTGGTCGAACTCGGCGCCACCGTGGACCGGCTCAACGACAAGGGCCAATCGGCGTTGACCTGCGCGGTGTTCCGACAGAATGCCGACCTCACCCGCTTCCTGCTGGAGTCCGGCGCTGACCCGAAACTGGGCCCCCAGAACGCCTGGGCCGTGACCGAGATGTTCGAACTGCCCGCCATGCGCGAAGTGCTCGAGAAGCATTCGCCCTCGGGCGGGTCAGACCAGCGCTGAGGCAGCACTTCTCCTACGATGGATGACGGCGCGGCGAACCGCGCCTACCCGCATCCATTCGCACCGGAGGAAATACCTGTTGTTGAAATCCCGTAGGAACCCTGCCCTCATCGTCCCTGCCGCAGCCATCCTGCTGCTGGGGCTGTCCAGTTGCGGGAGTTCGGTCCCCGACGCGTCGGAGATCTTCCCGAAGACCACCGAGGCCGTGAAGAACGCCGAGAGCGTCGCCATCAACGGTGACGTCGTCCAGGACGGCAAGGACCTGTCCATCGACATCTCCGGCACCCGTGACGGATCCAACTCCTTGGCCAAGGCCACCCAGGACCAGGGCAAAGTGACCATCCTGACCGTCGACGAGACCGCCTACCTCAAGGCCAATAAGGACTTCTGGAACGAGAACGCCGGCGAGGGTGCCGGAGAAATGCTCTCCAGCCTGGCCGGGGACAAGTGGATTTCCGTCGCCGACCCCGAGGAGTTCAATGAGTTCTCGGTCGGGTCCATGCTCGATTCACTGCTCGAGGAAGGCCCGGAGGACAGCGACCTGGAGGAGTACACGGATAAGTCGGTCGAGGAAGTCGACGGCCAGGAGGCGTATAAGTACGCCAACGGGGACAAGGCCTTCTGGGTTGCCTCGGAAGGGGAGCCCTACCTGCTGAAGGTCGAGGGCTTCTCGGATGAGAAGGATTCCGACGACGGCGGAGCCGTGACGTTCAGCGATTGGAACGACGTCGACGAGCATGAGGCCCCGTCCAAGGACGAGACCATGAGCATCCCGGGGCTCTAGGACGTCGGAGCCTCCCCGCCCACCCCGGGCCGGTCAGCACATGACCGGCCCGGGGTGGGCGTTACTGCGTGTTGGCCAGCTCCAGGAAACGGGCGGCGATCTCCTCGCCGCCCTGGGGGTCGCGCGTTATCAACATGACGGTGTCGTCCCCCGCGATCGTGCCCAGCACATCGGGCATGATCGAATGGTCGATCGACAAGGCCAGGAAGTTCGCCGCCCCCGGAGGGGTGCGCAGGATGACGATGTTCGCCGAGGCCTCGGCGGTGACGATCAACTCGGCGGAGAGCTTCGCCAGCCGCGCATCGAGGACTTCCTGGGTGACACCGGTCTGCGGCGACCGGTCCCCTCCTTCGGAGCGCAAGGCGTAGACGAGCCCGCCTTCCACCCCGCGGACCCTGATCGCCCCCAGTTCCACCAGGTCACGGGACAAGGTGGCCTGGGTGACCTGGACGCCGTCGGCCGCCAGCAGCGCCGCCAGTTCGGCCTGGGACCTGACCGACCCCGCCCCGAGGATGGCCTTGATCCGCGCTTGACGGGCAATTTTCGTGGTGGGCTGGACCCCCGGCTGCAGGCTCATCGTCGCGCCCCCTCCTCGAGGCTCGGGGCTGCTGCCAGCCCCGAGGAGGCCATCAGCCAGGCCATCAGGGCCTTCTGCGCATGCAACCGGTTTTCCGCCTCGTCCCACACCACCGATTGGTCGCCGTCGATGACCTCGGCCGCGATCTCGTATTCGCGGTAGGCCGGCAGGCAGTGCAGCACGATCGCCTCGGGTGCCGCCAACGCCATCGCGGCCTCGTCGACCCGGTAGCGGCCGAAGAGCTTCACGCGTTCGGCCTTCTCGTCTTCCTGCCCCATGGAGACCCAGGTGTCGGTGGCCACGACGTCGACACCGGAGAGCGCCTCGGACGGGTCGCTGGTGATCGTCACCGTCCCCCCGGTTTCGGCTCCACGGTCCCGGGCCGCGGCGACCACCGCCTCGTCGGGCAGATGGCCTGCGGGCCCGGCGATGCGTACGTGCATCCCCGCGGTCACCCCGGCCAGCAGATAGGAGTTGGCCATGTTGTTCGCCGCATCACCGAGGTAGGCCATGGAGAGTCCCGCTAGCTTTCCCTTATGCTCGCGGACGGTCAGCAGATCGGCCAGCAGCTGGCAGGGGTGGTATTCGTCGGAGAGCGAGTTGATCACCGGCACCCGGCTATGGGTTGCCATCTCCTCCAGCCCCGCTTGGGCGTAGGTGCGCCAGACGATCGTGGAGACCATGCGCCCGAGCACCCGCGCCGAGTCGGCGATCGATTCCTTATGGCCCAATTGGGATTCACCGGGGTTGATGATCAGCGGCTGGCCACCGAGTTCGGCAACCCCTGCGGCAAAGGAGACCCTGGTCCGGGTGGAGGTCTTGTCGAAGAAGACGGCAACGGTTTGCGGTCCGGCATAGGGGTGGTATCCGTACCGGTCGGCCTTCATGGCCGCGGCCAGGTCCAGGACCTCGGTCTGTTCGGCCTGGGTGAGGTCGGTATCGACCAGGAAATGACGAATGGTTGCGGTGCTCACTTAGTTCTCCTGTGCGATGGCGGTGGCGTAGAGCCCGGGCAGGGCGTCGACGAAGCCCCTGAGCTGTTCCATGGTGATGATCAACGGCGGGGCCAGCCGCAGCGTGGCCGGGCCGGTGGAGTTGATGATGAACCCCGCCTCGAGTCCTGCCCGCACGACGGCGGGAGCCACCTCGGTGGCCAGATCGAAGCCCACCAGCAGACCGTGGGCTCGCACCGCGGTGACGCAGTCCAGCTCCTGCAGGGCCTCGGCCAGGGCGGCCGAGGTGTCGCGGACGTGGGCCAGCACGTCCTGGCCTTCCAGGACGTGCAAGGTCGCCAGCGCGGACGCCGTGGCTGCGGGGTTCCCGCCGAAGGTGGTGCCGTGTTGGCCCGGACCCAACAAGGAGGAAACGGGCTCGCCGAAGGTGATCAGCGCCCCGATCGGGAATCCGCCGCCCAGCCCCTTGGCCAGGGTGATCGCGTCGGGGATGATCTCCTCCGAGGCGAACCAGGCCCCGGTCCGCCCGATGCCGGTCTGGACCTCGTCGATGATGAGCAGGGCCCCGGCCTCCTCGGTGATCCTCCTGGCCGCCTGCAGGTAGCCCTCGGGGTATCCGCGGACTCCGGCCTCGCCCTGGACGGGTTCGATGAAGACCGCGGCCACGGTCTCATCCACGGCGGCCCGCAGAGCCGCCGCGTCTCCGGCCGGCACCCATTCCACCCCGCCGGGCAACGGTTCGAAGGGCTCGCGGTAAGCCTGCTTCCAGGTCAGTGCCAGCGCGCCCATGGAGCGGCCGTGGAAGGCGTTCTCCAGGGCGATGATCCGCGTCCTGGCGGTTCCGCTGCCCGCCCCGTCGTTACGCCGGGCCAGTTTGAAGGCCGCCTCGTTGGCCTCGGTCCCCGAGTTGGCGAAGAAGACCTTCGACCCGTGGGGGGCCCGGGCGAGGGAGAGTAGTTTTTCCGCCAGGGCGATCTGGGTGGGACTGGTGAAGAAGTTCGACACGTGTCCCAGGGTGGCCAGCTGGCTGGAGACCACCGAGGTGAGGAACGGGTGGGCATGGCCCAGGGCGTTGACGGCGATGCCCCCGAGCAGATCGAGGTATTCACGCCCGTCGGCATCCCAGACCACGCAACCGGATCCGCGCACCAGGACCCGCTGGGGTGTCCCGAACACCCCCATCAGCGAGGCGTTGTAGCGGTCGGTCAGTTCGGTGGAGGCCAGCCCCTGCAGGGCCTCCAGTTCACCGGTCTGCCCCAGCGGGGAGGCCGTGTGGCGCCCGGAGGTCCGCTTCGGGCTGGATTTCTGGGGGTTCTGGCTCACGGTTCCTCCTCGGGAACGACCTGGGTGCCGACGCCTGCCGAGGTGAAGACCTCCAACAGCATCGAATGGGGTTGGCGTCCATCAACGATATGGGCGCGTTCGACGCCGTCATCGACCGCCTTCAGGCAGGCCTCCATCTTGGGGATCATGCCCGATTCCAGACGCGGCATCATCCGGCGCAATTCCGCCACGGTCAGCGAGGAGACCAATGAGGACCGGTCGGGCCAGTCCGAGTAGAGGCCCTCCACGTCGGTGAGGATGACCAGCTTGGAGGCTCCCAGGGCCGAGGCCACTGCGGCGGCGGCGGTATCGGCGTTGACGTTGAGGACCTGCCCGGTGGGTTCGCCGTCGTCGTCGACCTCGGGGGCGATGGTGGAGATCACCGGGATGCGGCCGGCGCCGAGCAGGTCGACCAGGGCGCGCGGTTCGACCCCGGTCACCTCCCCGACCAGCCCCAGGTCCACCGATTCCCCGTCGATGACGGTCCCGGTCCGGACGGCCTGCAGCAGGCCGCCGTCCTCCCCGGAGAGTCCGACGGCGTAGGGGCCGTGGGAGTTGACCAGCCCGACCAGTTCGCGGCCGACCTGCCCGGTCAGCACCATGCGCACCACGTCCATGGCCTCGGGGGTGGTCACCCGCAGTCCGCCGCGGAATTCGGAGTCGATGCCCAGTCGTTCGAGCATCGAGCTGATCTGCGGCCCGCCCCCGTGGACGACGACGGGGTGGATGCCGGCATGGTGCAGGAAGACGATGTCTTCGGCGAAGGCCCGGCGCAGCTCGTCGTTGACCATGGCGTTCCCGCCGTATTTGATGACCATCGTGCTGCCGGCGAAGTGCTGGATCCAGGGCAGTGCCTCGATCAACGCCTCGGCCTTGCGGTGGGCTGTGTCCCAGGCGTCGCCGGTCAGTGTGCCCTCGGGGCCGTTCGGGGTGTCGGTGTTCATGCGCGGCGATCCTAGCTGGAGTAGGCGGAGTTCTCGTGGACGTAGTCGTGGGTGAGGTCGTTGGTCCAGATCGTCGCCTCGGCCTCGCCGGCATGCAGATCGATCTCCACCAGCACCTTCCGGCCGGTCAGGTCCACGAGCGAACGGTCTTCGCCGATGCCTCCGGCGCGGCAGACCTGGACGCCGTTGATGGCGACGTCGAGCTCGTCGGGGTCGAAGGCGGCGGCGGTGGTTCCCACGGCGGAGAGCACCCGGCCCCAGTTGGGGTCCTGGCCGAAGATCGCGGTCTTGAACAGGTTGGAGCGCGCCACGGAACGGGAGACCTCTTCGGCGTCGTCCTCGCTGGCGGCGTTGAAGGACCGGATGCTGATTTCGTGGGCGGCGCCCTCGGCGTCGGCGATGAGCTGATGGGCCAGGTCGGTGCACACCCCGGTGAGCCCGTCGGTGAATTCGGCGAGATCGGGCCGGATTCCCGAGGCCCCGGAGGCCAGCAGCAGGACCGTGTCGTTGGTGGACATGCAGCCATCGGAATCCGCCCGGTCGAAACTGACCCGGGTGGCGGCGCGCAGGGCGGCATCGAGTTCGGGGGCCTCGAGCGCGGCATCGGTGGTGATGACCACCAGCATCGTGGCCAGCCCCGGGGCCAGCATGCCGGCCCCCTTGGCCATGCCGCCGATGGCGTATCCGGCGCAGGAGAAACCCGCCTGTTTGGGGACCGAGTCGGTGGTCATGATCGCGGTGGCGGCATCGGCCCCGCCGTCGGGCCCGGATCCTGCCTCCAGGGCCGCGCAGGCGGTGCCGATGCCTGCGGTGATCTTGTCCATCGGTAGTTGTTCGCCGATCAGCCCCGTGGAGCAGACCAGCAGGTCCCCGGCGTCGACGCCGAGCGCGGCGGCGGTGGCCTCGGCGGTGGCCCGGGTGTTGGCGTGGCCTTCGGCGCCGGTGCAGGCATTGGCTCCCCCGGAGTTCAGGATCACCGCCTCGGCCCGGCCGTCGGCGATCACCTTCCGGGACCAGTGGATGGGGGCCGCCGCCACCCGGTTGGTGGTGAAGACCGCTGCGGCGTTCTTGGCCGGCCCGTCATTGACCACCAGGGCCAGGTCGGGGGTGCCCGAGGCCTTCAGGCCGGCGGTGATGCCGACGGCACGGAATCCCGCGGCGGCGGTGACCCCCTGCGGGGTGTGGTGCTCAGGGGCGTGGTTCACGGGGCTATCCCTTCCATTTCGAGTCCCCGGGTTTCGGGCAGACCCAGGGAGAGGTTCATCGATTGCACGGCCCCACCGGCGGTCCCCTTGGTGAGGTTGTCGATGGCGCAGACCACGATGACGCGGCCCGCATGGTCGTCGAAGGCCAGCTGCAGCTGGGCGTGGTTGGAGGCCTGCACGGCCTTGGTCGTGGGCCACTGGCCTTCGGGCAGCAGGTGCACGAAGGGTTCATCCGCGTAGGCGGTGGCCCAGGCGGCCCGCAGGGCGGCGGCTTCGACGCCGGGTTTGACCCGTGCGGTGGCCGTGGCCAGGATGCCGCGGGCCATCGGAGCCAGGGTCGGGGTGAAGGAGACGGTGACCGGTTCGCCGGCCGCGGCGCTGAACCCCTGTTCCATTTCCGGGGTGTGCCGGTGCATCCCGCCCACCCCGTAGGGGCTCATGCCGCCGATGACCTCGGAGCCCAGCAGGTGGGGCTTCATCGATTTGCCGGCCCCCGAGGTGCCCGAGGCCGAGATGATGACGACGTCGTCCGTCTCCAGCAGACCCGCGGTGAAACCGGGGACCAGGGCCAGTTGGGCCGAGGTCGGGTAGCACCCGGGGACGGCGATGCGGGTGGCCCCGCGCAGCTTCTCGCGGTGCCCGGGCATTTCGGGCAATCCGTAGGGCCAGTGTCCTGCGTGCTCCCCGCCGTAGTACTTCTCCCAGGCCTGGGGCGAGGAGAGCCGGTGGTCCGCCCCGGCGTCGATGACCACGGTGTCTTCGGGCAGCTCGGCGGCCAGGGCGGCGCTGGCCCCGTGCGGCAGGGCCAGGAAGACGACGTCGTGCCCGGCGAGGTTCTCCGCGGTCGTGTCCACCAGGATGCGGTCGGCGAGCGCATGCAGGTGCGGTTGCAGGCTGCCCAGTCGCTGCCCGGCATTGCTATGGGCGGTGATGGCCCCGATCGTGACGTCGGGGTGCTGCGCCAGCAGGCGCAGGACCTCTCCGCCGGCATATCCACTGGCCCCGGAAACGGCTACCGAAATACTCATGGCCCCAGCCTACAACGCTCTTATGCACCATGGCTAATAATTATTCATACATCGGGGTCATCTTCGCCCTCCGCCAAGCACCCGGCGCCCGGACCACCTAGGCTGGGCAGACCATCACGAACGAAGGAGTCTTCCCATGCCCCACGCACTACGGATCCCCCAGGCAGGCGGCCCCGAGGTCTTCGAACTGGTGGACGTCGAACGCCCCGCCCCCGGACCCGGCCAGCTGTTGGTCCGTCTGGCCGCCGTGGGAGTGAACTTCATTGAAACCTACCAGCGTTCGGGGGTCTACCCGGTCCAGTACCCGTTCGTCCCCGGCACCGAGGGCTCCGGCACCGTGGAGGCCGTCGGCGAGGGGGTCACCGACCATGCCGTCGGGGACCGGGTCGCCACCTCCGAGGGGACCGGAAGCTACGCCGAGTACATGCTGGTGGACGCCGAGAAGGCCTTCCCGGTCCCCGAGGGGGTCTCCGACGAGGTGGCCGGGGCACTCCCGCTGCAGGGCTTCACCGCCCACTACCTGATCAACAACAGCTTCAAGGTCGGCCCCGGGGACACCGTGCTGACCTATGCCGGCGCCGGCGGGGTCGGCCAACTGCTGATCCAGCTGCTCAAGCTGCGCGGAGCCACGGTCATCACCACCACGTCGACGGAGGAAAAGGCCGAATTGGCCCGGGCCGCCGGAGCCGACCACGTGCTCTCCTACGCCGAGGTCCCCGACCGCGTGCGGGAGCTCACCGACGGCCGCGGCGTCGACGTGGTCTACGACGGCATCGGCAAGGACACCTTCGAGGGTTCGCTGGCCTCCCTGCGCATCCGCGGCACCCTGGTGCTCTTCGGCGGCGCCTCCGGACAGGTCCCTCCCTTTGACCTGCAGCGGCTGAACTCCCACGGTTCGTTGACCGTCACCCGGCCCAAGCTCTCCGATTTCCTCCTGGACGGCCCCGAGCGCCGGTGGCGGGCCCAGGAGATGTTCTCCCTGGTGGCCGAGGGGACGCTGAAGGTGGCCATCGGCGCCCGGTTCCCGCTGGAGCAGGCCGGGCAGGCCCATACGGCCTTGGCCTCACGGGCCACGACCGGCAAGGTGATCCTGCTGCCGGATTCCAGCAACGCCAACGCCTGATCCACATGCGCAGGAGGAACATGACACGGCACGACGACGAGGCACCGGGCCCCCAGCGGTGGCGCCCGGTGGTGGCGGCCCTGGCCAATGCCGAGCAGCGCCTGCTGCTGGCCGAGGTCATCATCGCCGAGGCCGCCCGGGAGGGAACCGTGGTTTCGGATGCCCGGCGGAGCAAGGGCCTGGACCGGCTGGCCGGCTCCGGGGTGCTGGCCGGAACGGACGGCGATTGGAGGGTCGACGCCGCCGGACTGCGCAGCCTGCTCTCGACGCCGACGCCGACGCGTTCCGGGGCCACCGGGGACGAGGTCCTGGACCGTTTCGTGGACGACGGGCGCATCCACACCTATCCGGCCAAACCCGGACCACGCCGCCGGCTGCTGGGCTGGGCCGCACTCCGGGCACTGGCCCCCGAGGAGGTCCTCACCGAGGGTGAGCTGAACCGCCGGTTGGAGGCGTTGACCTCCGATGTGGTCACGCTGCGCCGCTACCTGGTGGACGCGGGTCTGCTCACCCGTTCCCTCGATGGATCGGCCTACCGGCGGGCCGCCGGGGAGCAGACCGGGCAGGAGCCGTCCGGGCAGGATTCTCTCAGCAGGGGCTGACACCCCCGGAGGCCGTCCCCCCCGGACGACGGCGGGGCCGGAACCCCTGCTGGGAGGTTCCGGCCCCGTCGTCATGCTGCGGGCTGGTTCAGCGCTGGACGGCACCGAACTTCTCGGCGGCCGCGGCCACGGCCGCCGCCCTCGAGGCCGAGGCCTCGTCGGCGGTCAACGTCCGGTCCTCGGCGCGGAAGCGCAAACCGAAGGCCAACGATTTCTTGCCTTCCTCGATCCCCGGGCCCTGGTATGCGTCGAACAGGGCGACGTCCTCCAGGAGTTCCCCCGCTCCCAGGCGCAGGGTTTCCAACACGTCCCCGGCGACCACGTCGCGATCCACGACCAGGGCCACGTCCTGCGTGGACAAGGGGTAGGTCGAGATGGCCCGGGCGACGACCAGGTCCGCGGCCGCCGCGAACAGCGTGTCGGCATCGAGTTCCATCGCCACCGTGCGGGCCGGTCGATCGGAGGAGTCGAGCAACCGGGGATGCAGTTCCCCGGCGATGCCGACGTATTCGCCGGTGCGCAACGACAGCCGGGCCGTACGCCCCGGGTGGAACGCCTGATGCATCCCCTGGGACACCACCAGTTCGACCCCCAGGATGTCTGCCACCAGTCGGGCCACATCCAGGGCCGAGGCCCAGTCGTGGGCCCGTGGCTCCACCCCGACGCCGGGGGCCGCATCGTTGCCGAACAACACGGCGCCGATATGCTGCGGCTGTTCGGGCAGACCGGCATCCAGTGCGTCCAGGACGTCGTCGGCGGGGCGTTCACCCAGCGGCGGGATCGTCGCGGTGCCCAGCGTTTCACCGGGCAGGTAGACCAACCCGGCCTCGTAGAGGGCCAGATCGCGGAAGCCCCTGGAGTGGTTCCGACGCGCGGTCTCCAGCAGTCCGGGCAGGATGCTGGTGCGCAGGAACCCGAACTCGGTGGAGATCGGGTTGGCCAGCTTCACCGCCGCGACCTCGGTGCCGGCCGTTGCCGCGCCGAAGGTCTGGTTCTGCGCCAGGGACACGAACGGATAGCTCAGCACCTCGGTCAGTCCGGCGTCGGCGAGGCCCTGGAGCACCCGGCGGCGTTGCTGCTGGGTCCGGGTCAGGCCGCGCCCGGGGGGAGCCACCGGAAGGGTCGAGGGGATCTCCTCGTAGCCGACCAGCCGGGCGATCTCCTCCACGAGGTCCTCGCGGATGCGCAGATCGGGCCGCCAGGACGGTGCGGTGACCCGCAGCCCCGCGGTGGTCTGCTCCACGGTTGCACCCAGATCCCTCAGCGTTCCGGTGACCTGTTCGGGGGTGTAGTCGACGCCGATCAGCTTCGAGGCGAAGTCCTCGGGCAGATCGATGATGCGTGGTTCGGGCCGGGCGCCCTCGTCGGTCGCGGTGTCCTCGGCGGTTCCGCCGGCCAGTTCAACCAGGAGTTCGACGGCGCGTTGGGCGGCTTCGTCGGCCACTTCCCAGTCGACCCCGCGCTCGAAGCGTTTGGAGGCCTCGGAGGGTAGCCTGTGCCGGCGACGGGATCTGGCCACGGCCACCGGGCTGAAGTGGGCGGCTTCGATGAGCACGTTGGCCGTGGACGTCGAGACCTCGGTCTCGGTGCCTCCCATGACCCCGGCGATGCCGATGGCTCCCCGGTCGTCGGCGATCACCACGTCCTGGGGGTCCAGCTCCCGCTGCTTGTCGTCGAGCGTCCTCAGGCGCTCCCCCGCCGTGGCACGACGCACCACGATGTCCCCGCGCAGGACGTCGGCATCATAGAAGTGCAGCGGCTGGCCCAGTTCGAGCATCACGTAGTTGGAGATGTCCACGATCAGTGAAATCGTCCGCATTCCGGCCAGGGTCAGCCGCGAGGCCATCCAGGGAGGGGTCGGCCTCGAGGCGTCCACCCCGGTGACGGTCCGGGCCACGAACCGGTCGCAGCCGGGGGCCGCGTAGGCTCCTGCATCGTCGGCGATCCGTACCGGGTATCCGGGTCCGGTCGCGGCGGGGACGGTGACCCCCGCCGCCGGGTCGGTGAAGGTGGTGTGCGTGGCGTGGGCGTATTCGCGGGCGACGCCGCGGATCGAGAAGCAGTAGCTGCGGTCCGGGGTGACGTTGATTTCCGCCGCCTGGTCGTACAGGCCCAACAGCTCCATGGCATCGGAGCCGATCTCGGGGTCCAGCCCCAGGCGCGAGAGCACGATGATCCCGTCGTGGTCATCACCGATGCCCAGTTCGCGGGAGGAGGCGATCATCCCTGCCGAGACATGACCGTAGGTCTTGCGGGCACTGATGGCGAAGTCGCCGGGCAGCACGGCCCCGGGAAGGGTGACCACGACCTTGTCGCCTTCGACGAAGTTGTGCGCACCGCAGACGATGCCCTGCACGCCCGAGGGGTCGATCCCGTCGTGGGTGAGGTCCTGGGTGGCCCCTTCGGGCACCACGCGGACCTGGCACCAGTTGATGGTCTTGCCGTTCGTCTGGGGTTCCTTGACCAACGATTCGACCCGGCCCACGACGATGGGACCCGAGATGGAGTCGGTGGGACGGTGGACGTCCTCCTCCTCCAAGCCGACCCGCACGAGGTCGGCCATGACGTCTTCGGCCGTGGCGTCGGCCGGTACCTGCGCGTATTCGCGCAACCAGGAAAGGGGTATGCGCATGATTAGATCTCCATCCCGAAGTGTTCGCTGAAGCGGATGTCGCCCTCGATCATGTCGCGCATGTCCGGGACGTCGTTACGGAACATGAGCGTGCGTTCGATGCCCATGCCGAAGGCGAAGCCCGAGTATTCCTCGGGGTCGATGCCGGCGGCGCGCAACACATTGGGGTGCACCATCCCGCAGCCACCCCATTCGATCCAGGCCGGCCCTCCCTTGGCCCCGGGGTGGAAGATGTCCAGCTCGGCGGAGGGCTCGGTGAAGGGGAAGAAGTTCGGGCGCAGCCGGATCGCGGCATCGGGGCCGAACATCTGCCGGGCGAAGTGTTCCAAGGTGCCGCGCAGATCGGCCATGGTCAGGCCCTTGTCCACGGCCAGGCCCTCGAACTGGTGGAAGACCGGGGTATGGGTGGCGTCGAGCTCGTCGGTGCGGAACGTCTTGCCCGGGCACAGCACATAGACGGGCAGATCGCGCTCGAGCATCGAGCGGATCTGCACCGGCGAGGTGTGGGTACGCATCACCAGGTGGGACTCGGCGGGTTCGATGAAGAAGGTGTCCTGCATGTCGCGGGCCGGATGGTCCGGGGCAAAGTTCAGGGCGTCGAAGTTGAACCATTCCGATTCGACCTCGGGGCCCTCGGCGATCTCCCAGCCCATGCCCACGAAGATATCGCCGACCCGTTCCTGCAGGGTGGACAGCGGGTGCCGGGCCCCGGCACGACGGCGGTGCGCCGCCGCGGTGACGTCCACGGCCTCCTCGATGAGGATCCGTGCGGCGTCCTCCTCCTCCAGGACCGTGGTGCGTGCGGCCAGGGCCTTGTTGACGCGGCCACGGGCCCCGCCCATCAGCTTGCCGGCTGTCGCCTTCTCGGTCTTGTCCAGCCGGCCGATTTCGCGGTTGGCCAGGGCCAGCGGGGACTTCTCTCCGCTATGGGCCAGCCGGGCCTGCTTGAGCATTTCGAGATCGGTGGCCGCCTCGATGGCCGACAGGGCGGCGTCGACGGCAGCCTGGACTGCCGCCTCGTCGGTGGGATGCGGAACCGACGGTGCGGTTCCTCCGGGTCCACCGTTCGGTGGCGTGGCTTCAGACATGGCAGATGTACGGCCCTTTTCACGGTTGGGGTGGTCCTGTTTCCGGATCCCAGTCTAGTAGTTCGCCCCCGGGCTCCCGAACCCGCGCGCGGACATTGCGCCCGCCGCGGCGTCGTTCCATATGTCCCGCCTTGTGATCGCGTCCACTCCCCGGCCATAATGACCACCATGCATGTAGCCCGGCGCTTGACGCTGACGACCGTCCTGTCCACGCTCGCCCTGGGAAGCCTCTCCGCATGCTCATCCCCGGTGCCCGATCCCGATCCGGTCGCCCAATCCGTGGCCCAGGCCCTGGAGACCTTCGATTTCTCTTCCGTGCCGCTGAAGAATGCCGACCCTGCCACGGTTTCCGAGGACCTGGCCACCGCCTTCGACTCCATGAAGGACCTGAAGCACCGCACCACGGTGGACTCGGTCGAGCGGCCCGAGGACGAGGACGAGGACTCCCCCACGGCGACCGCCACCTTCACGACGGTCTGGGACGTGGATGACACCAAGACCGACTGGGAATACTCCACCAGCGCACAACTGGCCTACGACCAGGAGGCGGAGGCCTGGCAGGTCGACTACGACCAGGAGGAACTCACGGGGCTGGAACCGGGCCACCATGTGGCGTTGCGGACCAAGGCCTCCGAACGCGGGCAGATCCGCAGCACCGATAAGCAGGCACTGGTCAAGGACCGCCCGGTGGTCCACCTGGGCCTCGACAAGACGCGGCTGGAGGACGGCGAGGCAGGGGGCGCGGCGAAGAAGCTCGCGAAGCTCGCCGACGTGGACGTGTCCGACTACGTCGCCCGGGTCAAGGCCGCCGGGGACCAGGCGTTCGTCGAAGCCATCACGCTGCGCGACAACTCCAAGCGCGAGGTCACCGACGCCCAGGTCGAAGCCATCCCCGGCGGCCGGGCCATCACCGGCAGCGAGCCGTTGGCCCTGACCCGGACCTTCGCCCGACCGATCCTGGGCACCGTCGGGCAGGCCACCGCCGAAATCATCAAGGAATCCGAGGGCAAGACCAAGGCCGGGGACGTCGTGGGGCTCTCGGGGCTTCAAGCCCAATACGACGATCGGCTCTCCGGCACGGCGGGCCTGACCATCGCCAGTTACGATCCCTCCGGCCAACAGGTGGAAGAGCTCTTCGAGCGCGACCCGAAGAACGGCAAGGACCTGACCGTGACGCTGGACTCGGCCCAGCAGAAGCTGGCCGAGAAGCTACTCAAACAGGTCGACCCCACCTCGGCCCTGGTCGCCATCCGCCCCTCCGACGGCTCCGTTCTGGCCGCCGCCTCCGGCCCGGCGGAGCAGGGGATGAACACGGCGATGCTCGGCAAATATGCCCCCGGGTCCACCTTCAAGGTGGTCACCGCCCTGGCCATGCTCCGCGATGGGAAGACCCCGTCCAGCAAGGTCAAATGCCCGAAGACCACCACCATCAAGGGCAAGGAGTTCAAGAACTTCGACGCCTACCCCGCCGGCAAGCTCGGGACCATCCCGCTGTCGGAGGCCATCGCCCAGTCCTGCAACACCGTCTTCATCAACGGGGCTGCGGGCCTGAAGGCCAAGGACCTGACCACTGCCGGGGCCTCCCTGGGGCTCAACCCCTCCCCGTCGACCGGCGTCTCCTCGTTCCTGGGCTCCATCCCGGATGATTCGACGGGGACGACCCTGGCGGCCAATGGCATCGGCCAGGGTGTCGTGGAGACCTCCCCGTTGGGCATGGCCACCGTCGCCGCTTCCGTGGCCGCCGGCCAGACGGTCTCCCCGCATCTGGTGGAGTCCCCGAGCCCGGATGCCGCCAAGGATCCGGCGAAGAAACTGGAGTCGAAGGAGGCCGACGAGCTGCAGAAGATGATGGCCGGAACCGTCACCCATGGCACCCTGGTGGGCCTGCAGAAGGTCCCCGGGCCGAAGGTCTACGGCAAATCCGGCACGGCCGAGTACGACGCCGACGAGAATGCCCATGCCTGGGTCATCGCCGTCCAGGGTGATCTGGCCGTGGCGGCATTCGTCTCCGAAGGCATCGGTGGGGCCCAGACCGCTGGACCCCTCGTCGCTGATTTCCTCACCGGGGTGCAGAAGTCCGGTGGCGGCAACTGACCGGGCGCGTTGGCGCAGCGCGGCGAACTGGCTGAACCTGGCTACTCCGTGCGGGCTGCTGCTGGCCCGTGCCACGGGGTGCCGGGTGCGTTCGGGGCCTCGTGGCCTCTACCTCGCCCTCGGGTATCGGCTGGACCTGCCCGACGCCGCGGCCTTCACCGTGGGCAACGTCGTCCTCTGGCGGGAGGGCCTCGACGAGCCGGAGCGTTGTCCCGGACTCATCGTCCACGAGGAACGCCACGCCAGCCAATATGCCTGGTGCCTGGGACTGCCGTTCCTACCGCTCTACGCGGTGGCCGCCGGATATTCCTGGCTCCGCACCGGCGACCCCGCCTCCCGCAATGTCTTCGAACGGCAGGCCGGGCTGGCGGCTGGCGGCTACACGCAGCGCAGGAGCCGGCCGATCGGCGCCCTCCTGCCGCCGCTCAGGCGATGGTCCCGGCCCCGAGGCTGATATCCGCCGAGCCCTCCAGCGCCTCACGCACCACCAGGACCAGCGCCGTGGCCAGGGACTCGGGATCCACCCGGGCCACCGCCGGGAAGGGGACATGGACGAAGCCGCCACGGCGGGCCTGTCCCGAGGCCGCCAGCTCATGCATCAGCGTGTAGAAGATCTGGTTGCAGACGAAGGTGCCGGCACTCTGGGACACCTGGGCGGGGATCCCCTCCCGCTGCAACGCGGCCAGGGCCCGCTTGAGGGGCAGGGTCGTGAAATAGGCCGCAGGGGCCCCGGGAACGACGGGCACATCCACGGGTTGTTCCCCCGCGTTGTCGGGGATGCGGGCGTCGATCACGTTCAGGGCGACCCGTTCGAGCATGACGGCCCCGGCAGCGGCATTGAGCCCGGTGCAGACCACCAGTTCCGGACGGTGGTCCTGCAGGGCCCTGCGCAGGACTCCCGCGGCTTCGGAAAAGACACACGGAAGTTCGACGGCGGTGGCGGGGTGGCCGGATTCGGAGAGCAGTTCCGCGGCACGGCGTGAGGCGTCCCCCGACGGGTTCAGCGGATCCCCGCCAAAAGGTTCGAAACCGGTCAGCAGGATCATGGGCGCACGATGCCCTGACCGGATACCGTCCCGGGTAGGGCACCGTGTCGGGCCACGATCGCCTCGACGATCGGCAGATCCGCGGGAATCCACGGAACAACGTCCTTCAGGTCCCCATCGAGTTCCAGCCACCGCAGTTCGTCGTGGTCTTCCAGCGGTTCGGGGGTCCCGTCGGTGACGCAGGCGAGCCAGACGCGCATGGCCGCCGGTCCCGAGAGTTTCCAGCCCTGGTCGATCGGTCCCTCGATTTCGGCTCCGAGTTCCGCCTCGATGCCCAGTTCCTCGGCCAGTTCACGAAGCAGACCGGCCTGGCAGCCCTCCCCGGCTTCGACCTTGCCCCCGGGAAATTCCCAGAGCCCGGCCAAGGCGGGCGGACTGGTCCGGCGGGCCGCCAACAGCCGGGTCGGGGCCTGGAGCGAATCAACCAGTGCCGCGCCGACGATTTGTTTCAACGCATTCATTCAGCGACTCCTTCGTTGGTCCCGGGACCCCCGATGTCCTCGGTCGTCCGTTCGATGTCAGGTTCGAGGTAGATCAGTGTTGCGGTCGGCACCGAGGCGCGGATCCGCGCCTCGGTCGCATCGATGGCCCTGGCGATGTCTTCACCGGAACTGCCCTTGCGGATGCCGAACTTGGCGGCAACGAGGATCTCCTCAGGGCCCAGGTGCAGGGTCTTCAGGTGGATGATGTCGGTGCCGTCGGCGCGGATGGCCGCTTCGATCCCGGCGATGTCTTCACCGGTCGCCGACTCCCCCAGCAGCAGGGATTTGGTTTCCACGGCCAGGATGACCGCGATGCAGACCAGCAGCACCCCGATCATCGCGGTCCCGGCGGCGTCGAAGAGCCCATTGCCCGTCAGCAGGGTCAGCCCCACCCCCAGCAGGGCGAAGAACAGGCCCACCAGTGCCCCCAGGTCCTCCAACAGGATCACCGGTAGTTCGGGGGCCTTGGCCCGGCGAACGAACTTCACCCACCCAGTGGTCCCGCGGACCTGGTTGGATTCGCGGATGGCCGTCCTGAAGGAGAGTCCTTCGGCGATGATCGCCCCGACGAGCACGGCGACCGGGACCCACCACCAGGGTCCTTCGATGCCATGGGGATCCTTGAACTTCTGGAAGGCTTCATAGAGGGCGAACAGCCCGCCGACGCTGAACAGGATGATGGAGACGATGAAGGCGTAGATATACCGCTCACGTCCGAACCCGAAGGGGTGTGCGGGGTTGGCTTCACGGGTGGACCTCTTCCCGCCAATCAGCAGCAGGACCTGGTTGCCCGAGTCCGCGACCGAGTGGATCGCCTCGGCCAGCATCGATGAGGACTGGGTGAGCAGCCAGGCGACGAACTTGAAGACGGCAATCGCCAGATTGGCTGCCAGCGCCGCGACGACGGCCTTGTTCCCACCGGATGCTGCCATGGTTACCGCCTCTGTCGGGGCGCGATGCGCGCCATTGGATATCCTTGCGTCACGGTACTACGTCGAGGGGCTCCTCCCGCCACGCCCGGACCGTGCCCTCAGGCGGATGGACCGGATCTCCGGTGCGCCCGCGCCGAGGCGTAGAGGCAGACGGTGGCCGCCGTGCCCACGTTCAATGATTCCGCGACCCCGTAGAGCGGTACCGCAACCCGGTGGCCCGCGGTCGTCAGTTCCTCCTCGTCCAGTCCCTGGGCTTCGTTGCCGAAGAGCCACGCGGTGGGTGCCTCCAGCTGAGGTCCCGCAACACTCCCGCTGCTGCCAGGTCCACCCAGGCGGCGCATCGTGCTCTGGTCCTGCAGCACGTCGAGGTCGGTATCCCCGTACCCGTCGGCGGCCAGAAGCTGCACCTGCGCCTCCTGCGCCGCAGCGGCCAGGGACGTGAACGACACCCCGGAGACGATCGGCACCTGGAAGATGGATCCGACGGTGGAGCGCACGGCCTTGGGGTTGTAGATGTCGACGCTTCCCCCGGTGAGCACGACTGCATCGGCCCCCGCTGCCACGGCGGCGCGGAGGATCGTGCCGGCGTTGCCGGGGTCCTGGACCCGGCACAATACGGCGACAAGCCGCGTCCCGGCGTCGAACACCTCATCGAGGCTGGTCTCGGCGATGCGGCAGACGGCCATGATCCCTTGCGGGGACACGGTGTCGGCCATGGCGGCCAGCACCTCGGGGCTCGCGGTGCGCAGCCTGACCCTGGTCCGCGGCCGCGCCAGATCCGGGTGTCGCTGGAGGGCTTCAGCGGTGGCGAAGACCTCCTGGACGATCCCGCGTTCGCCCCCGGCCACCATGGTGTCGTGGCGTTGCAGTGCCTCACGGACCGCTTGGGGTCCCTCGGCCAGGAAAGCAGCCTTCTTGGCACGGCCGGGCCGGGTGGCCAACCGGGCCACGTCGCGGACGCGTTCGGCCCGTGGGTTGGTCATTTCGATCTCAGCGTGGTGTTCGGCGCTCATGGGAAGAACCTTATCGGTGTCGGGCGCCGCAGCGCACAGGTGGTCCGGCCACCACTAGTGGTTAACGGCCGAGGGGACGGAATCCGCTTGGAATTCCGTCCCCTCGCACCATGCGGGCCGTGGCCCGCGGCGCAGTGTCCTACTTGGAGAACTGCTGGCGGGACTCGCCACCTGCCGGCTCGAAACCGGCGGCCTTGGCGGCCTCGACGGAGTTGAACCAGAACTCCGGCTGCGTCTGGTCGTACCAGGTCGAATCCGGCACGTGGTACTTCATCGACTGGTTGCCCTTGATGACGTAGCCCGCGGGGGCTTCCTCGCCTTCAACGGCCTTGACCATGCCTTCACCCTCGGTGGCCTTGGCGGCCTTCGGGGCGGCGGCCTTGGGGGCGGCAGCCTTCTTGGCGGCCGGAGCAGCCGGTGCCTTCGTGGCGGGCTTCTCGGCGGCCGGGGCGTTGACGTCGGCCGGGAGGGCCTCCTTGGCGACCTTGACCAGTGCGCCGAACGCGTTGGCGTCGGACACGGCGAGATCGGCGAGCATCCGGCGATCAACCTCGACCTCAGCGGCCTTCAAGCCCTGGATCAGACGGTTGTAGGTCAGGCCGTTCGCGCGGGAAGCAGCGTTGATGCGCTGGATCCAGAGGCGACGGAAGTCACCCTTGCGCTTGCGGCGGTGGCCGTAGCTGTAGACGAACGAGTGGAGCAGCTGCTCCTTGGCCTTGCGGTACAGGCGCGAACGCTGACCGCGGTAGCCCTTGGCCCGTTCGAGAACGACCCGACGCTTCTTGTGGGCGTTGACTGCCCGCTTCACACGTGCCACGTGTGTACTCCTTAATATCTTGTCCTCGGGATGCCTGCCTATCGGCGACCTGTCCGGGGGAACTCCATGGATGGATGGGAACTCGTGGTTCCCGGTGCGTGTGCTTAGAGGCCCAGCATCCGCTTGATGGTCTTGGTGTCCGCCTTGGCAACGATCCGTTCGCCCTTGAGCTGGCGCTTCAGGCTGGAAGGCTTGTGCTCCAGGTAGTGACGACGATTGGCCTGCTGGCGCATGATCTTGCCGCTACCGGTGAGCTTGAAGCGCTTCTTGGCGCCACTGTGGGTCTTGAACTTCGGCATATCCGCCGTTCTCCTTACGTGCTCCCGTTGCCCTATCGGACCGGGGATCTTTGAGGCTTCCTGTATGGGAAACCGTGGGTCAAGTGCTGCCCCCGACAGGGGCTGGCCACACCGGGCTATTTACCCGGACGAGGTTTCGGAGCCGCGGTGGGCTTCGGAGCCGCGCTGGGCTTCGGTGCCGGTTTCGGCGCAGGCTTCGGGGCCGGCTTGGCGGCCGGCTTCGGAGCTGCTGCGGGCTTCGCTGCAGCGGCCGGCTTGGCTGCCGCTGCCGGCTTCGCCGCGGTCGACGGCTTGCTGGCCGCCGCTGGCTTGGTCGCTTCCGCAGGCTTGGCGGCTTCCGCAGGCTTGGTGGCCGGTTCGGCCTCGGGGGTCTGCGGGGCTGCGGCTGCCTTGGCTTCTGCTTCCTTGGCTGCTGCGGCGTCGACCTTGGCCTTTTCGGCGTTATCCGCCTCGACCTGGGCCAGACGCGCCTGGAACTCGTCCGGAAGGTTGTCACCCAAGGACTGGGTCATGGCCGGCTGCTCGTCCGAGGTATCGACGCGGTCTTCCTTGGTCGCCTTGGACTTGGCCTTGTCGTTTTCACGCTGTGCCTGACGGCGGGCTTCGGCCTTGGCCTCTGCCTTGTTCTTCAGCGGTCCGACGACCATGACCATGTTGCGGCCGTCCTGACGCGGGCTCGACTCGACGACGCCGACTTCGGCCACGTCTTCGGCGAACTTGTTCAGCAGGCGGATGCCCAGTTCGGGACGCTGCTGCTCACGACCACGGAACTGGATCATGGCCTTGACCTTGTCGCCAGCGCCGAGGAAGCGCAGGGCATGCCCGGTCTTCGTCTCGTAATCGTGCTTGTCGATCTTGAGGCGGAAGCGGACTTCCTTGAGGACCGTGTTGGTCTGGTTCTTGCGTGCCTCGCGTGCCTTCACCGCGGCTTCGTACTTGAATTTGCCGAAGTCCATCAGTTTGCACACGGGCGGCTTGGCCGTCGGCGCCACCTCGACCAGATCAAGGTCGGACTCCGCGGCCAGACGCAACGCGTCCTCGATGCGGACAATGCCCACCTGTTCGCCGTTGGGTCCAACCAGCCGCACCTCTGGGACGCGGATTCGATCGTTAATGCGTGGATCGCTGATGTGTCGCTCCTGCTTTTCGTAGTTCGAAGCCGCCAGCAACAAGAGAAGGCCTCCAGCTGCTGGGCAGATGGAGGCCTGGAAAATCGGTTCGGCTGCTCGCGCATGCCACGGAACCCGTGGTTCCGTCCCGAAGTGACCCGGCAACCTGAAGCGGTTACTGCGGGTGGGAGTAGGCCTCCACTTGCATACTCGTTTCGTTGTTCCCGACGGATCCTTCGCCCGGTGGGGCGGAATCCGCTGAGTCAGCAAAACCAGTCGGTCTGTGAAAAGCTTAGCAGCATGAGTACCCCTGAAACCAATCCGGACGCCACCTTCGGCGAGACCAACGAGGTTCGCGACATCGCTGAAGTAGCGGCCGTGGAAGTCATTACCACCGCAGCCGTGCACCTGATGAGCGCGGCAGCCGTGAAGTGCGGACTCGCCGAAGGCGAAGACGCGGAAGACCTGCAGGACCTGGATGAAGCCCGCAAGCTCATCACCGCACTGGCGGGTCTGATCACGGCAGCAGCACCCGAAGTCGGCTCCCAGCATGCCGGCCCGCTACGCGACGGCCTGCGCTCCTTGCAGCTGGCCTTCCGTGAGGCCTCCAACTACCCGGATGCCCCGGGACAGGGTCCCGGCGAGAAACTCACCGGGCCCGTGAACTAGGGCTTCGACCACCATTCCCCGGGAGGTCGCCACCCCGGTGGCGGCCTCCTTTTCGCTGCCCGGCCCGGGGGTCCCTGCCGCCGGGTGGCGTAGCCGTTCACGCGCGGGCCGGCGGTCCCTGGAGTCCGAGTTCCAACGAATCGACCCGGGCACCGAATTCCGGGTCGGCTCCCAGCGTGCGTTGCAGTCGCTCGACGGTGTCGGTGACGTCATCACGGGCCATCCCGGAACGCAGGGAGACCTCCACGCGCAGCTCCGGGCCCGGGCCTCCCCCGGCCATGACCGTCCCATCGGCGGTGCGCGAAGCAACGCCCCGGCCCGGGGCCGCGGTGATCCCGAGGATGGCGGGATCGGCGTCGGCCGCGGCCTGCAGCAGCGGCAGCAGGGTCTCGTCGGCGTAGCTGGGGGTCCACACCTGCTGTTGGGCCAGCGCCCACATCGCGGGCCGTCGCAGGACGAAGGTGGCCTCTGCCGCGGGGTCGATCACGAGGAGCTGGGCCTTTTCGGCCACGGCGGACAAGGCGGCCCGCGGAGCGTAGACGGCCACGGGGCGTGCTTGCCCGTGCCAGGCCTGCAACCGGTCGACACTGCTGAACACCGGCAGGGCGGGGCGGCCGTCAGGGGCGGTGATGGTCACCAGCGCCATATCGGCTTCCTTGTCTTCGGTGAATCCGTGGTCCCCGAGGCCCCCTTCGGCCAGGGTCGCGACCACGGGCACGAACACCCTGGCGTGGGCCAACGCCTCGTGGACCATATGTTCGGTACCGGAGCCGGCCTTCAGCGCGGTGATGGCTTCGAGGTAGCCGGGGTCGGCCGTGCCGTCGTCATCATCGAAGTGGTGCAGCGGGTTTCCCCCGCCCGACAGATCCCGTCCGGCCCAGGATTGGCCGGCGGAGTCGGTGGCTTCTCCGGCGCGGAGCAGGGCGGCCTCGATATGTCCTGGCAGGTGGCGGCCGATCGGCTGGTCCGTGGGAGCTTTCCCGCGGGGTGTTCTGGCGGCCGCGTTGGATGCGCCGTCGGTCATCGCTACCGCCGGCCGGCGACGTCGAGGGCCTGGGGCAGGGTGAACTGCCCGGAATACAGGGCCTTGCCCACGATTGCGCCCTCGACCCCGTCGGGCACCAAGGCACGTAGTTCGCGCAGGTCATCGAGGCTGGAGATCCCGCCGGAGGCGATCACGGGTCGACTGGTTCGGGTGCACATTTCACGCAGCAGGTCCACGTTCGGACCGCGCAGTGTTCCGTCCTTGGTCACATCGGTCACGACGTAGCGGGCGCATCCGGCGTCTTCGAGCCGGGCCAGCACGTCCCAGAGGTCTCCCCCTTCGCTGGTCCACCCGCGGCCGGCCAACGTGGTTCCCCGCACATCGAGTCCGACGGCGATCTTGTCTCCGTGCCGGGCGATGGCGCGGGCCGTCCAGTCGGGGGCTTCCAGGGCAGCGGTACCCAGGTTGACCCGGGCGGCGCCGAATTCCAGCGCCCGTTCCAAGGATTCGTCGTCCCGGATTCCGCCGGAGAGTTCGATCTTGATTCCCAGTTCACGGGAAATCCGGGCGACGGCCTGGGTGTTGTTCCCCCTCCCGAATGCGGCGTCCAGGTCCACCAGGTGCACCCACTCGGCGCCGTCTTGTTGCCAGGCCAGGGCCGCTTCAAGCGGGTCACCGTACCCGGTCTCGCTGCCGGCTTCGCCCTGGACGAGGCGGACGGCTTGCCCGTCGGCGATGTCCACCGCGGGCAGGAGTTCGAGGATGCTGTTGCTGGTCACGGGGATCTTCTCCGGTCTTCGTCGAATAGGTCGTGGGGGGTGGTACGCGGCGTCTTGCCGGGAGGGGAAGACTACTTCAGGGTCATGATGTAGGCGGAAAGCAGGGCCATCGCCGCCAGGACCCAGGTCGCGATGATCCAGGAGATATGGGCCTTTTGCTGACGCAGCGACAACGCACCACCGGCGAGGATGCCGCCGACCGCCATGAGGATGAGACTCCACATCAGGACAGGGTTCCCAACCAGTTGGATAGCAGTTTCGCCCCTGCTTCGCCTGACTTCTCCGGGTGGAACTGCACGGCCGACAACGGCCCGTTCTCCACGGCGGCGATGAAGGGGCCCCCGTGATCGGACCAGGTCACTGCCGGGGGGCTCATACGCGGTTGGGCCACCGGGAAATCCCAATGCTGGACCGCATAGGAGTGTACGAAGTAGAACCGCTCGTCCTCGAGACCGGCAAAGAGCCTGGACCCTTCGGCCGCCGTGACGGTGTTCCAGCCCATATGCGGGACCACCGGCGCCTTGAGCCGCTCGACGGTTCCGGGCCATTCCCCGAAACCGGCGGTCCGGATACCGTGTTCGACCCCCTCATCGAAGAAGACCTGGTGGCCGACGCAGATCCCCAGGACCGGACGGCCCCCGGCGATCCGGCGCCCGATCAACGGTCCTGCCCCGACCTCGCCGAGGGCCTTCATCACGCTGGCGAAGGCGCCGACTCCTGGAACGACGAGACCATCGGCCCCACGAATGTCATCCGGTTTGTTGCTCAGGGTGACTTCGGCTCCGACGTGTTCGAGCGCGCGGACCGCGGAACGGATGTTGCCCGATCCGTAATCCAGCACGGTGATCCGGGGCCCGGCCATCTACAGGGCACCCTTCGTGGAGGGGATCATCCCGGCGTTGCGGGGGTCTGGTTCCACGGCCTGGCGCAAGGCGCGGGCGAAGGCCTTGAACTGCGCTTCGACGATGTGGTGCGGGTCCCTGCCGGACACCAGTCGCATGTGCAGGCAGATCTGTGCGTGCAGCGTGATCGATTCGAAGACGTGGCGGGTGAGCGAGCCGGTGAAGTGCCCGCCGATCAAGTGGTATTCCTGACCTGCCGGCTCACCCCCGTGAACCAGATAGGGCCGTCCCGAGATGTCGACGACCGCGTGGGCCAGGGCCTCATCGAGCGGGACCGAAGCTTCGCCGAAGCGGCGGATCCCCGCCTTGTCGCCCAGGGCGGTGCGCAGGACCTCGCCGATGGTGATGGCCACGTCCTCCACCGTGTGGTGGGCGTCGATGTGGGTGTCGCCGGTCGCCTGGACCGTCAGGTCGATCAGCGAGTGCTTTGCCAGCGCCGTGAGCATGTGGTCGTAGAACGGGACGCTGGTGCTGATGTTCGCGACACCCGTGCCGTCCAGGTCGAGTTCGACGGTGACGGTGGACTCGCTGGTGGCACGCTCCATGCGGGCTCGGCGACCGCCGAGCAATTCTGCAGACATGGGTATTCCTTCGGTGTGGGTGGGGCGGGCGGCGACGGTGGCGGCCCGCAGGTTAAGTCTAGCTGTCGTGCCCGGTGCCGGTATCCGCGGCGGGGCTCAGGAGGCCCTCCAAGGCCTGGAGGAATGCGGTCGTCTCGGTCTCGGTTCCAGCGGTGACCCGCAGATGACCGGCGATGCCCACATCTCGGATGAGTACCCCGGCCTCGAGCAGACCCTGCCAGATGGCACGGGAATGCTCGAGCCCGCCGAAAAAGACGAAATTGGAGTCACTGACTGCCGGTTCCAACCCCAACCGGGTGAGTTCGCGGACGATCCTGTCGCGTTGGCCCTTGATGTCCTCGACCGTGGCCAGCAGCGCATCGACCTGTTTCAAGGCGGCATTGGCGGTGGCTTGGGTGACGGCCGAGAGGTGGTAAGGCAGACGGACCAGGCGCAGCGCATCGGCGATTTCCGGGGCCGCCGCGAGATAGCCCAGCCGGGCCCCGGCCAGCGCGAAGGCCTTGCTCATGGTCCGGGTGACGATCAGTCGTTCGCGGCCGGGCAGCAGTGTCAGCGCGGATCCGGTCCCGCTGAGTGCGAATTCGGCGTAGGCCTCATCGACGATGACGATCGCCTGGCTGGCACGCCCTGCCTCGTATACCGCTTCCACGACGTCCAGTCCCAGGGCGGTACCCGTCGGGTTGTTCGGCGAACAGAGGATCACGATATCCGGCGCCGCCTCCGTGACCTGGTCCGCTGCGGATCGCGCGCTGAGTCCGAAGTCACCGCTCCGCTCTCCGGCGAGGTAGGTGGTGTCGGTCCCGCTGGCCAGCAACGGGTACATCGAATACGTGGGCGGGAAGCTCATCACGGTGCGTCCCGGCCCTCCGAAGGCCTGGAGGATCTGCTGCAGGACCTCGTTGGATCCGTTGGCGGCCCACATGTTCGCCGCATCCAGCCCGTGTCCCAAATAGTCGGCGAGGCGTTCGCGGAGTTCGGTGAATTCACGATCCGGGTAACGGTTCAGGGACGCAGCGGCGGCACTGACCTCTTCGGAGATGGCCCGGCTTACTGCCTCGGGCAACGGATGGGTGTTCTCGTTGACGTTCAACAGGATGGGCACGTCCAGTTGCGGTGCGCCGTAGGGTTCGATGCCACGCAGGTTTTCACGCAGGGGCAATTTGGCCAGTCGTTCCAGCTGATCACTCACGACCCCATTCTATTGCCCGTGCCCCGCAGTCGGGAATCGGACCGGGTGACAGGGTCATAAAGCGGGCCTAATCGCCCGTGGGGACGAAGATCTCCTGGCCCGGGACGAGGACCGATCCGTTCAGGTCGTTCATTTCCGTGATTTCCGCCATGACGTCACGGCGGTCGCGCTGCGGGGCGAACTCCTCGGCCAGCGCCCAGACCGTGTCGCCCTCCATGACGGAGACGGTCGTGGCTTCCACCGCGGTCGTATCCGATGCGTCCGAGGCCATGACCGGGGCGGTGAAGATGCCAGCGAGGACGAGCAGGGCGGTGGCTGCCAGCATGACCGGCAGGCCAATAAGGATGAAGCGCCCCCGGCGCGTCAGCTCCAGCCGGCCCCGAGGGGTGGAGGCATGGGCCGGGGCGGTGGTCGGAACGGAGTCCGCCTTGAGGGACACCGGGGCTGCGAGTGCGATCTGCGCCATGGTCTGACCTTCCTGTTGTCCGCCGAAGCGGGTTCTCGTTGCGGGTGTCGAACCCGATCTTCGAACTCATATTCGAACTTCTATCTCATTTTTAGCATCTATGTACGAAGATTGTCGAGACACGTTCGAATAAATCTTTGAATGAAGTCCGTGACTGCCCTAGAGTGGAAGACATCGGCTGGATGGATGAGAGTCCACCAGTTGCATCCGACACATTGCGCACAGCCCCGGTACGCCGGCGATTTACCAGGACGGGATGGATCATGAGCTCAGCGGAGAATCCGGCGCCGAAGAAGGCACCGAAGGGGTTGACTGTCCGGCAGAGGCGGATCCTGGAAACCATCCAGGAGGCCGTGACCGCCAAGGGGTATCCGCCGTCCATGCGCGAAATCGGCGATACGGTCGGGCTGGCGAGCTTGTCCAGCGTCACCCACCAGCTCGCCCAGCTGGAGAAGCTCGGCTACATCCGGAGGGATCCACGCCGCCCCCGGGCCATGGAGATCCTGCGCCCGCTGGCCCCCGAGGTCACCGGGACCCCGGAGGCCTCGCAGCCGGCTCCCGCCCCGCGGGAACCGGAGCAGCTTCGGCCCCGGCTGACCGTGGTGGACTCGGATGATTCCGACGAGGTGGCCCGGGTTCCGCTGGTGGGCCGCATCGCCGCCGGTGGACCAATCCTGGCGGACCAGGCGGTCGAGGATGTCATGTCATTGCCACGCCAACTCGTCGGGCACGGTGAACTGTTCATGCTCAAGGTCAGCGGGGATTCGATGGTCGAGGCAGCCATCTGTGACGGGGACTGGGTCGTCGTCCGCCGTCAGCAACATGCGGAGAACGGCGATGTCGTCGCGGCGCTGCTCGATGACGAGGCCACGGTGAAGACCTTCAGGCAGCGCGACGGCCACACGTGGCTGCTGCCACAGAACCGCCAGTACGAGCCGATCCTGGGCGATCATGCCACCGTCATGGGCAAGGTCGTTTCGGTGATGCGTTCGATCTAGGCCGCGGTGTACTTCCAGGAGGGCCCGTCCGCGGACGGGCCCTCCTTTCATGTCTAGTCCTCGCTCGCCGCCAGACGCCTCAGCGACCCCAGCACGACGTCCTTGTCCGTGGTCGACCACATCGGGGGCAGCGACGCACGCAGGTAGTTTCCATAGCGTTCGGTGGCCAGCCGTGAATCCAAGACGGCCACCACGCCACGGTCCCCCGTGGAACGGATCAACCGGCCTGCCCCCTGGGCCAGACGGACTGCTGCATGGGAGGCGGAGACGGCCATGAAACCGTTGCCCCCATGTCGGGCAACGTCGCGGCTGCGTGCCGTGGACAGCGGGTCGTCGGGGCGTGGGAAAGGGATCCTGTCGATGACCACCACCCGGCATGACTGACCCGGCACGTCGACTCCCTGCCAGAGGGTCATGGTCCCGAACAGGCAGGTATCGCGTTCATCGGCGAACTGCCGGACCAACGTGGACATGCTCGACTCGCCCTGGCAGAGGATCTCCGGGTCCACCCGTGGCCGCAGCGCTTCGGCGGCCTCCTCGGCGGCCCGCCGGGAGGAGAACAATGCCAGTACTCCCCCGCCGGAGGCCCCGATCAGGTCGGCGAGCTCATCCAGGGCCTCGGTCGATACGTTTCGCGATGGTTTGGGCAGATGCCGCGCAACATAGAGCATCCCCTGCCGGGCATAGTCAAAGGGGCTACCGACATCGATGCCCGTCCACGCGGGAGCCCCCTCGCCGAGCAGCCCCAACGATCCGGCCACCGGTTCGAAGGCAGCACCTATGGCCAGGGTCGCGGAGGTCAGGACGACCGTGCGGCCGTCGAAGAGGCCCTCACGTAATTTGCCGGCCACCGACAGTGGAGCGACATTGATCGTCGCGGGGGCCGAGTCATCCGGGGCGCTGTAACCGGCCCCCGGGGTGAAGTTGCCTTGGCGGGATATCCAGACGACCTCGCGTTCATCGGCGGGTCCATCGAGGCGTTCGCACTGTTCCTGCAGATACATCAACTGCGAGCGGGCCATCTGGCGTCCGCCGTCAGCGGTTTCGCCATTCCCCGGTTTCGAGTCGGACAGGGCCGTACGCGCCGCTTCGCGCACGGCGGCGATGGCGGCGACCTGCTCTTCGTTCAGCCCCTTGGGCAGCAGCCCGGTCGGCACTCCCTCCAGGGAGTCGGACAGGGTCTTACCCGCCTGGTTGAGGGCTTCGACAGCGACGCCTTTGCAGTTTCTGCGGGTCGCGGTGGCCGCGGCGGCAACCAGCGCTGCCGAGATGGGGCGGGTCACCGAATTGGTGACCCGGTCCTGGAGTTCATGGGCCTCGTCGATGATCACCGTGTCAAATTCCGGCAGCACCGCCAATCCCTCGAACGCCGAGACGGCCAGCAAGGCGTGGTTGGTGATCACGATGTCGGCATCGCCGGCCTTCTTGCGGGCCAGTTCGCTGAAGCATTCCTCGGCCATCGGGCACCGCTGGGCACCGAGGCAGTCCATGGCACTGACGGAGACCTGCCGCCAGGCACGTTCGCTGACCCCCGGGACGAGATCGTCCCGGTCCCCCGATTCGGTTTCCTCGGCCCATTCGCGTACGCGAACGACTTCCTGGCCCAGTGCCGAAGTGGGCCCCGTGCCGGCGGTCAACGGGCGGGCCGCCCCGTCATCGCCCAACGCGAAGAGCGCCCCTTCATCCTCGTCGGGGTAGCCGCCTCCCAGCTTGTACTTGCAGACATAGTTCGATCGCCCCTTGGCCAGGGCGACATCCAGGTGCCGCGGCAGCTCGTCATCCAGGTTCTCCAGGAGCCGGGGAACGTCCCGACCGACGATCTGGGCCTGCAGGGCCAAGGTCGCGGTGGAGACGACCACCGGTTTATCTGCTTCGAGGGCGTGGGCGATCGCCGGAACCAGATAGGCCAGCGATTTACCCGTCCCGGTGCCGGCCTGCACCAGGAGGTGCTTTCCGCTTTCGAAGGCCTCCACGACCTGTTTGGTCATCTCATGCTGTCCGGGCCTGCTTTCCCCGCCCATGCGTTCGACCGCCTGATCCAGGAGGGCGACCACCTCTTGTACTTCAGCCATGTACGACGAACTGCTCCAATTCCGCGGCGAGTGCACCGCGTACCTTCACGGACAGACGGGTCCCTTCATCCAGGTGCTCGGTCTCCAGGATCTCCGCGTCGGAGCCGTGCAGCCGGTGGACCAGATCACCACGGTCATAGGGAATCAGCAATTCCATGGCCACATCCGGACGGGGGATGGCTTCGCTGATCGCCGCAAGCAGTCCGGGGATCCCCCCGCCGGTCCGGGCAGAGACCACCACATGGTTCGGTTCGCGTTGACGAATGCGTTCGACGACGAACGGATCGGCGATATCGGCCTTGTTCAACACGATGATCTCTGCAATGTCCTGCGCGTCGACCTCGGTGAGGACCTCCCGGACCGCATGGATCTGGCCTTCGGGGTCGGGGTGGGAGGCATCGACCACGTGCAGGATCAGATCGGCGTCGGCGATTTCCTCGAGGGTCGAGCGGAAGGCCTCCACCAGTTGGGTGGGCAACGACCTGACGAATCCCACGGTATCGGCAATGGTGTACCCTAAGCCATCTTCGGTTTCCGTGCGCCGGACCGTGGGATCCAGCGTGGCGAACAGTGCGTTCTCCACCAGCGCCCCGGCGTCGGTCAAGCGGTTCAGCAGCGAGGACTTTCCCGCGTTCGTGTACCCGGCAATGGCCACCGCCGGAACGGCATTGCGTTTCCGGTTCGAGCGTTTGGCATCACGTGCCGGTTTCATGCCCTTGATCTCGCGACGGAGTTTGGCCATGCGGTCACGGATCCGTCGACGGTCCAATTCGATCTTGGTCTCGCCGGGGCCGCGTGATCCGATGCCACCGCCCGCGGTCCCGACCCGGCCACCGGCTTGGCGTGACATGGATTCGCCCCAGCCACGGAGGCGGGGAAGAAGGTATTCAAGCTGGGCCAGTTCGACCTGGGCCTTGCCCTCACGGCTCTGCGCATGTTGGGCGAAGATGTCCAGGATCAGCGAGGTCCTGTCGATGACCTTCACCCGGACGATGTCCTCCAACGCCCTGCGCTGGGATGGAGCCAGTTCGGAATCGACGACCACGGTATCGGCCCCGGTGCTGGCCACGACATCGCGCAGCTCCTGGGCCTTGCCCGAGCCCAGGAACGTGGCTGGATCCGGTTTCAAGCGGCGCTGGACCATGCCATCCAGGACTTCCGATCCCGCTGTTTCGGCCAAGGCGGCCAGTTCCCGCAGGGAGTTTTCCGCTTCCTGGGACGTTCCTTCGGTCCAGATTCCGGCGAGTACCACCCGTTCCAGCCGAAGCTGCCGGTTTTCGACCTCGGTGACGTCTTCCAGCTCGGTGGACAATCCGGCGACGCGGCGCAGCGCATGGCGTTCGGACAGATCGCGCTGGTCGCCATCGCTTGATGAGTGTCCGTCACCCTTGCCGTCCAAGGCCAGGGCTTTGCCGCCCAGCGGCGCCTGGGCGCGCCTGTCGTCAGCACGCTGGGGCGTGGCACGGTCGGTGGCATCGTCCGTGGCCAGAATACGGTCGATGACGGATTGGATCTCGTCCTCCGGGAGGTTTCGATCGTCCGGGTTGGGCTCGTTATGAGTGGTCATGTTCCCCTTTGAAAGGATTCGTACACCAATTCTAGTCCGGGTCACCGACAGGTGGCTGGTTTCCTCCACAGGCCGAAACCCGAGAGTGCCCGAACCGTGAGTGATTGGGATAACTCTATCACTGAAACCGTCGGGCCGGGAAGACCGGGATTCGCTTTGGCGTCACCCTGACGGTTAATCTTCAACCCATGGGTTCGGACCACTACTTCAGCGCACAACCGTCGACGCCATTCACCCGCAGGAGCGTCCGCGTGATGCTCGGCGGCACGGAACACGCCGTCAACACCGCCGGAGGCATCTTCAGCCCGGATGGAATCGACAAGGGAACCGCGGTCCTGCTGTCCGGGGTGCCCGCCCCGGCGGCGGAAGGCCACCTGCTCGACATCGGCTGCGGCTGGGGTCCGATCGCCTTGAGCATGGCTCTGGCTTCCCCCTCCGCCACCGTCCATGCCGTGGACGTCAACCAGCGCAGCCTGGAACTCACCCGCGAAAACGCGCAGGCCCTGTCCCTGGACAACGTGGTGGCCACGGCCCCCGAAGCCGTCGATGACGACCTGAGGTTCCAGACCATCTGGTCCAATCCCCCGATCCGGGTGGGCAAGGAAATCCTGCATGGGATCCTGCTCCACTGGTTGCCCCGGCTGGCTGTCGGCGGAACTGCCTGGTTGGTCGTCCAGAAGAACCTGGGCTCGGATTCACTGCAACAGTGGCTGGTTCGGGAACTCCCCACCGGGTTCATCGTCGATCGATACTCCAGCGCCAAGACCTTCCGCATCCTGAGGGTGCGCAACACCACGGATGCCTCCGGCGTGGGCACGACTCCCTCGAAGGACTAGACCAGGGTCCCCTCGGCCACCAGTACCGCAGGTCCCTCCAGGACCACATGCTCGCGGCCCTCGGGAGCCGTCACGAACCGTACGGAGACGGTCCCGCCGGGAACGTGCACGTCCCAGCGGCGTGCCGAGGCCCCACCGGCCCAGTGTCGGGTCGCCACGACGGCGGCGCAGGCGCCGGTGCCACACGAAAGGGTCTCGCCCACACCGCGTTCATGGACGCGCATGCGGATGGTTCCGACACCGTCGTTGACCAGCGGATCCGACGGCAACACGAACTCCACATTCGTCCCGTGCTCGGGGACGGGGTCGACCACCGGCATCCGGTGCAGATCCAGCTGGTCCAGCTCGGTCGCCTCGGAGAGCGCGACGACCGTATGCGGGTTGCCCATGTCCACGCTCAGGCCCGGGCGCGGGACCTCCAACGAGGCGTCCACGATGCTGTCCAGGGCCCGTTCATGGGCCTGGTCGGGGAAGAGGAACTCCCACGGGCCCATGTCCACCGAGTACCCGGCGGCAGAGCGGGAGACCACCTTCACCCCGGCCCGGGTGCCGATCGTCAGGGAATCGCCGTCGGCCAGGGAAACCAGAGCACGGGAGACCAGGAAATGCACGAAGACGCGCACCCCATTCCCGCACATCTCGGAGACCGAGCCGTCGCCGTTGCGGTAATCCATGAACCATTCGGCCTCCGGGTGCCGGGCCAGCAACTCCCGCCCCTCGGCCAGGGTCTCTGAACGGATGGCACGGATCACTCCGTCGGCTCCGAGGCCGAGATGACGGTCGCAGAGGGAAGCCACCTGCGCGGGAAGGATGTCCTGTCTGTTGTCCGGGTCTGAGAACAGGATGAAGTCATTGCCCGTTCCATGGCCCTTGGTGAAGTCCAGGCCCGAGAGGGCCGACAGGGTTCCGCTGGGGTGATCGGATTCCGTAAAGCTCATGGTCCCAGCCTACGTGCCCGGGGATACTTCGAATTCCCGCACGGATGCTTCCAGCGCTGCCCACAGATCCGGGTCCGCGGCATCGAACCAGTGGACCCGGGGATCGGCTCTGAACCAGGTGATTTGGCGGCGGGCGAAGCGGCGGGTGGCCACGGTGGTTGATTCGATGGCCTGCTCGATCGTCGCGGTGCCTTCCAGCACCTGAAGGAACTGGGCGTAGCCGATGGCCCGGGAGGCGGTCCTGGTCTCGCGCAGACCGAGGGCCGCCAACGACTCCACTTCGTCCAGCAGCCCGGTTTCATGCATGGTGCGCACCCGGTGTGCCACCTTGGCGTGCAGCAGTTCGCGGTCGATGTCGAGTCCGAGTTGGAGGGTGGGTTGCCGGTAGTCGCGGCGCGGCATGTAGGAGCTGAAGGGCCGCCCGGTCAGCTCGTGGACCTCCAGGGCCCGGACCAGTCGGCGCTCGTCCAGATCCCGGGCCGATGACACCGGGTCCGCCACGGCCAGACGACGGCGCATCCCGGCCACACCGTCCTCGGCCGCTTCGGCTTCCAGCCGCCGTCGAATCGTCGGATCGGTGGGCGGGAACTCGAGTTCGTCGATGACGGCCCGGACGTAGAGTCCGGAGCCGCCGACCAGGATCGGCAGCCGGCCACGGTCCTGGATGCCGGCGATCGCTTCCCGGGCCTGCTGTTGGAACGTGGCCACGCTGGCTTCATCGTCGATGTCCATGATGTCCAGCAGGTGGTGCGGGACCCCACCCCGCTCGGCCGGGGCCAGTTTGGCCGTGCCGATGTCCATGCCGCGGTAGAACTGCAGGGCATCGGCGTTGACGATTTCCCCGTCGAGGCGCCGGGCGAGGGCGATGGCGGCGTCGGATTTGCCGGTGGCCGTTGGCCCGACGATCGCGATCAGTGGCCTCATGCCGGGCTAAGCGCGCGGGGGCAGGGCGGGCATGCCCAGCGAGACGCCCTGGCCCGCTGCCCCCTGGCCGGTGCCGCAGGAGTCGGCCTGCGAGCGGTCCCAGGCGTCCCCGGCGCGTGAACGACGCAGGTGGTATTGGGCCGTGGTCGGTGGATCGGCGATCAGGTGGAAGGCTGCGGCTTCAGTGATCGTGACGTTGACCAGGTCACCCGGACGGGGGGCTTCGGCGCCGTCGGGCACGGAGAAGTGGACCAGCCGCTGGTCGCGGGCACGGCCCGTCAGCCGGTGGGTCTGCTCGGCCTTGCGTCCCGGCTGTGCGGTGACCATGACTTCGACTTCACGGCCGAGTTGCCGGGCATTCTCTTCGGCGCAGATCCTGTCCTGGAGCGCGGTCAGCCGTTCGTAGCGTTCCTGGACGACTTCCTTGGGCAGCTGATCGGCCAGTTCGGCCGCCGGGGTCCCGGGGCGCTTGGAATATTGGAAGGTGAAGGCGCTGGCGAACCGGGATTGCTCGACGACATCCAGGGTCGCCTGGAAGTCCTCTTCGGTTTCCCCGGGGAAGCCAACGATGATGTCGGTGGTGATGGCCGCCTCGGGCATGCGCTGACGTACCCGGTCCAGGATCCCCAGGAACTTCTTGGAACGATAGGAGCGGCGCATGTCCTTGAGCACCCGGTCGGACCCGGACTGCAGGGGCATATGCAGTTGCGGCATCACATTATCGGTTTCGGCCATCGCCTCGATGACGTCGTCGGTGAAGGCCGCGGGGTGTGGGCTGGTGAATCTGACGCGTTCGAGTCCGGGGATCCGTCCGCAGGCCCGGAGCAGTTTGCCAAAGGCCAGCCGATCCCCGAATTCAACACCGTAGGAGTTCACGTTCTGGCCCAGCAGGGTGACCTCGATGGCCCCGTCGTCGACCAGGGCCTGGACTTCGGCCAGGATGTCACCGGGGCGGCGGTCCCGCTCCTTGCCACGCAGCGAGGGCACGATGCAGAAGGTACAGGTGTTGTTGCAGCCCACCGAGATCGAGACCCAGCCGGCGTAGACCGAATCGCGTTTGGTGGGAAGGGTCGAGGGGAAGACGTCGAGGGATTCGAGGATCTCCAGCTGGGCTTCGTTGTTGTGGCGGGCACGTTCGAGCAGCGTGGGCAGGGAACCGACGTTATGGGTTCCGAAGACGACGTCGACCCACGGGGCCCTGCGCTGGATCTTCTCGCGGTCCTTCTGTGCCAGGCACCCACCGACGGCGATCTGCATGCCTGGGTGCTGCTCCTTGACGTGCGCCAAACGCCCCAGGTTTCCGTAGAGCTTGTTATCGGCGTTCTCCCGGACGGCGCAGGTGTTGAACACGACGACGTCGGCTTCCGTGTCCGGATCGCGTCTGGGCACCATGCCGGCTTGCTCCAGCAGTCCTGCCAGTCTCTCGGAGTCGTGGACGTTCATCTGGCAGCCGTAGGTGCGCACCTCGTAGCTGCGTTGCGCTTCGTCGAGGGGCGGGGCTGTATCGGGGCTGGGCATGGTCGAACTCACTCCCCCAGAGTACCGAACGCATCATCGGTGAAGGAACCTGGGCGTTTTGGCAGGGCAGGGCTCAGTCGCGGTCGGCGGTCCAGATCTCGTTGACGACACGAAAGGCGGTCCCCGACCCGTACCCCTTGCGGCCGAGCATCGCCACCAGCCGCCGGACCCCCTTGTCGTGGTCCAGTCCCGCCGGCATCGACCTGACCTTCTTCTCCACGAGTTCGCGGGCCATCTCCAACTCATCGGCCCCGCTGAGCTGTTCCAGCGCCTCATCGGAGAGCTCGTCGGCAATGCCCTTCTCCCGCAGCTCGCGGCGCAAGGCGCTGCGAGACAGTCCCCGGCTGCGGGCACGGCTACGCACCCAGGCCTCGGCGAAGGCGGCATCGTCGATGAGTTGAAGTTCCTCGAATCGATCCAGGATGCCCTCGGCCGCGTCCCGCGGGATCCCCCGCTCCGAGAGCTTGTCGGCCAACTGCCGACGACTCTTGGGCGAGCCGGTGAGCTGTCGCAGGACGATCGCCCGTGCCGCCGCCTCGGGGTCCTTCTCCGGGTCAGGACCGGGAGACCGGTGTCCGCGCCCACCGCCTCGACCACCAGGCTCCTGCTCGGCCCGGTGGTCCTCCGCCGCGTCCAGCGGTGCGGTGTCTTCGCGGGGGAACAGGGTCTCCCGGTTCAGGTCACCGGCCTCCATGGCAGCGCTGTCTCCCTCCACCGACGCCCCCTCCCGGCCTGTACTTCGTTGCGTTCGAACGCCTAGGAGTCCTTGCCCACGGCGCGTAGCTGCGCATCGCCCGGCTCCTCCGGCGGCAGGGCGCCGATACCCAGCTTCTCCTTGATGCGACGCTCCAGTTCATCGGCTAGATCCGGGTTGTCCCGCAGGAACTTACGCGCATTTTCCTTGCCCTGGCCGAGCTGGTCACCGTCGTAGGTGAACCATGCCCCCGACTTCTTCACGAAGCCTTCTTCGACGCCCATGTCGATCAGGCCACCCTCACGGGAGATCCCGACGCCGTAGAGGATGTCGAATTCAGCTTGTTTGAAGGGCGGGGCCATCTTGTTCTTGACGATCTTGGCCCGGGTCCGGTTCCCGACCGGGTTGGTTCCCTCCTTGAGCGTCTCGATGCGACGGACGTCGATCCGCACGGAGGCGTAGAACTTCAGCGCCTTGCCACCGGTGGTGGTTTCGGGGCTGCCGAAGAAGACGCCGATCTTCTCGCGCAACTGGTTGATGAAGATCGCAGTGGTCTTCGTCTGGCTCAGCCGTCCGGCGATCTTACGTAGCGCCTGGCTCATCAGGCGGGCCTGCAAGCCGACGTGGCTATCGCCCATCTCGCCTTCGATTTCGGCGCGCGGCACCAGGGCGGCCACCGAGTCGATGACCACGACGTCCAGGGAGCCGGAACCAACGAGCATGTCCATGATCTCCAGCGCCTGCTCACCGGTGTCCGGCTGGGACACCAGCAGGGCGTCGGTGTCGACGCCGAGCTTCTTGGCGTACTCGGGATCCAGTGCGTGCTCGGCATCGATGAAGGCGGCAATGCCGCCGTTGGCCTGGGCGTTGGCGACTGCGTGCAGCGCCAACGTGGTCTTACCGGATGATTCCGGTCCGTAGATCTCCACGACACGGCCACGCGGCAGCCCGCCGATGCCCAGGGCGATGTCCATGGCGATCGAGCCGGTCGGGATGACTTCGATCCTGGCTCGGGTATCGTCCCCCAGACGCATCACCGAACCCTTGCCATATTGCTTGTCGATCTGTGCCAGCGCTGATTCGAGAGCCTTTTCGCGGTCCATTGCTGCGGCCATCATTCACCTCGGTTGTCTTGCGGCCCTACGGCCTGTTGTCGTCCTGTTTCACACGGTATGCGCCGCACCGGATAATTTGGTGCGGGCCGTCGTCCCTTGTGGAGAACCGCGGTCCGCCACCCGTGCCATGTCTCTGTGGACAGCTTACAGCTGTTCCGAACACATGTTCGAACGAGTGTTCGGCGTGTCATGGCCGATTACTGCTTCGGGGCGACATCGCGTCCGAGCCGCCGTGCGGGGGGAACGTCCTGTTTCTCACAGATGGCCCACCAGACGCGGCGGGGGTCGACGCCCGAGGACAGGGCCGCCTGGGCGCTGAGGCCGCCCAGTTCGGACAGGACCAGCTCGGAGGCCAGCACACGGGAGTAGCCCGCACCGAACTCGTCGTCCATCAGGCGCCAGAAATCACTGAGTCTCACGTTGTCCATTCTTCCACGGGTTGGTCCCTCCGACCCTAAGATGGTGCCATGAATGCACCCGATCCCGCAGATGAGGCAGTGGCCCAGCGCACCCGAGCCATCCATGACATGGAGGAGCAGCTCAGTTTCCTCTGGCGTCGGGCCCGGGCCAATGGCAATAAGGTCGCCAAGCAGGTCCACCCCGATATGGAGCCGGGAGCCTACGGCCTGTTGGCGGCGCTGCAACGTCGTGGGACCCTGAGGTTGACCGAGTTGGCTGCGGAGATCGGCGTCGGCAAACCCTCGGTGAGCCGCCAGGTCAAGATGCTCGAGGAGCTGGGGGTGCTGGCCAAGGTCGCCGATCCCTCGGATGGCCGGGCCCAGTCGATCACCCTGACCCCGGCCGGGGCACGGCAACTGGCTGCGGCGCAGACCTCCCGCCAGCATGTCTTCCAAGACCTGCTCGCCGACTGGCCCGACGAGGAGTTGTTGTCGTTGGCCGCCTTGCTGACCAAGCTGAACGGCTCCTATTTGAATGATCGGGGCTGAAGCACGTCGTTAACGGAAAGCAGGACAGCCGTGTGAACGGCTGCCCTGCTGTCATGGCGTGAGGGGATGTTCCCGGCGTTAGTGGGTCGGGGCCATGCCCTGGGCCAGGCCTTCGGTCCATTCCTCGGGAAGGACCGTGGCGAACTCGTTGGTGAGGTCCGACGGGACGGTGTCGGGGATGTCGACGCCCTCGGCCATCGCGACCCGGTCGCTGACCTCGCGAAGCATCAAGGACAACGGAACGTCCAATGCCCCGCAAATCGATGAGAGCAGTTCGGACGACGCTTCCTTCTGTCCACGCTCCACCTCGGAGAGGTAACCAAGGGAAACACGGGCATTATGCGAGACCTCGCGTAGGGTCCTGCCCTGACGCTGGCGGACATCCCTCAGGACGTCCCCGATCTCGTGGCGGAGTACTACCATTTTGGGCTCCTTATGCTCGCGATGGGCATCTTCTGTCAGTCCCACATCGCGCCAACGGACGACGCCGTTTACGGATACGGGTTGCTTGACCATGTGTATCGCCTTACTCCTTTTGATCCTGTGCCAGGTGTCCCTGGCCGATGGGTCCTGTCATGGACCCTGTAGTTTTTTCAACTAACGGGACCTCGATTTTGTTCCCCAGCCCCCAGCCTAGTCACAAAACTGCCCCCACAGCCAGTATTCCGCGCCGGTGGTGGAGGCTCATTCCGCCTCGATGAGTTCCAGCAGTCGTTCCAGTGCCCTCTCACAGGCCTGGGCGCGGATGGCTTGCCGTCCTCCGGTGAACCGGAATTCGACCGCGCCGCTACCGTGGGGCCCGGCATGGCCGATGAAGACCGTCCCGACTTCCTTGCCGTCGTGGGCATCCGGGCCGGCCACCCCGGTACTGGCAACGGCGACGTCGCTGGTGCAGATCCGGCGGGCCCCGACCGCCATCCGACGGGCCACTTCCGCATCGACGGACCCCCTGCTCTCCAGCAGGGACGCGTCGACGCCCAGCACCTCCTGCTTGACCTGGTTGTGGTAGCTGACCACTCCCCCGCGCAGCACGGCCGAGGCTCCGGGGACATCGGCCAACGCGGCGGAGATCCAACCTGCCGTCAGCGACTCGGCGGTCGCCACGGTGATCCCCCGCCGGGTCGCCTCGGAGATGATCCGTGCGGCCAGCGCCGGGGTGCCACCGCCGGTCACGGGGTCTCGGTCCCTTGGCCGGCCGGGGCCATCCGCGCGGCCTGGATGATGTAGTCGATCCCCGTGTAGACGGTGATCAGTGCGGCCAGCAGGATCACGATCAGGGCCACGATGGACAGCCAGGTGATCGCCGGGGTGAACGGCAGCAACAGCAGGAACAGGCCTGCCGTCTGGGTGACGGTCTTCAGCTTCCCGCCGCGCGAGGCGGCGATGACCCCGCGGCGCAGCACGGCGAAGCGCAGCAGCGTGATCCCGAGCTCGCGCACCAGGATGACGATGGTGATCCACCACCAGAGTTCGCCCAGCCACGACAGGGTCACCAGGGCGGCCCCCAGCAGGAGCTTATCGGCGATCGGGTCGGCAATCTTCCCGAAGTTGGTGATCAGCCCGCGGCTGCGGGCCAGGTCCCCGTCGAGTTTGTCCGTATACATGGCCACGACGAAGAGGCCGACGGCCACCCATCTCAAGGCCGCGTGCTGTTGGTCATCGGCCACCAGCGCCCAGACGAAGAAGGGGACCATGATGATCCGCAGGGTCGTCAGGACGTTGGCGATGTTCAGGGTCGGGACATGGCCGGGGGCCGGTCCTGCAGGTGTATCAGTCACCCTTTCAGGTTACCGTCCAGTGAGGTTCCAGGCGTCTTCCGAACCGGAGTCGCCGTCGTCTTCATCGTGGTAGTCGGTGCTTTGGGCCCGTGAGGCGAGGTCCTCGGCCACCAGATCGGCGCCCTGGTGGTTCGCGTTGGCGTTCTCGACGAGGGCGGCCTCGGCCGGGGCCACCTCCTCGGGAGCAGCCGGAGCGGTGTCCCCGCGCATGGCGGCGAGCACGGCCGGCAGGTCGTCGGGCTGGACCAGGACGTCTCGGGCCTTGGATCCCTCGGAGGCACCGACGACGCCGCGTGATTCCAACAGGTCCATCAGTCGTCCGGCCTTGGCGAAGCCGACCCGGAGTTTGCGTTGGAGCATCGAGGTGGAACCGAACTGGGTGGTGACCACCAGTTCGGTGGCCTGCAGCAGCACCTCGAGATCATCGCCGATGTCGTCGTCGATGTCCTTCTTGGGCGCCGCCTCCACCGCGACATCCTCGCGGTAGACGGCCGTGAGCTGGCCCTTGACGTGCTCCACGACCCGGTGGATCTCGGATTCGGTGACCCAGGAGCCCTGCACACGCATCGGCTTGGAGACCCCCATGGGCAGGAACAAGGCATCGCCCTGTCCCAGCAGCTTCTCGGCTCCCGGCTGGTCCAGCACCACGCGGGAATCGGTGACCGAGGAGGTGGCGAACGCCATGCGGGAGGGCACGTTGGCCTTGATCAACCCGGTGACCACATCCACGGAGGGGCGCTGGGTGGCCAGGACCAGGTGGATGCCTGCGGCCCGGGCGAGCTGGGTGATGCGCACGATCGAGTCCTCGACGTCACGCGGGGCGACCATCATCAGATCGGCCAGCTCATCGACGATCACCAGCAGGTACGGGTAGGGCTTCAGCACCCGCTTGGAGCCCTCGGGCGGAACCACCTTGCCGTTGCGCACCCCCTTGTTGAAGTCGTCGATGTGCTTATATCCGAAGTTCGCCAGGTCGTCGTAGCGGGTGTCCATCTCGCGCACGACCCATTGCAGGGCTTCTGCCGCCTTCTTCGGGCTCGTGATGATCGGGGTGATCAGGTGCGGAACGCCCTCGTAGGCGGTCAGTTCCACCCTCTTGGGGTCGACCATGACCATGCGCACATCGTCGGGGGTGGCCCGCATCAGGATCGAGGTGATCATCGAGTTCACGAAGGCGGACTTACCGGCACCAGTGGCACCGGCGACGAGCATATGCGGCATCTTGGCCAGGTTCGCGACCACGAACCCGCCTTCGACGTCCTTGCCGATGCCCATGACCATGGGGTGTTCGGTCTTGCGGGCCGCGTTCGAACGCAGCACGTCGCCGAGGGCAACCACTTCCTTGTCGGTGTTGGGGATCTCGATGCCGATGGCACTCTTGCCGGGGATCGGCGAGAGGATGCGCACGTCAGAGGAGGCCACCGCATAGGAGATGTTCTTGGACAAGGCGGTCACGCGTTCGACCTTGGTCCCCGGGGAGAGCTCGATCTCGTACCGGGTGACCGTAGGCCCACGGCTGAAACCGGTGACGTGGGCCTCGACCTTGAACTGGTCCAGGGTGTCGGTGAGTGCCTTCACGACGGCGTCGTTGGCCTCGGAACGTTCCTTCGCGGGAGGACCTGCCGGCAGGAACTCCGAGGAAGGCAGGGTGTAGGCGACGTCGCCGGAGAGCTGGAGCTGTTCGGTGCGCTGCGGGATCGGTGACAAGGGGGCCGGCTGGGCCACCGGGTTGGAGGCCACGGTGGCGGGGGCCGCCGCGCTCCCGGAGCCGGCCAGCATGCCGTTGATCGCGGTGGTATCCAGCGCCTCGGTGGCCGGTTCCCCATCCTGCCCCGCAGCGGGGGTGCCCAGTCCGACGTCGTTCTTGACCTTTTCCATGGCCTTTTCGGATGCCGTGGGCCGGCGTACACCCGGGGGGATCTGCGGTTCCGGAACCGGTTTGGTCTGGGCATCACGGTCGTTGATGACGGCATTGTCATAGGCTTCATCGCCGGTGAGGCCTTCGCTTGCTGCTGCGGCGGCCTCCTCTTCCTCGCGTTGGCGGGCCCTGGCTGCCTTGCCGGCGCGGCGGCTGCGCTTGGGCCTGGGGGCCGCGGCACCGCGGTCGGCATAGAGGTAGCTCTGATCGTGTTCTGGATCGTTCGGGTCCTCGGGTTCACGGGGTTCGGAACCGGGCTCCGGCTGGCCCATGATCCATTCGTAGCCTTGGCGCAGACGGGCCGGGATATGGCGGAACGGGGTGGCGGTCATGATCATCACGCTGAGCACGGCGCCGGCGATCATGATCGCCAGGGCACCCCACTGGGTCAGCAGTCCGGCCAACGGAACGGTGATGAGGAACCCGACGACGCCGCCACCGGCTCGGAGCGCGTCGAGCGGTTCGTCCAGGGTCGGCAATCCGGCGGCGACATGGGCGATCCCGGCGATGGAGAATGTCGCCAGGGTCAGGCCGATGCCGATGCGGTTGTTGGCGCGGTTTTCGGCGGGGCGGCGGAAGAGACGGTAGGCGCCGATGAACAGCACCAGCGGCAGCAGCGAGGCCATGAAGCCCAGGGATCCGCCGAAGACGTTGTGCACGGTGGTTCCGTACCAACCGACCCCGCGCAGTCCCCACCACTCGACGCTGCCGACGATGACGGCGATGACGACCAGAAAGAGTCCGGTGCCGTCGCGACGAATGTCACGGTCCGGGCGCACGTCCTGGCCGATCTTGCGGAAGGCGCCGCCGATCACCCGGGCCAGGCCCATCCAGAGGCCACGGATGGCGCGTAGCGGCAGGGCGATGTCCTGGTCGGCCTCGGCGGTGTTTCCCACCGGCTTCGTCCCGCCCTGGCGCGTGGAACCGGAAGCCGGTTTTCCGCGCGCTGGAGTCTTGCCCGCCGGTTTGCGGCCGGAGGCCTTCGTCGGGGTGGGGGAAGTACGGGTCGCCATATGCGCAACCGTACAGGATCCAGGGGTCAAAACCCCGGATTCACACGCCTTCAGGCCTCCAGGACAACCGGCATGATCAGTGGTTTGCGGCGCAGGGTCCGTCCGAGCCAGGACCCGATGCTCCGGCGCACGACCTGCTGCAATTGGTGGGTGGTCGCCTCCGGGTTCTTCGCCAGCGCCTCCTGCAGGGCCGTGAGGATCGCCGGTTTAATGGATTCGAGCACGTCGGCATCCTCGGCCACCCCGCGGGAGTGGATGTCGGGTCCGGAGAGCACGGTTCCGCGCTGTCGGTTGATGACCGAGATCACGGAGATGAATCCTTCCTCGCCCAGGACGATGCGGTCCTTGAGGTCCTCCTCGGTGATGCTTCCCACTGCTGATCCGTCGACATAGACCAGCTCGCAGTCCACGGTGCCGACCCGTCGGGCCACCCCGTCTTTCAGGTCGACCACGGCCCCGTCCTCGGTGACCAGGATGTTCTGCGCGGGAACGCCGGTTTGTTCGGCAATACGGGCGTTGGCCAGCAGGTGCCGGGTTTCGCCGTGCACAGGCATGGCATGGCCCGGCCGCAGGATGTTGTAGCAGTAGAGCAGTTCCCCGGCGGAGGCGTGCCCCGAGACGTGGACCTTGGCCGTGCCCTTGTGCACGACGTCGGCCCCCAGGGCCATCAGGGAGTTGATCACCCGGAAGACGGCGTTCTCATTGCCGGGGATCAGGGAGGAAGCCAGGATGATGGTGTCCCCGCGGCCGACGGTGACCCGGTGGTCGCCGGTGGCCATCCGGGAGAGTGCCGCCATGGATTCGCCCTGGGAGCCGGTGGACATCAAGACCACCCGCTCCTCGGGAAGCCGGTCCGCTTCCTTGAGGTCGATCAGGATGCCCTCGGGCACCTCCAGGTACCCCAGCCGGGCGGCGATGCCCATGTTCCTGACCATGGAACGCCCGACGAAGGCGACCTGGCGCCCGTGCGTGGCGGCGGAGTTGAGCACTTGTTGGACCCGGTGGACGTGGGAGGAGAAGGAGGCGACGATGATGCGTCGGGTGGCCCGGGAGAACAAATCGTCCAGGACCGGCCCGATCTCCTGTTCGGCCGTCGTGAAGCCCGGGACGTCCGCGTTGGTGGAGTCGGACATGAACAGGTCCACGCCTTCTTCGCCCAGGCGGGCGAAGGCCCGTAGGTCGGTAATGCGTCCGTCCAACGGCAACTGGTCCATCTTGAAGTCGCCGGTATGCAGCACCGTACCGGCGCTCGTGCGGATGAATACGGCCAGCGCGTCGGGGATCGAGTGGTTCACTGCCACGAATTCGGTTTCGAAGCCGGCGAACGTGTGGCGTTGGCCTTCCTCGACGGTGACCAGCACCGGGGTGATCCGGTGTTCGAGAAGTTTGGCTTCGACCAGGGCCAGCGTCAGCTGCGATCCGATCAGCGGGATGTCCCCGCGCAACCGCAGCAGGTAGGGCACGGCCCCGATATGGTCCTCGTGCCCGTGGGTCAGTACGACGCCGACCACGTCGTCGATGCGCTCGCGGATGTAGTCGAAGTCCGGCAGGATGACGTCCACCCCGGGCTGGTGTTCCTCGGGGAAGAGGAGCCCGCAGTCCACGATGAGCAGTTTGCCGTCGATCTCGAAGACGGCCATGTTCCGCCCGATTTCCCCGATGCCGCCGAGGGGGACGATCCGCAGGACGTCATGGGCCAATGGCGGTGGCGGGTTCGGGTACGTTTCCTGCTCCGGCACGACGCTGGTTTCGCTCATCGGGGCCCCTTTCCTAGAGGTTGATTCCCGCCTCGGCCAGATTCGCACGAATGGGGGCCGCTTCGGCATCGGTCGGTTCCACCAGGGGCAGACGGACGATCGCGTTGGAGAGGACCCCCTGCCACTTCAGGACCGTCTTGGCGGCCACGGCTCCTTGGATATGCGACATGACGGCACGCTGGATGGGGTCCAGTTCGAAGTGCAGGGCCCGGGCGGTGGCCAGGTCGCCGGCCAGCAGGGCGTCCACCAGGCGGCGGTATGCGGCGGTGGCGACGTGGGCGGTCACGGAGATGACCCCCTGGGCGCCGGCGGCCATCAGCGGCAGCGTCAGCCCGTCGTCCCCGGAGTACACATCCAGGTCGGTGCTGGCCAGCACGCGGGTGGTGGCCTGGTAGTCGGCCTTCGCATCCTTCAACGCCACCACGTTGGGGTGTTCGGCCAGACGGATCAGGGTTTCGGTGCTGATGGAGATGCCGGTGCGGCCGGGAATGTCATAGACCATGACGGGCAGATCGGTGCAGGAAGCGAGCGTCTCGACGTGGGCCCGGACGCCGGCCTGGCTGGGCTTGTTGTAATACGGTGCGGTGACCAGCAGCCCGTGCACGCCGACCTTCGCGGCGGCCTGGGAGAGCTGGATGGAGTGGGCAGTGTCGTTGGTGGTGGACCCGGCGATGATCTTCGCACGGTCGCCCACGGCTTCGACGACCGTGCGGAACATGCCCACGTTCTCCTCGTCGGTCAGCGTCGAGGTCTCCCCCGTGGTCCCGGTGACCACCAGGTTGTCGCAGCCCTCATCGACTAGTTTGGTCGCCAAGGCCGCTGCCTGGTCGTAGTCGACCTCGCCGGCGGGCGTGAACGGGGTGACCATGGCGGTCCCCAGGTTCCCGAAGATGGCATCATGACGCGGGGTATTGGATTCCGGGGTAGGCATGGCACCACGTTACCCCGCACGGACCCCGAAACCGCCGAGTCCACGCGCCACGTGACCAAGATGACGCGCACCCGGCCGACGATGACGACGCGGGCCCGATTCCGCCGTCGTCCCCCCTCCGGCCGGTGGCCCGCCTTGATATATTCGACCGTGTGTCCCCGGCACCCCCGCCGCCCGATCCGATCCTCCAGGAGCCCATGCCCAGTCAGAGCGCCTCCGCCCCCGCTGGTCGGATCGCGGGGGTCGATGTGGCCCGCGGCCTCGCCCTGCTGGGCATGATGGCCACCCACATCCTGCCGTTGACCCGGGCCGATGATTCCGGCGCCGTCCATGCCACCTGGACGGCCACCTTGTTCGCCGGGACGTCCTCGGCACTGTTCGCGATCCTGGCCGGTGTCGGCTTGGCGCTGCTGACCGGGGGAAGCCGCCCACATACCGGGACCCGACTCAGGTCCGGGCGGCGCTCGGTCCTGATCCGGGCCGTGTTGATCACCGTCATCGGGTTGGGCTGTGGAGCGTTGAACACCAATGTCGCCGTCATCCTGGTGCACTACGGGGTGCTGTTCCTGATCGCCAGTGTGTTCCTCGGCTTGCGGTGGCGCACCCTCTGGTTCTCGGCGATCGGCTGGCTGCTGCTCTCCCCCGTCCTGTGGTACCTGCTCTTCCCGCTGGCGACGTCCCGCATCTCCCCGGCCACCGTAGGCCCCTCCCCCGGTCTGACGGACCTGCTGCGCCCGGCCTCGTTGGCCGCCGATCTGTTCATCACCGGCTACTACCCGGTCCTGGTCTGGACGGGATTCATCGTGCTGGGTCTGGCCCTGGGGCGCTGCCGGATCTCGCTGCCTCCGGTCGCCCTGGCGTTCACCGTCGGTGGTGCGTCCCTGGCGTGGGCGGCCCGGGAGCTCTCGGACCGGGTGATCGGAGCCAACGACGAGGCGCTGCGGACCTTGACGGCGATCACCGAGGGGAACGGTCTGCCCCTGGATGCTGCGTTGCTCTCCGGGCACGGCCTGGCAGGGGTCGAAGGGACCCCCTGGTGGTTCGTCCTCTCCGCACCGCATAGCAGCGCCCCCTTGGATCTGCTGCATGTGGCGGGGACCGCGATCGCCGTCCTGGGCGCCTGCCAGTTGCTGGCCATGGCACTGTCGGCGCTGCTCGGCCTGGCCGGAGAAGCACTGCTCTGGCCACTCTCTGGCGCCGGGTCCGCGACGCTGACCCTCTATGCCGGCCACCTGGTGGCCTTGGACGCGTTGAGCACCGTCACCGCCGGAATGCCGCGGTTGGGGTTGTACCTGTACTTCGTCGTCGGTTCCCTGCTGGTGGGCATCGGACTGAAGTGGGCCGGCCGGAGGGGCCCGCTGGAAGCCGGGGTGCATGCGCTCGCCCGCAGCGGCACCGGCTGATCCGGCTTAGAGCCCACCGACGGCGAAGCGCAGCAGCAGGAACCCGCCGACTCCCATGATCCACAACACCGCTTCGGCGGAGGCCTTGCCCAACCACTGGCCCAGCCGGTGCAGGGGTCCGTTGATGCGGTGGGCCAACAGCAGCCGGGCGGTCAGCAGCAACCCAGCCGGTAGCAACATGACTACGCAGTAGCCCGCCAGCAGCAGGAACGATCCCGCCCCGGCAGGACCTGAGACGGTCAGCACGCCGATCGCCGCTACATAGGGCAGCATGGTCGGCAGCTCGAGCAAACCGGCCACCAGCGCCAAAGTAAGCAGGCCGGCCGGGGTGCCCAGGGCCCTGCCGATGCGGGTCTTCCACCGTTCCTCGGCCGCTTCCTGACGGCCCTGCGGACCGGATGGCCCCGGTTGATCCGGTGCCGTCGCGGTTGCCCCGGTCGCGGTCGTGGCGTGCTGCGGTTTCGCCGTCCGGCGCACCGTCTTGCCGTCCTTGAGCGCGAACCACAGAAGCCCGGCGCCGCCGGCAAGCGCCACCCAATGGGCCGGGCGTGAGTCGATGAACATCCGGGCTCCGTCACCCCATACCTGGAGCACCGTGGTGGCCGAGGTCAGCATCAGCACGCCGATGAGGAAGTAGAAGACCCCGATCGTCACCAGGTAGATGCCGATCCGTCCGGCGATGCGCCCGACGTCGCGGCGCAACAGCAACCACACGGGGATCACCAGGGTGCCGATGCTGGTGCTGTCCACCAGGGCCAGGACGAGGAGTTTGAGCAGATTCTCAGAGGTCATGACCCCACACTCGTCGGATCCCGGCTGCCGCGCGTCCTGCCATCGATGCACCGGAGGTCATCCCTTCGTCCCATCAGGTGGCCTCCCGCCTTGGAACCACGGGCGGGGACGGGCACGATGAAACCATGAACGATACCGAACGGCCCGTTCTCCGGGTGCTGAGTGCCATCCGGCGCGAGGACATCCTGCTGGCCCTGGGCTATCCGGCGATGATGTGGTTGCTGTTCACCGTGAACAACGATGGCGACTGGGCCTGGTTCCCACCAGCTTTCTCGGCCTGGTGGCCCGCAGTGGCAGCCGTGGGGTCTGTGGGCATCCTCTTCCGGCGTGGGACGACGTTCCTGATGGCCTCCATGACCGGGACGGCGGTACTGGTGCTGTTGCTGATGGGCCAGACGACGGCGCTGTTCCTGCTCTGGGAAACCGTCTTCTCGCTGGTGCTCTTTGCCGGCGACCGGGTCTCCCGAATGACCGAAATCGCCTCCCTGGTCCTCACGGCCGTCGCCACTCTTTCCGTCCTGGCGGTCACGGCCGAGCTGCCTGCTGCCGTTCTGACGGCACTGATTGCCGGAATGTCGTTGCTGCTGCCGGCCGAATGGGCCAGCAATGTGCGCAAGGAACGCAAGCTGTCCGCGGCGGAGGCCACCCGTGCTCAGGCTGCGGAGGATGCCGTCAGGCAACAAGCCACCCTGGAAGCAGCCCGTCACGAATTGGCGGTGGCCTCCGAGCGCCAACGCATGGCCCACGAACTCCACGATGTCCTCTCGGCCCGCCTCTCGGCGATCGCCCTGCAGACCGGCGCTGCGCTGAGCACCGGGACCCGTGAACTCGCCGCCGAGGTCCTGTCCCATGTCCGGAAGGAAAGCGTCGCGGGGCTGAACGAGCTGACTTCGATGATCCGGATCCTGTCTTCGGGTGATGCCCAGGAAGCTGCGGGGTTCCTCGCGGACCTTGATTCGCTGGTCGCCGCCCATGCTGCTTCGGGGACCCGGATCACCCTGTCCAGCACGGTGTCGGGAACCGCGTCGATCCCCTCGGCACAACAGACTGCCGTCTACCGGGTCGTGGCCGAGTCGCTGGTCAACGCGCTGAGACATGCCCCCGGTGCCAATATCGCCGTCGTCGGGCAGGGTGGTCCCGCCGCCGGGCTGCTCCACGTCCGCGTCACCAACAGCCCACCACCGGCCGGACCTGGGTCCGCGGCAGATGCCGGGGAACCCGGGACCGGCACCGGGTTGCGGAGTCTTCGCCTGCGGGTGGAGCAGCTCGGCGGGGAACTGACGGCAGCAGTGCACGACGGCGGCTGGCAGGTCTCGGTTCGGCTGCCGGTTCGCGCCTCGGAGGAAGATTTGGAGCACTCTGGCGCTGGGCTCGCCGGCCGGGCCTCGGTTCCGCCGGCTGAGGGCCCGGCATGAGCGATATCACGGTGTTGTTGGCTGATGACCATGCGGCCATCCGTCTGGGCATGCGCATGGTCTTGGAAACGCAGCCCGGTCTCACCGTCGTGGGCGAAGCGGCCGACGGCGGCCGGGCGGTTCAGATGGCGCGGGCGCTGCGCCCCGACGTCGTCCTGATGGATCTGCGCATGCCGGTCGTCGACGGGATCCAGGCGACCCGGGAAATCACCGCCGAGGCCTTGTCCAAGGTCCTGGTGCTGACGACCTTCGACCAGGATGCCTACCTCTTCGGGGCGTTGGAGGCCGGGGCCGACGGGTTCCTGCTCAAATCGGCCGAACCGGCGGATATCACCGCCGCGTTGCAGCGGGTCCACGCCGGGGATTCGGTGATTTCCCCCGAGGTCACGGCACGAATCGTCAGTGCAGCGGTGGCCGCCCGGACGGCGCCACCCATCGCTGACGCCGCTTCCCTGGATGCCGCTGCCGCGGTGGAGACGCTGACCGCCCGCGAGCGTGAAGTGCTGAAGTGCCTGGGTGAGGGGTTGTCCAATCAACTGATCGGACGTCGGTTGGATATTTCGGAGACGACCGTGAAAACCCACGTTTCGCGGGTCCTGGCCAAGCTCGGCCTGCAGTCCCGCGTGCAGGCTGCCTTGTTTTCACGTCGGAGCTGATCGGCCCCGGGCCGGGAAGGTCAGCTTCCGGTGGACGCCTTCGCGTCGGGTGAGGCCCGGAACAGGTCGATGGCCCGGCGCATCATCTCGCGGGCCCGACGGCGGTCCCCCGACGCATCGTAGGCCAACGCCAGCCGGTGCATGCTGCGCCAGGACCCGGGGTGTTCCTCGGCTTCCTCCTGGTACTGCACGAAGTCCTCATCGGCCGATGCCTTGATGATCCGTCCGGAAGGGGTGCGCGGCAGGTTGTCCTCGGGCAGCAGCCCCTCCGATTGGAGGATCCCTGCCATGCGCTGGCTACGGGCCCCGAAAAGGACTTCACGGATGAGGATCCAGACCCCCAGCAGGGGGATCAGCAGGGCCGCGATGCCGATGCCCTTGGCCAGCGGTTCAGGTGAGCCGATGAGGGTCACCGCGCTGGAGAAGGCGGCGAAGAGGTAGAGGACGAACAGCAGCAGGATCCCGCCGACCCAGAGTTTGGTCTTCACTTAGGCGTTGCCTCCCAGATCGAGGTAGGAGTCCAGTCCGTAGGCCAGCCCGGGGCGTGAGCCGACGGTCCGTAGCCCCAACAGCACCCCGGGCATGAACGAGGCCCGGTCGAAGGAGTCATGGCGCAGCGTCAGCTGTTCGCCTTCGGAACCGAGCAGGACCTCCTGGTGGGCGACGAGTCCGCGGAGCCGGACCGAATGCACGTGCACCCCCTCGACATCGGCGCCACGGGCCCCGTCCAGCAGGGTCTCGGTGGCATCGGGGCTGGCCGGGATCCCCGCCGCACGACGCTTCGCCGAGATCAGTTCGGCGGTGCGCACCGCGGTCCCCGAGGGGGCGTCGACCTTATTCGGGTGGTGCAGTTCGATGATTTCGACGGATTCGAAGTATTTGGCGGCCTGGGCGGCAAAAGCGGAGGCCAGGACGGAACCCAACGCGAAATTCGGGGCGATCAGCACCCCGGTCTGCGGGTGCGCGGCCAGTAGTTCGGCGAGTTGGGACCGGCGGTCGTCGGTCCATCCGGTGGTCCCCACCACGGCGTGCAGCCCGTGGTCGACGGCGAAACGCACATTGGTTTCAGTGCTGCCCGGAACGGTGAGATCCACGAGGTGCGTGGCCCCGGCGTCGAGCACTTCCTGCAATGGATCGTGCCGGCCCAGGGCCGCCACCAGTTCCATGTCGGTGGCGTTCTCCACGGCCTGGACGGCCTCGGAACCCATGCGCCCGGAGGCGCCGAGGATGGCAACACGAATTTGAGCACTCATGCACCCAAGGATATCGCCTCAGGCCATGCCCACCCATTCGGTGTCGCCGTCCGTGAAGTGTTGTTCCTTCCAGACCGGCACCCCGGCCTTGACTGCCTCGACCAGATCCCGGCAGGCTTCGAAGGCCTCCCCGCGGTGGGCGGAGGCGGCGGCTGCCACCAGGGCCGGATCCCCGATGGCCAACGCCCCGGTCCGGTGGGCGGCCCAGAGCCGGGTTCCGGGGTGGCGGCTCGCGACCTCGGCGGCCAGGGCGGCCATGGTGGCCTCGGCGCTGGGATGGGCGCTGTAGTCCAGCTTGTCGACCGCTCGGCCGCCGTCGTGGTTGCGCACCACCCCGCCGAAGGTGACGACGGCGCCGGTGGCGTCGGTCTCGACGGCATCCCACGCGGTCGAGACGTCGATGGGTGCCTCCGCCATACCGGCGAAAACCACGATTCCCGGGGTATCAGGCATGTCCATGTCCTCCTTCAATCTGTTCGCAGAGATGGGTGATGAGCGGGTCCAGGACGCCCAGGGCATCGCGGACCCCGGAGGGCGATCCCGGAAGATTCACCACCAGCGTCCTGCCGACGGTTCCGGCATGGCCGCGGCTGAGGGCGGCATGCGGGGTCTTCGTGCGCCCGACGGCGCGGATGGCCTCCATGATCCCGGGGATCTCCCGGTCCAACAACGGGGCCGTCATCTCGGGGGTCAGGTCATCGGGGGCCAGGCCCGTCCCCCCGCTGGTGATCAGCAGCGACGGGCTCGAGGCCAGCAGTTCGCGCAAGGCGGCACCGACCGGTTCCCCATCGGGGACGATGACCGGTTCGGTCAGCTCGAAGCCGTGCCCTTGCAACCATTCGCCGATGATCGGGGCGCTGCGGTCGGCATACCCGCCGGAGGCGGCCCGGGTGGAGGCGATGATGATTCCCGCCCGGCGGGTCGATGCGGGTCTCACCGGTCCTCCCCGACGGTCCAGTCCCCGCTTTTTCCCCCGGATTTGGCCAGCACCTTGATGTCGTCGATGGAGGCGTGCTTATCGACCGCCTTGGTCATGTCGTAGAGCGTCAATGCGGTGATCGACACGGCCGTCAGGGCCTCCATCTCCACGCCGGTCACCCCCCGGGTGGTCACGGCGGCCTCGATGCGGATGCTTCCGGCGTCGGCATCGGGGAAGAAATCGACGGTCAGTTTCGACAGCGGCAGCGGATGGCACAGCGGAATCAGTTCCGGGGTCTTCTTCGCGCCCATGATCCCGGCGACGCGGGCCACCGCCAGGGCATCGCCCTTGGGAAGCTCCCCCGCGACGATCATCGCCAGGACGTCGGGGCGGGTGTGCAGCACTGCCTGGGCGACGGCCCGGCGCGAGGTCTCGGCCTTGGCGGAGACATCGACCATATGCGCGGATCCGTCGGCCCGGACATGGCTCAGGGCTGGTGCTTCGGGGTCGTTCATATCTGCGCTCCGTAAATGAGGGTGTCGATCATTTCTCCAGCCCGGGGTGCCGCGCTTCCGGCAGGGAGCACCAGCAGGGCATTGGACCTGGCCAGGGCATGGACCAGATGGGAACCGGGCCCGCCCACCGGGGTCGCGGTCGGCGCGCCGTCGTCCCCGAGGACGACGGCGGCCCGCCGGACCTGGAGCTTTCCCGCCGGAGGTGCCGCAAGATCGGTGGCCAGGCGGGTCGCCACCCGGGGTCGCGGCGGCGTGGCGAAGAGTTCCTCCCAGACGGGCCGGGCCAGCAGCTCGAAGCTGACGACCCCGCTGACCGGGTTTCCCGGGAAGGCCAGCAAGGGGGTCGGCGCCGCCCCCGGCAGCCGCAGCATGCCGGCGCCCTGGGGCCCTCCGGGTTGCATGGCGACGGAGCCGAACTCGATCCCGTGGCCGGCCAGGGCCAGCCGGACGACCTCGAAGGCGCCCTTGCTGATGCCCCCGCTGGTCACCACGAGATCGGCGGCCGGAGCGCCGGGCGGTCCCAGGGCGGGGGCCAGTTCGGCCATGAAGGCCTCCGGCGCGTCGGTGCTGATGCCTGCGGCGGCGACCTCGGCCCCCGCCTCGGCGAAGAGGCCCAGCAACAAGGTGGTGTTGGCATCGTGGATCTGTCCCGGAGCGAGGTCGGAGCCGGGCGCGCGCACCTCGTCCCCGGTGGCCAGGACCAGGACCCGGGGGCGCCCGGTCACGGTGAGCCGGTCCAACCCCAAGGCCGCGGCCAGTCCGAGCTGGGCCGGGCCGAGCCGGGTTCCTGCAGGCAGGGCGATGGCCCCGCGGGCGATATCGCTTCCGGCCGCGCGGATGAACTGGCCGTCGGGGGTGTCGGCGGGCAGGCGTACCGTCCAGGCCCCTGCCGGGGGGCCCGGCTGGCTGAGGGCCTCCGGGAATTCCGGGGGGTCCGCCCTTTCGATGGGTACCACGGCGTCCGCGCCGGGCGGGAGCATGGCCCCGGTCATGATGGGGGCCGCCGTTCCGGCCGGCAGGGCTTCCGCGGCATCGCCGGCGGCGATCACGGCACCGACCCGGAGTTCCTGCCCGTCAAGCAGGTCGGCTCGGCGTACGGCGAATCCGTCCATCTGCGAATTATCGAACGCCGGCAGGTTCCGGGGTGCCGGCAGATCCGCGGCCAGGATCCGTCCGCGGGCTTCGCCCAGCACCAGCTCCTGGGACCCCAGCCGTGACGGCAGTTCGGACAGCAGGGCCTTCAGCACGCCACGGTGCTCGTCGACGCTGCGTCGGAAGGGTTGCTTCATGGCGTCCATCCTACGGGTGGCTACCGCCTGAAGATCCTGCCGACCCCGGCCCCGGCCACGACGAGCACGATCAGGTAGAGCCCGATCAGCATCAGGCTGATCCCCAGGGCTGCCTGCGGGTCGTTGGAGTTCAGCGCCAATTCGATCTGCAGCGGCAAGGTCCGGGTGCGTCCTGCCACGGAACCGGCGAAGGTGATGGTCGCCCCGTATTCGCCCAGGGACCGGGCGAAGGCCAGCAGCGTGCCCACGATGATCCCGGGGGCTGCCAGCGGCAGGGTGATGTGGGCCAGGATCTGTCCGGAGGAGGCCCCGGCGTTGGCCCCGGAGAATTCCAGGTCGGTGTCCACCGCTTCGATGCTGCTCAGCGCCGAGACGACGAAGAAGGGCAGCGAGACGAACACCTGGACCAGCACGACCGCCGCCGGGCTGAAGCCCACGCCCAGGCCGATCGAGTCCAGCCAGCCCCCCACCGGTGTCTGGCGGCCCCAGAAGTAGAGCAGGGCCAGTCCCGAGACCACCGGTGAGAGCACCAGCGGCACGACCAGCAGGCCGCGCAGCACCTGCAGGACGACTCCGTGCAGGCGCGAAAGCAGCACCGCCAGGGGCAGCCCGAGCAGGAAGCACACGATGGTCGAGGCCGTCGCCGTGCCCAGGGAGAGACCCAACGCCGTGCGGGCCTCGTCGCGGGCCAGCAACTCGGGCAGGTCCTGCCAGCGGGCCGCGACGAAGAGCGCCACCAGGGGCCCGGCCAGGGCAGCGAGCCCAATGAGCGCCGGAACCCACAGCCATCCGGGGGTGGTCGCCCGCCGCATGCGGGGCGAGAGGACGGTGCGGGTCACGGCGCCGAGAAACCGGCGTCGTTCAGCAGCTTCATGGCCGCATCCCCCTGGAGCCAGCGGGCGAAGTCCTGCGCAGGTTCGGCGGCATCGGTGGCGACCAGCAACGGATAGATGTTGGCGTCCAGCCCCGTCAGGTCGATGGCCCGGACCTGGTCCCCGGCTGCTGCGACGTCGGTGGCATAGACGAAGCCGGCGTCGACTTGTCCCGCGGTGACCTTGGTCAGCACGGCCCGCACGTTGTCTTCCTCGCTGACCGTGTTCAGGGAGAAACCCTGGTGGTCGAGATAGGTGTTGGCGGCCCGGCCACAAGGCACCGCCGGGGCGCATAACGCCACCGCACCGGCCTCGGGCAACTGGTCCGCGGCGGTGATCTTCGACGTGGCGGGAACCGCGAGCACCAGGGTGTTCGAAACCAGGTCGATCGGGGGTTCGAAGGCCGTTGGATCCTCCAGCGCCTCGGGGGCCTGGGTGTCGGCGGTGATCAGCACATCGGGCTGCTGGCCGGAGTTCGCTTGCTGGACGAGCTTGGAGGAGGCGCCGAGGTTGATGTCGATCCGGGTCGTGTCCCCGGTTTCCTCGGCGTAGGCCCGGGTCAGTTCCGGGGCGACGTCGGTCAGGGAGGCTGCCGCCGCGAAGTGGATCGCCGCCCCGTCCTGCCCGCCCGGTGTCGAGGGAGTCGGGTCCGTGCCGGCGGCCGGTGTCCCGCACGCCGAGAGCAGCAACGCGGCCGCGGCCATGACGGTGATGAGGGGGTTGCGCATGATCAGGCCTTTGTTTCGATGATGACGTTGGTTGATTTCACCACTGCCGTGGCAATGCGTCCCGGTTCCAGCCCCAGGTCCTTCACGGCTTCGCTGCTCATCAAGGACACGACGCGGAAGGGGCCGCATTGCATTTCCACCTGCGCCATGACCCGGTCGGCGGTCACCGCGGTCACCAGGCCGACGAAGCGGTTCCGGGCCGAGGAGGCCACGTGGGCCGGGTCGCTCGGCGTCTCGGCCAGACCGCGGATGTAGCCCGCCAGTTCCACCCCGTCGACGGTGATCCGCCCGGAGGCGTCCTTGCCTGCGGTCAGTTGTCCGGAGTCCAGCAGTCGGCGGACCGTATCGTCACTGACCGCCAGAAACCGAGCCGCCTCGGATACTCTCATTTGCGTCATTACTAGACCCTACTCGACGCAAATGCGGATATCCATACCGGTTGTTGTGGCGCGCACGGAAATCCCGGCGGTCCACGGGGCATCCTCGGGCGCCGATCACCCGGCCACTGCCCCTGTTTTCGCCCCGGATCTGGACTACGCTCGAGGCATGACGTGCAGCACCAGCTCCCAGTCCGCAGCCGACCCGGCCACCGGGGGCAAGGCTGCGGTATCCCTGGGCATGCCCGGCATCCCCGAACCGGGTGCCTCCGGCCCCCAGGACTCCGGGGATTTCGTTCCCCCACCGGCGCCGGGCGACGATCCGCGCCTGCTGGACCGGTTCGGACGGGTGGCCACCGATCTACGCATCTCCCTGATCGACAAATGCAATCTGCGCTGCACCTACTGCATGCCCGCCGACGGCATGGCCTGGCTGCCGGCGGAACGCCTGCTGACCGCCGGGGAGATCCGGCGGCTGGTCCGGATCGCCGTGGACATCCACGGGGTGCGCGAACTGCGCCTGACCGGCGGGGAGCCGTTGATGCGCAAGGACCTGGTGGACATCATCGCCGGGCTGCGCGCCGACCACCCCGACCTGCCGATTTCAATGACCACCAACGGGGTCGGCCTCACGGCCAGGGCCCGGGCCCTGGCCGAAGCCGGACTGACCCGGATCAACGTCTCGCTGGATACCATCCATGCCGAGTCCTTTAAGAAACTCGCGCGGCGCAACTTCCTGCACAAGGTCATCGAAGGCATCGACGCCGCGGCGGACGCGGGCTTGTCCCCGATCAAGATCAACGCGGTCCTGATGCGCGGCATCAACGACCTGGAAGCCCCTTCGTTGCTGGCCTGGGCGCTCGAGCGCGGATTCGAGCTGCGCTTCATCGAGCAGATGCCCCTGGATGCCGATCACGGATGGACCCGGGACGACATGGTCACCGCCACCGACACCCGCGAACTGCTCGGCGTCGATTACGACATCACCGTGGCCCCCGAGTCCCGGGACGGGGCACCCGCCGAACGCTACGAGGTCCGGGCCAAGGGCGAACCGGATACGCTGCTGGGCACCGTCGGGATCATCGCCTCGGTCACCGAACCCTTCTGCGCTGATTGCCGGCGCACCCGGATCACGGCCGAAGGCAGGATCATGAGCTGCCTGTTCTCCCGGGAGGAAACCGATCTGACCGCCCTGCTGCGCTCGGAGGCCACCGATCAGGACATCGCCGACCGCTGGCGGGCCGCCATGTGGGCCAAACCGCGCGCCCACGGCATGGACCACACCGGTCTGGGGGCCGAGGACTTCGTCCAGCCCGACCGTTCCATGAGCGCCATTGGAGGATAAGTGAAGGTCAGGTTCTTTGCCGCTGCCGCCGCCGCTGCCGGGGTGAAGGAGTTGGATGTCCCGCTGCAGGACATCGAGCACGACGGCGGGACGCTGGCGGCCTTGCTGGGCCACCTCCCGCACGCGGTCCCCGCCACCGGTGCGTCGGGACCCCCGTTGCATCGCGTGCTCTCCCGCTCCAGCTTCCTGGTCAACGAGATCGGCGCCAGGGACGAGTCGCGTCCCTTGGCCGACGCGGATGTCATCGACGTCCTCCCGCCCTTCGCCGGCGGCTAGGGACCGCTTTCACCCCGCCACCACCCATGCACGGCCGGCGCCGTCGTGCCCCAATTCGCCGGCATCACCCGAAAAGGCGGGCCGGTCCCGGGGTGTCCTCCCGGTGACCGGCCCGCCTTCTCGGGTCGGGGTGCGGCGGCCCGCAGGCTGCCGCACCATCCGCTACTGGCGCATGCCATCCCTCTTACTGGACCCGCCGTAGTTCTGCGAGGAACCGACGATGTCGCCGGACTTCCACTGGTCCCAGCCGGGCTGGTCCTTCATGAAGGCCTCGATCTCGTCCTTGGTGGCCTCGAGCTTGGGGTCATGCTTGAGGTACCAACGGGTCTCGCGCACGATCAGCCCGGAGAGGACGATCAGACCGATGAGGTTCGGCAGAGCCATCAGTCCGTTCATGACATCCGAGAACGCCCAGACGACCTCGAGCTGCACCGTGGCACCGATGAAGACGACCAGGGACCAGACGACACGGAACGGCATGACCGTTCGGCGCCCGAAGAGCTTTTCCATATTGCGTTCGCCGTAGTAGGACCATCCCAACAGGGTGGAGAAGGCGAAGAGCACCAGACCGATCGTCACGACCCAGTGGCCCCATTCCCCCGGCAGCCCGTGGCTGAAGGCCTCGCCGGTCATCAGTGCCGCGGAGATCTGTTCCCCGGATTCCGGATCGGTTTCGCTCCAGGCACCCGTGGTCACGATGACCAGGCCGGTGAAGCTGACCACGATGATGGTGTCGATGAAGGTCTGGGTCATGGAGACCAGGCCCTGGCGGACCGGGTGCGAGGTCTGCGCTGCGGCAGCGGCAATCGGCGCCGAACCCAGGCCGGACTCGTTGGAGAACAGGCCGCGGGCCACACCGAACTGGATCACGATGATGATCGCCGAACCGGTGAAACCGCCCACCGCTGACGTGCCGGTGAAGGCGTCGGTGAAGATCAGGCCCAGGGCCGCGGGAACCTGGCCCAGGTTGGCCAGCAGGATGTAGATGGCACCCAGGATGTAGAAGACGATCATCACCGGGACCAGACCGGCAGTAACGCGGCCAATGGATTTGATGCCGCCGACCAGGACGATCATGGTCAACACGGTCAAGGTCAAGCCGGTGAGCCACAGCGGGGCACCCCAGCTGCTCTCGACGTTGGCGGCAATGGCGTTGCCCTGGGTCATGTTGCCGATGCCGAAGCTGGCCAGGACGGCGAAGATGGCGAAGGAGAGCGCCAGGATCTTGCCGAACGGCCCCTTGATGCCGCGTTCCAGGTAGTTCTGCGGGCCACCTGACTTTTCACCCGCGGCATCGGTGCCGCGGAAGCGGACGGCCAGGAAGGCCTCCGAGTATTTCGTGGCCATGCCCAGCAACCCGGTAATCCACATCCAGAACAGGGCGCCCGGGCCGCCGATGCCGATGGCCGTGGCGACACCGACGATGTTACCGGTACCCACGGTGGCCGCCAGAGCGGTGGTCAGCGCCTGGAACTGGGAGATATCCCCCTCGGTGCCGGGATCCTTGCGCTTCAGGATCCCCAGCCGCAAGGCGGCACCCAGTTTCAGGAACTGCAGGCCCCCCAACCTGATGGTTAAGTACAACCCTGCCCCCAGAAGTAAGGGGATCAGCAGGAACGGGCCCCAGACGATACCGCTGATATCGTCCAGCACCTCCGTCACGCCATTCAAATTCATGGTGGATCTTACCTTTCAACAACTATGCGAGTGTTGGGTGCGAGTGATGTGTTTCACACATATGCCACAGCATAGTTTGTCGAACCTGTTTCCGGGCAACAGGTGGCGGCGTGGCGGCCTAGTAGCCGAAGTCCCCGGGCGTGTCGAAGGGGCCGACGACCGTGACCGTTCGAGCTCTGGAGGCCAGTTCGCGGGCCAGCGCCTGGACGTCCTCGACGGTGACGGCCCTGACCCGGGCCAGCGATTCGTCCAGGTCCTGGAAGACGCCGGTCACCAGTTCGGCTCGACCCAGACGGCCCATGCGTGAGCCCGGATCCTCCAGCGCCAGGACCATGCCGCCGGAGAGCTGGCCGACGGCCTTGCGCAGTTCCTCCGGGCTGATCCCCTCGGCGGCCAACCGGTCCAGTTCCTCCCCGAGCAGCCCGATCACCTGCCCGGTCTTGACCGGGGCGCAGCCGGCATACATGCCGAAGTATCCGACGTCGGAATAGGCGGCGGAGAAGGAGTAGGTCGAATACACCAGGCCGCGCTTCTCGCGGATCTCCTGGAACAGGCGCGAGGACATGCCCCCGCCGAGCACTGCGTTGAGCACGCTCATCACGTGGCGTCGCTCGTCGGTGGCGACGATGCCCGGGCAGCCCATGATGATGTTGGTTTGTTCCACGGGACGGCGGATGACGTCGATGGTGTGTTGTCCGCTGACGGGCACCGGTTCCGTGCTGCGCCGGGGTTCGGGGGCGGCCCCCTCCTCGAGCGTCCAGCCGGAGGCACGCAATGCCTCGATGACTTGGTCGCAGACTTCGTCGTGGTCCAGGGACCCGGCGACGGTGATGACCAGTTCGCTGGGTTTGTAGAAACGACGGTAGTGGTCCAGTACGGCCTCGCGGCCGATCCCCAGGATCGCTTCGGGGGTCCCTCCGATGGGGCGGGCCAGCGGGTGCTCCCCCAACACTGCGGAGACGAAATGTTCATGGGCGACGTCGCCGGGGTCGTCGCCGTCCATGGCGATCTCCTCGAGGATGACGTCGCGTTCCTGCTCGAGTTCGCCGGGATCGAGGACGGCGGAGGTAATCATGTCCGCGATGATGTCGATGGCCAGCGGCAGATCCGCGTCCAGGACGCGGGCGAAGTAGCAGGTGCTTTCCTTGGCGGTGGCGGCATTGGATTCGCCGCCGACCTCGTCGAAGGCCGTGGCGATGTCCATCGCGCCACGGCGTGAGGTGCCCTTGAAGAGCAGGTGTTCCAGGAAGTGGGTCGAACCGTGTTGGCCCTCGACCTCGTCCCGTGAACCGACACCGACCCAGAAGCCGATGGTGGCGGAGCGCTGTCCGGGCATGGCCTCAGTCAGCACCCGCACCCCGCCGGGGAGGACGGAGCGGCGCACCAGCGCCCCTCCGGCCTCCCCGGCCAGGATGGTTGGATCCCCGTACTCGATCGGCGAGCCGGCCTCTGAAGCGCCCTGCTCAGCGGTGTACGGGAACATTCCCGAGCCGTGAAGCGGCAAAGGAATCAAAGCCATGGGTGGTACTCGTCCTTACGCGTCGACGGCCGAGGCTTCGGCCTCTTCAGCCACGACGGGCGCCAGGGAGAGCTTTCCGCGGTCATCGACCTTGGTGATCTCCACCTGGAGCTTCTGGCCCACGGAGACGACGTCCTCGACGTCCTCGACGCGCTTGCCACCGGAGAGCTTGCGCAGCTCCGAGATGTGCAGCAGGCCGTCCTTGCCCGGGGTCAGGGACACGAAGGCGCCGAACGTGGTCAGCTTCACCACGGTCCCGAGGTAGCGTTCGCCGACCTCCGGAACCATCGGGTTGGCGATCGCGTTGATGGCGGAACGGGCGGACTCGGCGGACTCGCCGTTGGTCGCACCGATCAGCACGGTGCCGTCATCCTCGATGGAGATGTCGGCCCCGGTGTCCTCCTGGATGGTGTTGATCATCTTGCCCTTCGGGCCGATGACCTCGCCGATCTTATCCACGGGGATCTTCACCGAGATGATGCGCGGAGCGAATTCGCTCATCTCATCCGGGGCGTCGATCGCGGAGTTGATCACCGAGAGGATGTGCAGGCGTGCTTCACGGGCCTGTTTCAGCGCGGCGCCGAGCACGGAGGCCGGCAGGCCGTCGAGCTTGGTGTCCAGCTGGATGGCGGTGACGAACTCCGAGGTACCGGCGACCTTGAAGTCCATATCGCCCATGGCGTCCTCGGCACCGAGGATGTCGGTCATCGCCGCGTAGCGGGTCTGGCCGTCAACCTGGTCGGACACCAGGCCCATGGCGATGCCGGCCACCGGGGCGCGCAGCGGCACACCGGCGTTGAGCAGCGACAGGGTCGAGGCGCAGACCGAGCCCATAGAGGTGGACCCGTTGGAGCTCAAGGCCTCGGAGACCTGGCGGATCGCGTAGGGGAATTCCTCACGCGTGGGCAGCACCGGCACGATGGCGCGCTCGGCGAGGGCCCCGTGGCCGATTTCGCGGCGCTTGGGCGAACCCACGCGGCCGGTCTCGCCGGTGGAGTACGGCGGGAAGTTGTAGTTGTGCATGTAGCGCTTGCGCGTCACCGGCGACAACGAGTCGATCTGCTGCTCCATCTTGAGCATGTTCAGCGTGGTGACACCCATGATCTGGGTTTCGCCGCGCTCGAAGATCGCCGAACCGTGCACGCGGGGCAGGACCTCGACCTCGGCGGTGAGCTGGCGGATGTCCGTCAGTCCACGGCCGTCGATGCGGACCTGTTCGGTGAGGATGCGCTGGCGCACGACGTGCTTGGTCACCGCGGCGAAGGCCTTGGAGACCTCCTTCTCGCGGCCTTCGAACTGCTTGCCTTCGGCGGCGAGCTGCTCGACGACCTCGTCGCGGTAGGCGCTGGAGGCGGTGTCGCGCTCCTGCTTATCGGCGATCGCGAAGATCTCGGTGAGCTTGGCCGATGCGGCGGACTCGACGGCGGCGTAGGCGTCGTCCTCGAAGTCGCGGAAGACCGGGAACTCGACGGTCGGCTTCGCGGCGCGGGCGGCCAGATCGGCCTGCGCGTCGCAGAGGACCTTGATGAACGGCTTGGACGCCTCGAGGCCCTCGGCCACGACCTCTTCGGTCGGGGCGGTGGCGCCGTTTTCCTTGATCAGGTTCCAGGCGTGGTCGGTGGCTTCGGCCTCGACCATCATGATGGCGACGTCGTCACCGCTCACGCGACCGGCAACCACCATCGAGAACACGGCGTTCTCCAGCTGTGAGTGCTTCGGGAAGGCGACCCACTGGGCGCCGTTTCCTTCGTCGACCAGGGCAACGCGGACGCCGCCGATGGGGCCGGAGAACGGCAGGCCCGAGAGCTGCGTGGACATCGAGGAGGCGTTGATGGCCACCACGTCGTACAGGTCGTCCGGGTTCATGGACAGGATGGTGACGACCACCTGGACCTCGTTGCGCAGGCCCTTGACGAAGGCCGGACGCAGCGGGCGGTCCATGAGGCGGCAGGCCAGGATGGCCTCGGTCGAGGGGCGGCCCTCGCGGCGGAAGAAGCTGCCGGGAATGCGGCCGGCTGCGTACATGCGCTCCTCGACGTCCACCGTCAGCGGGAAGAAGTCGAAGCCCTCGCGGGGGTGCTTGCCGGCCGAGGTGGCCGAGAGCATGGACGTGTCGTCGTCGATGTAGACCATGGCAGCGCCTGCTGCCTGCTGGGCCAGACGGCCGGTCTCAAAGCGGATCGTGCGCGTTCCGAACCGGCCATTGTCGATGACCGCTTCTGCGAACTGAATTTCGGGACCCTCCATGGAGAGTCACCTCCGTTTCTGTTGTGGCGCAGGCCCAGCCGATCCTCTCCTCCGGTTCCACCGGAGGGGGCACCCGGTCTTCGATCGAGGCCCACGGGGTTGCCGGCGTCGTGCCGGATTCCCGTAAACCACTACCGAGGACCGCGAATGTCCTTGATGGCTGGCTTCCTGCGGTTTTCATTGGTGTTGGCGGCGTGGGGCCTCCGGCCCCGTGCCCGGAAGCGGCCCTCCGTCGGGAGGACCGCTTCCGTGGAACCGACTAGCGGCGCAGGCCGAGGCGCTCGATGAGCGTACGGTAGCGGACGATGTCGGTGTTCTTGAGGTAACCGAGCATGCGGCGACGACGTCCGACCATGCCCATGAGGCCACGGCGGGTGTGGTGGTCGTGCTGATGCGTCTTGAGGTGTTCCGTCAGGTCCAGAATGCGACGTGAGAGAACAGCAACCTGCACCTCCGGGGAACCCGTGTCGCCTTCGTGGGTGGCGTAGGCCTTCATGATTTCGGTCTTGACAGTAGCGTCGAGGGCCACATTAACTCCTGGAGTTGTACCGCGAACAGTTGATTTGCCGTCTCCGGCGTGATGACACGCAACCGCGGACTGCAGCGCACACCGCCAACCAGTCTATCATCACCGGTCACTACCGACGATGGGCCCTCCAGGCGTGGGTGAAGTAGGGCAGCCCCAGCTCTTCGCCCGGCTCGTGCCCCAGATGCTCATGGAGGTACCAGTCCAGGTTCCCCTCGACCCGGGCCCGGATGGGTGCCTTCGCCCGCAGGTAGTAGCTGCGTGATTTGGCCAGTTCAATCAACAGTTCCGGGGTCACCGTCTGCTCCCAGTGCAGGCCCCTCGACTCCCACCCGGTGAATTCCGGCCCGATCTCCGGAACGAACCCGGGACGGTGCACGTCACCGGCATGCATGATGCGACTGAGCCGGTGCACCCAGGGCACGGTGACGTCCAGCTGGTTCCAAACCAGCGCCAACCGGCCTCCAGGGCGCAGGATCCGGGCGGTCTCGGCGGAGGCGGCCGGAACGTCCACCCAATGCCAGGACTGCGCCGCGGTGGCCACGTCGAAGGATCCCGCCGGAAGGCAGGTCTGCTCGGCGGTGGCCAGCACGGTGGTGATCGATGAGGATTTCAGCCGCAATTGGGCGAGCATGTCCTCCGAGGGGTCCACCGCGGTCGTACGCAGTCCCCGGGCGGCCAGTTCCCTGCTGAGGATGCCGGTCCCCGCCCCCAGGTCCACTGCGTCGCGGGCCCCGGCGGGGAGCAGGAAGTCAACGACCTCCGCGGGGTAACCCGGGCGAACGGCATCATAGAGCCCTCCCCCGTGGGCGAAGGCGGCGCCGAAGGACCGGCGGCGGGAGGCTTCGATGGCCGGCCCGCCGGCAGGAAGATTGGGAAGCGGGGCGTCCGGTGCGGGCCGGGTCACCGGTTCGACGGGCTCGCGCTCAGGCGCCGGCCCGGTCATGTTCCAGGACCCCGCGGGCCAACTCGACGTCCTCGTTCATCTGCTCGATCAACGCCTCGATGCCGTGGTAGGCGACCATCGGTCGCAACCGGGCCACGAATTCGACGACGGATTGCTGGCCGTAGAGATCGAAGTCCCCGACCTCTTCATCGGGACGGTCGATGACATGGGCCTCGACCTGCCGGCTCACCCCTTCGAAGGTCGGGTTCGACCCGACGGAAATGGCGGCAGGCCACCGCATGCCCGCCTCGTCGACGAGCCAGCCGGCATAGACCCCGTCGGCGGGGATGATCCCCGAGGCGTCGGTGGACAGGTTCGCCGTCGGAATCCCGAGTTCACGCCCCCGGGCGGCCCCGTGGACGATTTCCCCGCGCATCCGGTGGGCGCGACCGAGGATCTCGTTGGCGGTGGCCACGTCCCCGTCGGTGAGGGCCTCGCGGATCCAGGTGGAGGACCAGCGGCGGGTCTCACCGACATCGTCGATGCCGATGACGTCGAATCCGTGGATCCTTCCCAGCTCGACCATGGTGTCGAAGTCCCCCGCGTTCCCGCGCCCGAACCGCACGTCATGACCGACGACGACGGCGCAGGCGTGCAGCCGGTCGACGATGACATCCTGGACGAATTCCTCGGCGGTGGCCTGGGAGAAGGCCAGCGTGTAGTTCACCATCAGGACCGCGTCCAGACCGGTCTCGGCCAGTGAGTCCACCCGGTCGGCCAACCCCATGATCAGGGGCAGGTAGCTATCGGGACGGTGCACCTTCGCCGGATGCGGATCGAAACTGATGGCCACGGCGGCAGCACTGCGTTCGCCGGCCAGACGGGTCAGCGTGGACAGGACCTCGCGGTGGCCGCGGTGGACACCATCGAAGTTGCCGATGGTCACGACGGATGGCCCGAAGTCCGGGGGGACGGATTCGAGGCCTTTCCAGTAGTGCACTGTGCTCCTTGGGAATGCGGCGGTTGTTCGGTGGCCGGGCTGACGCCTTTCCATTATTCACGATCGGCCCCCTGAAGCTGAATTCGGCTAGCTGTCGGCTTCCGCTTCACGATGCCGGTTCAGCCACCACAGGCCGATCAGTGGCAGCACCAACGGGATGTATCCGTACCCCTGCCCGAAGTGCGACCAGACCGCCGGGTGGGCGAAGTCCTGCGGCAGCGCGAAGGACAGGATGCCCACCACGATGACCCCGATCAGCTCGATGAGCACCGCCAGGAAGGACACCTTCCAGCTGCCGGGCTTCTTCGAGGCCAGGGCGATGGTCGCGATGATGTAGATGATGGCGGCCACGGCACTGAGGGCATAGGCCAGGGGCGCTTCACCGAACTTCGTCAGGACCTGGTAGCCGGCGCGGGCCGTGGAGGAGATCGCGAAGATCCCGTAGACGGCGATGATGATCCGCCCCAGCCCGGCTTGGCGGCTGTTCGGGCGCTGGGTGGCTGGTGCATTCATACGAGGGTGGCTCCATCCCAAATCTGTTCCATGCGATACAACATGACGAATACGGTGAGGCCGACGGCGGCCAGGACGGCGTTGGACCAGCGGGTCTTGTCGGTGATGGCCCAGGCGAAGGCCACGACCGGGACGAACAACGCGGTGGCCACGTACCCCCAGAACTCCCAGGCTTCACCGGAGATCGTCTCCCCGCCCGCCTGGCGGACCGCCGCGGCGATGCCATAGACGATGAGGAAGACCTCCACGGCGGCCACGGAGATGATGGCGTAGTCGTCCGGGTGGTCCCGCAGGATCGTGGCGACGACGCTGAGCACGACGGAGAGCGCACAGATGATCACCCCGGCAATGAAGAATCCATCGACGATCACGGTGGGTTGCTACCTTTCGGCTGGCGGGCGGGGTCGGGTGTGCGGGCTCAGGCGGTGACGAAGACGATCTCGGGCTTCGCGGCGCCGCCCTTGTTCTTCAGCAGGGCCACGCAGGTCCCGTCCGGGGAGAAGGCGGCAGTGACGGCATCGTCCTGGGCATTGGGCCCGATCCGGCGTCCGAAGGACAGTTCGGTGGCTTCCTCGGCACTGAGTTCGCGGTTTTCGAACAGGGCCCGGGCCGCTGCATCCAGGGAAAGCATCCCGAATTCCTCGGCCAGCTGCTCCATGGTCCGGGCGCCGTCGATGCCGTAGGGGCCCACTCGGGTCCTCCGCAGTGCGGTCAGGTGTCCCCCGACGCCCAGGTCCTCGCCGAGGTCACGGGCCAGGGCCCGGATGTAGGTGCCCGAGGAGCATTCGACGGTGACGTCGACGTCCTGGATCTTGCCCCCGCGCAGGCGGCGCACCTCGTGGACCTCGAAGCGGCTGACCGTGACCGGCCGCGAGGGAAGATCCACTTCCTGACCGCTGCGCACCCTGGCATAGGAGCGTTCCCCGTTGACCTTGATGGCGCTGACGGAGGAGGGGACCTGCTCGATGTCACCGGTCAGTCCGGCCACCTCGCGGTGGATCTGTTCCTCGGTGACCGCTGCGGCGATGCGCGCCTGGAGCAGCTCGCCTTCGGCATCGTCGGTGACGGTGTTCTCGCCGAGGCGGATGGTGGCTTCGTACGTCTTGGTGGCCCCGACGATGTAGGTCAGCAGACGGGTGGCCTTATTCACCCCGACCACCAATACCCCGGTCGCCATGGGATCCAGGGTCCCGGCGTGGCCGACCTTGCGGGTCCCTGCGAGACGGCGGGTCCGGCCGACGACGTCGTGGCTCGTCCAGCCCTGGGGCTTGTCGACGATCACCAGTCCCGATCCGACGTCGTCCTGAGCTGTGCTGGCACCTTTTTTCACGCACCCTAGTATAGGCGGCCCGAAGTCCCCGTGTTCACCGCCGCCTCCGAGGGCGGTACAAGAGGCGGCTCCCCTCCCCGGGCTTTGCCGGTCAGATCCCGTCGGAGGAGACCTCTCCCCCGCGGGCGGCTGCTTCTTCGACGATCTGCTGGACTTCGCCGGTGTTGAAACCGGATCTGACGGCCCAGACATAGGTGACGATGCCCACCAGGAGTTCCACGCCCATGCCCCAGGGGAAATGCAGCACCGGTGATTCCAAGGGGCCGTAGACGCCGAGGTAGCCCACCAGCAGCGAAGCCAACAACAGCCAGATCAGCCACCAGGTCGCGTTCACGTGGCACCGCCCGGTTTTGTTGCTGAAGAACCACAGGGCCGCGCAGAAGGCGATCACCAGGACACAGAACACCGCGTAGTACACCGGGAACGGCCAGCCTCCGGGGCGCTGGGCCTGGGCCCCGCTGAGGACCCATCCGCCAACGGTGGCCACCCAGATCCACAAGACGAAGAAGATGATGCTGATCGCAAATGCCGGGACCGCCGAGATCCACTTGCTCTTCCACGCATAGTAGGCGGTAAAGAAGGGCAGCCCGATGAATGTGGCCGTGAAGACGTTGGCCAGGGTGGAGAAGCCGCTCCAGTACAGGATCAGCACCGCGGCCAGGAAGGAGATCGGGGACCAGAACCGGTAGGCCCTCAGCCGGAAGGGCCGCTTCAGTGACCCGGCGGTCCTGCGCAGGACCGGTAGCCCCACCCCGCCCATGATGTAGGTCAGCACCGCCGCCGAACTGATGAACCCCACCAGTTGGTACCAACTCGGTGCCGGGACGAAGAACACGCATCCGACCACGGCCGAGACGACCAGGGCCACCCAGGGGATCCCGAAGCGGTTGCTCTCGGTGAACTTCTTGGGGATGTTCCGGTACACCCCGAGCCCGTATCCGGTGCGGGCGCCGGTCCCCAGATACACCCACCCGGTGGCCAACGGGGACACGGCCGCATCGATGAGCAGGAAGGTACCCAGGGCCGCCAGCGCCGCGATGTTGGCCGAGCCGAGTGCATGGAACAGCGGCCCGTCCGCCCAGCCTCCGGCCACCAACTGGTCCCATTGACCGCCCTTGAGGCCCATGTCCTTCCAGTTGATGGCCCCGATGAACGCCACTTGCAGCAGGGTGTAGATCACTGCCGGGATCGCGATGGAACCAATGGTCGCCAAAGGGACGTTGCGCTGCGGATTCCTGACCTCCCCGCCGAAGTCCAGTGCCTGCCTGAAACCCAAGAGGGAGAAGATGATGCCCGTGGTGGCGATGGCGTGGAAGATCGGGGGAACACCCAACGGGGCGAAACCGCCATAGGTGGTGAAGTTGCTGCCGTCGAGGATGAAGAAGAGGAAGATGAAGGTCAACGTCGGCAAGGCGATCTTCCAGATGGTCACCCACCGGTTGGATTCGGCCAGGAACCGGGCCCCGAAGAAGTTCAACACGAAGAAGAGGAACATCAGGACGAATCCGCTGAGGATCCCGGTGGGCCAGCTGAGCAGTTGCACCCCGTCCACGGTGGTCAGGAAATGGGTGTCGGGGAACCGTCCACCGATGTACGTCAGTGTCGCTTCGGCCTCGATCGGCGGGATGGAGACCACGGACAGCCAATAGGCCCAGCCGATGATCCAGCCGGAGAAGGCACCGTGGCTCAGGAACGTGTATCTGACGATGGCCCCGGAGCGGGGAAGCATGGCCCCGAGTTCGAGATAGGTCAGGGCGATCAGGAACACCAGGACCGAGGCGATGATCCAGGACAGGATGGCTGCCGGCCCGGCGACTCCGGCGGCCGCCAACACCCCGAAGAGCCACCCGGACCCGATTTGGGCGCTGACGCCCAGGAACAACAGTTGCGTAAAGGACAGATTTCGTTTCAGGGCCTTATCGGTCGATTCGAATGATCCGCGCTCAGTCTCGTGTGCGAGGCCCATGGTCAACACTTCCTTGTGTTTGACTTGAATCCTTGTTTATTCAGAATAAACCCCTCCTAATGCGCACGAAAAGACAAGTTCACCGAAATTTTTGGAAGTCTTTTTTGTGCTCGAGGTCTCCTCGCGATCAGGCTTACATGCCGGGGAAATCCGGCCCCTCCGGGACGACTCGGTCGTGGCATGCCGCCATCGCTTCGGGTGGGACGGGCCTGCCGCTGGCGTTTTGTGCGTTGCTGATGCCCAGCGCCGAGACGACACCCGCCGCGATCATCAGCAGCGCCGCCACCAGAAGTACCCGGTGGAAGGCCGCGAAGTCCAGGACCGGACCGGCGAACCAGCCCACGGCAGCAACGGCGAGGAGACCGGCCACCCGTGACACCGCGTTGTTGATAGCCGATCCGATACCGCTCTGGGCCGGGTCGATGGCCCCAAGGACTGCCGCGGTCAGCGGGGCGACTGTCACCGCCAGGCCCAGCCCGAAGAGCACGACACCCGGCAGAATGTGCTGCCAGTAGTCCAGCGGTTCCGTTGCCGAGAGCATCAGCAGGAAGCCGGCAGCTCCGATCACGGGTCCCACGGACATGAATAGCCTGGGCCCGTATCGACCAGCAAAGGTCCCGAAGAGTGCGGAGAGTGCCAAGGACATCAAGGTCAACGGGATGGTGGCCATACCCGCTGAAAATGCGGTGAACCCTGCCGTCTCCTGCAAGAAGATCGGGATGATGAACGTCCCCAGCGTGATCCCCGCGTAGAACGCCGCGGTGGCCAAGTTTCCGATGCCGAAGTTCCGCTCCCGAAACAAGTGAAGGGGCATCATCGGGTGCCGTGCCGTTTTCTGCCTCCACATGTAGGCGCCCAGACAGGCCAATCCCCCAGCAAGCGGCAGGGAAACCAACGGAGCTGCCCACCCCCGCCCGTCCTGGAAGATCAAGGCAAAGACCGTTCCCCCCAGCCCCAGAGCCGCCAGCAACGCGCCGAGAACATCGATCGGCGTCCGCGCCGAGGGTTTCGCCGGCTCGTGGAGCTTGAGTAGTAGGACCAGGGTGACGGCGATCGGGAGCACGTTGATGGCGAAAACCAGCCGCCATGAAACAGCATCCACCAACAGTCCGCCCAACAGGGGCCCTGCGACGAAAGCGGTCCCCGTCCAGGCCGTCCATTGTCCGATGGCCCGCGCCCTGGGTTCTTCAGCGAAAGTGGAAGTGATCAGCGCCAACGAGCTGGGTACCAGCAGTGCGGCCGCAGCTCCCTGAAGTAGACGTGCGGTCAACAGGACGCCGGTGCTGGGGGCCACGGCACAGAGGAGTGACGCAGCGCCGAAGAAGATGAGTGCGAAGCGGAGCATCCGCACCCGCCCGAAGATATCGGATAAACTGCCCGCCACCATGATCAACGAACCCAGGGTGAGCAGATAGCCGTCGAGCACCCACTGCTGGGTGGTGATTCCCCCGCCCAGTTCACTGGCGATCGCCGGGAGGGCGACATTGACGATGGAGCCGTCGAGAAAGGCCACGAACGAGGCAAGAATTGCCACCCACAACACGGAACGTTCTGACCCGCTCATGGTTTCAGTCCCCTCCGCTGGATACTGCTGAACCGAAGATAGGACCGTGCCCCGGGGAAGTCAATGCCCGCTTCAAGGTGCCTGGAGGTGCTAATTGACCTGCCGGTATCGGCCCCGAAAAGCGACGGCGGCCGTCGTGCAGGTGATCTCCTGCACGGCAGCCGCCGTCGATGGTGAAAGACGCGGGACCTAGACTTCTGTCTCGTCGTCCTCGTCGTCATGCTTATAGGGATCGGCGTCCCCGGCGTGCGTCGCCTCGGAAGCCAGCGCGGCCACCTCGGCGTCACGCTCCTTGGCCTCACGCAGCAATTCCTCCAGGTTGGAGGCGTTCACTGGGATTTCGTCGGCGACGAATTCCAGGGTCGGGGTCAACCGGACGGTCAGGTTGCGCCCGACCTCCTTGCGCAGGATCCCCTTGGCCTTGGCCAGCCCTGCGGCGGCTGCGGCCTTTTCTGCGTCCTCGCCGAGGACTGTGTAGTAGACGGTCGCGTTCTGCAGGTCGTTGGTGACACGGGTGTCGGTGATCGTCACGTTTTCAACGCGGGGATCCTTCACCACCTTGCCGAGCGACTGCGCGACCAGGACCTTGATGCGTTGCGCGAGCCGTGCCGCGCGAGCCGGATCGGCCATGATGCCCTCCTGGGGATACCTTGTGCTGGTTCTTGCTGCTGTGTGGAAAAGAAGACGCCGGGCGCCCGCCCGTCAGGCGAGCGTCCGGCGTCGTACTGCCTTGGCGTCTAGACGCGCGGCTTCTCGCGCATCTCGAAGGTCTCGATGATGTCGCCTTCCTTGATGTCGTTGAAGGAGCCCAATCCGATACCACATTCGAAGTCCGTGCGGACCTCGGTGGCGTCGTCCTTGAAGCGCTTCAGCGAATCCACCGTCAGCTTGTCCCCGATGACCTTGCCATCGCGGGTGACACGCGCCTTGCTGTTGCGTCGGATCGTCCCGCTGCGGACGATCGAGCCGGCGATGTTGCCGAACTTGGAGGAACGGAAGACCTCGCGGACCTCCGCCGTACCCAGCTGGGCTTCCTCGTACTCCGGCTTCAGCATGCCCTTCAAGGCCAGCTCGATGTCATCGATGGCCGCGTAGATGACCGAGTAGAAGCGCATGTCAACGCCTTCCTTATCGGCCAGATCGGAAACGCGCTCGGCAGGCTTGACGTTGAAGCCGATGATGATCGCGTTGTCCACGGTTGCCAGGTTGACGTCGTTCTGCGTGATGGCACCGACGCCGCGGTGGATGACGCGCAACTGCACGCCTTCGCCCACGTCGATCTTGAGCAGTGAATCCTCGAGGGCTTCCACGGCACCGGACACGTCACCCTTGAGGATGAGGTTGAGGGTGTCGATCTTGCCATCGGCAACGGCCTGGTCGAAGTCCTCCAGGGTGATGCGCTTGCGACGCTTCGCCAGCTGGGCGTTGCGGTCGGCCGCCTCACGCTTCTCGGCGATCTGACGGGCGGTCCGCTCATCCGAGGTGACCAGGAACGTGTCGCCGGCCCGGGGGACGGTCGACAGACCCAGCACCTGGACCGGACGCGACGGGGTCGCCGTTTCCAGGTTCTCGCCATTCTCGTTGAACATGGCACGGACGCGTCCGTGGGCCTGACCGGCGACGATCGTGTCGCCGACCTTCAGCGTGCCGGACTGCACCAGCACGGTGGCCACTGCACCACGACCCTTATCGAGGTTGGCCTCGATGGCGATGCCGCGAGCATCCTTATTCGGGTTGGCGCGCATGTCCAGTGCGGCGTCCGCGGTCAGCAGCACCGCCTCGAGCAGTTCCTCGATGCCCAGGTTCTTCAGCGCCGAGACCTCGACGAACATGGTGTCGCCACCGTATTCCTCGGGTACGACGCCGTATTCGGCGAGCTGGCCCTTGACCTTGTCGGGGTTCGCCGCGTCCTTATCGATCTTGTTCACTGCCACGACGATCGGCACGTCGGCCGACTGGGCGTGGTTGAGCGCCTCAACGGTCTGCGGCATGACGCCGTCGTCCGCGGCGACCACGAGCACGGCGATGTCGGTGACCTTCGCACCACGGGCACGCATGGCCGTGAAGGCCTCGTGACCGGGGGTATCGATGAACGTGACGGCACGTTCGTTGCCCTCGTGTTCGTGGCTGATCTGGTAGGCACCGATGTGCTGGGTGATGCCGCCGGCTTCGCCCTCGATAACGTTGGACTTGCGCAGCGCATCGAGCAGTCGGGTCTTGCCGTGGTCGACGTGACCCATGACGGTGACCACCGGGGGCCGTGCCATGAGGTCCTCGTCGCCTTCGTCCTCGAGCTCCTGATCCAGGTCGATGGAGAAGGATTCGAGCAGCTCGCGCTCCTCGTCCTCCGGGGAAACGATCTGGACTTTATAGCCCAGCTCGTCGCCCAGGACGTCGAAGGTCCCCTCATCCAGCGACTGGGTGGCCGTGGCCATCTCGCCGAGGTGGAACAGCACCGTGACCAGTGCCGCCGGGTTGGCTTCGATCTTGTCGGCGAAGTCGGTGATGGAGGCACCACGACGCAGGCGCACGATGGTCTCGCCGTTGCCACGGGGAATGCTCACGCCGCCCAGCGACGGTGCACTCATCTGCTCCAGTTCCTGGCGCTTCGCCCGCTTCGACTTGCGCTGCTTGCCGCGACCGGCGCCTCCCTTGCCGAAGGCACCCTGGGTGCCACCGCGACCGCGGCCACCACCCTTGCCGCCGAAGCCGCCACCGGGACGGCCGGGGCCGCCTGCGCGTCCTGGAGCGCCGGGACGGCCTCCACCGGCCGGGGCCGGACGCTCGGTGCGGTTGGGCATCATGCCCGGGGTCGGGCGGGGCCCACCCGGACGAGTGCTCGGGGCACCGGCACCGGGGCGCGGGGCTCCCGGACGAGGCGCACCCGGACGAGGACCACCGGCACCGGCCGGCGGACGCGGTCCACCCTGGCCTGCCGGGGATCCGGTCCGCATGCCCTGCTGGGACGCGAACGGGTTGTTCCCCGGACGCGGCCCACCGGGACGCGGGGCGCCCGATCGTGCACCGGGACGCGGCCCGCCGGGACCGGAGTCCTTGCCGCGCATCCCCTGCTGGGATGAGAACGGGTTGTTGCCGGGGCGCGGGGCACCGGGCTTGGCGGTCGTCGGACGCGGTGCGGCCGGCTTCGCCGCCGAGGAATCCTCGGCAGCCGGCGCTTCGGCAGCCGCCGGCTTCTCTGCCACGGGTTCCGGAGTCGCCGGGGCAGCGGGTGCTGCCGGGGTCACGCCGGGCTTCGGGGCCGGACGGGCGCCGGGACGCGGCGCGTTGGACGCAGGGCTTGCCGGAGCAGCAGGGGCCGCAGGGGCCTCCTTGGCCGGAGCCGCCGGGGTGGCCGGCTTGGCTGCTTCCGGTGCCTTGGCGGCCGGCTTCGCCGGTGCCTCGGACTGGGGGAATGCGCTCCGTAGTTTCTTGACTACGGGCGCTTCAATGGTCGACGAAGCGGAACGGACGAATTCGCCCAGTTCCTGCAGTTTTGCCACTGCATCCTTCGAAGTGATGCCGAGCTCTTTGGCGAGCTCGTGTACGCGGACCTTGGCCACATTTCTCCTGTCTCGGTCCGCCCCTGCACTCACTTCTTACCGGGTGCGAACCGTCTGTTTCGGGCTTGGTCGGTAGCCGCCCAGAGGCAGCATGCCGATCGTTGCGCATAACTGATTGGTCATCGTTAGGCGCTCATCGCTTGACACTCATCGGGTTTCCATCAGATTTCTGACCCGCTTTCACGTTTGACGGTTGATTCGGTGCTACCACCCGGCGGGGGCGCACCCAGTGCGGCCAATGCAATTTCCACTTGCGAGTCGTCCACGGGGGCCCTGAAGGCCCTGCGGAACGCCCGCCGCTTCACGGCACGGGCTGCACATACCGGTGCGGGGTGCAACCAGGCACCCCTACCGGACTTGCATCGACTGGGGTCGGGAACGACCAATGAGCCTGTTCCTTCGACCACCCAACGCAACAACTGATCCTGATCCGTCGATTCCCGACACCCGACACACGTACGCTGCGGCTGATGCTGCGAGCTCACGCGAGGGAGTCAACTCCTGGGTTGGGGTCGGCGGACCTGAACGGACCACTGACTAGTCTACCGCTTTTCCCACCGCCCATGGGGCATCGGTGCCGACGGTCACTCGGGACGAACCGCCTCGACACGCCCGTTCGGGTTGGCATCGGAGGAAATATCGATCCGCCAGCCGGTGAGCTTGGCCGCCAGACGGGCGTTCTGCCCTTCCTTGCCGATGGCCAGCGACAACTGGTAGTCCGGAACGACCACATGGGCCTGGCGGATGGCCTCATCGACGATGGTGACCGACTTGACCTTCGACGGGGAGAGGGCATTGGCGATGAACCGGGCCGGATCCTCGTTGTAGTCCACAAGGTCGATCTTCTCGTCGTAGAGCTCGTTCATGACCGCACGCACACGCGAGCCCATCTCGCCGATGCAAGCACCCTTGGCGTTGATTCCGGGCTTCGTGGGGCGCACGGCGATCTTGGTCCGGTGCCCCGCTTCGCGGGCCAGGGAGACGATCTCGACGGTTCCGTCCGCGATTTCCGGGACCTCGAGCTCGAAGAGCCGGCGCACCAGGTTGGGGTGCGAACGCGACAGGGTGATGGCGGGGCCCTTCAGGCCCTTGCGCACGTCGGTGACGTAGGCCCTGATGCGCGCACCATGGATATATTTTTCGCCCGGCACCTGTTCCGGTGGTGGCAGGAGGGCCTCGATGGTTCCCAGGTTGACCTGGATCATGATCGGGTTGTTGCCCTGCTGGATCTGGCCGGAGATCAGTTCGCCTTCCTTGCCCTTGAACTGTCCCAGGATGTTGTCGTCCTCCACGTCGCGCAGACGCTGGAGGATGATTTGCCGGGCCGTGCTGGCGGCGATGCGGCCGAAGCCTTCAGGGGTGTCGTCGAATTCGGCGAGTTCGTTGCCGTCCTCGTCGGTGTCGGTGGCCCAGATCGTGACTCGGCCGCTCTTCTGGTCCAGTTCGGCCCGGGCGCGATCAATGGCTCCCGGGGACTTGTGATAGGCCATGACCAACGCCTGCTCGATGGTCGGGATGATCAGGTGCAGTGGAATCTCGCGTTCCGATTCCAGGAGTCGCAGTGCGCTCATATCGATATCCATGTCAGGCCTCCTGCGCCTCGTCGATTTCCGGTACTTCGTCGTCCAGGGGCCCTGGAGTGGTGAACTCGACGTCCACGGTGCCTCGACGGATGTCGCCATAGGCGATCACACGGGGCTCGCCCTGCTTGGGTTTCATGCCCTTCTTCACCGGGACGTCGGGGACGACGGTCACGGTCTCGTCGTCGGCTTCCATCAACCGTCCGGTGATGTTGTCTTCGCCGATCAGGTTGATCTTGACCAGACGACCGATGTTCCGGCGCCAGTGGCGCGGCAACGTCAGCGGACGGCCGATTCCGGGCGAGGAGACCTCGAGTTCATAGGCCGGCCCCGGCTCGGCGGGCGCCTGGTCCATGGCCGTTGATACGGCTTGGGAGACCTCGGCCAGTGTGTCGAGATCGACGCTTCCGGTTCCTTCGAACAGATCCACGATGACGTTCACCGTGCGGTGGTCGGCACTGGAGCGGACCTCGACCTCTTCAAGGAGGAGGTTGTGGGCGGAAACGGTGGGTTCCAGATACTCCTTGAGCCGCTGCCCTTCGGACGGGGTTCCTGCCGGCTGTTCGGACATGACTTCCTCCCACATATTCGATGTTGTGCGTACAAGAGTATCGACAATTTCGCGGCTCCGCCGACGTCGCACCCCGTGGCAGGGCCCGCCGGGCGGTTCACTGGTCCGTCCCCTCGGAAGATCGAGCCCGCCACGGGTGGCATCGAGCCCCTGGTTCAGCGGGGCCCATGGGATGATCGTGTCGATGGTTACACGCTCCCCCTCCCCCCGTGGTCCCCGCCGTTCACCACGGCGCGGGTTCTCCGCAGTGGCCAGGTTCCTGCTGCGCACCTTGGGCCTGCTGCTGGTGGCTGCCATCGTGATCGGTATCGGCACGACGGTCGAAAGCCGTTGGGGCCCGGATTCCCGGGGCGGTGGGCAACAGATGAGCCCACAGGAAAAGGCTTCCCGGACCATGCTCGCCCTGGCAGGAACCGCTGAGGAACTGGCCACCGGAACCTCCGGGCAGGACGCGGGAAGTGCCTCCCCATCCGCCTCGGCTCCTGCCTCGCCCCCGTCGGAGAAGGCCCCGACGGTCGACAAGGCGTCGGCCACCGAGCTGGAACGGATCTCCACCATGTTGCGTCGGCATGTGGAACTTCTCACACCGGGGCTGGCTGCCCACGTACAGCAGGAGGCCGACCAGAGCGCGTCGGCACCTGCCTCACCAAGCGCCAAAACCACGGATCCGGCGACTCCTTCCGCTACTGCGGCATCCACCACCACCTCCGTCACCGAAGTGGCCGTGGAACTGGCCGATACGGCCAACTGGCTGCTGGAGGCCGCCACCGACGCCGCTTCCAGTGAGGTCCCGGCAGTTCTGGGTTCGGGCATCGAACAACGCCTGGCCGCCCAGCGGCTGGCAGGAAAGATCCCCGGGGACGGTGCCTCGAAGAAATTGCCGAAGTTCGTGATCCCCGAGGCAACTCATGCCTGGCAAGATGCCGAGAGCCACCAGTTGCCCGAGGGCTCCTGCGCGGCCGAGCCAACGGATGGCGCCACCGGTAGTCCGGCGGCACCGGGGACGAATGCCGGTTCCTCGGTTTCTGCCACCCCTCTTCCGGCGAGCAGTACCGAGGGTATCTCCGCGCAGGACCAGGCTTCGGCCGGCGCCCTGGAGCAGGCCTCCGATGCTGCTTTCCGGCTTGCGTATGGATACCAGATGGCCGCCGTCAAACAGCCCGGGGATTCGACCCGGAAGGGCTGGGAGCTCTCGGAGGCCTCCGCCGAGCTGGGTCACCGGCTGGAGGATCTGCTGCCTGCCGGATGCACCCCCGTCCGGGAACCGGCCTACCAGCTCCCCCGGGATTTCTCGTCGAAGCCCATCGCGTCGGTCGCCGAGGCGGAGGGCCAGTTGGCGGGCCTGCTTCGTGATGCCGCTGCGGCCTCCGAACAGCCGGTCCGTCCGGCGCTGATCGCGGAAACCTGGCTGTCGGCCGAGCGTTCATTCACCTTGGCGAACACCATTCCCGACCTCACCTGAGGAAGTCATGGACACCGATCGTGCCCGCGATGCCTTTCGCGCTCAGTTCCAGGATCTTCCGGCACCGCTCCGCCACCAGGCGTTGCGGTCGTCGGCGGGAAGGCCCTGGCTGGACACCCTGTGTGAACGCGTCCTGGCCCGATGCGGGAGCTGGCATCTGGTCCCGGATCCTTCAGCGCCGCATCCATTCCTTGCCGGTCACGCGGGGCTCGTGGTTCCCGTCATCGACGCAGCGGGAGCCCGCCTGGCGCTCAAATGCCAGATCCCCGATCCCGTCCTGGCCACCGAGGCCACGGCACTGCATTGGTGGTCCGGGCAAGGCGCGGTCACGTTGTTCGCGGAAGAGGACGGGTTCCTGCTGTTGGAACGTCTGGACCCGGATCACGATCTGGGCTCCATGGCCCTGCCGGAGGCCGTCGAGATCTGGGGGCAGTTGATGTCCCGGCTGAGCCTGCCGGCCCGGGAGCTTACGCCGACGACGGCGGGCGCTGGGATGGTGGAGAGAACCGATGCCCTCGCCGAACGCTGGAACGATGAGCTTCCCGCCCGGTGGGCCGAGCTTCCGCCGGTGCTCCCCCGGCGTCTGCTTGAGGCCGCACTGGAACTCTGCCAGGTTCGCGGTGCCGTCGGCCGACGTGACGACCGGGACTTCCTGGTGCACTCCGAGCTGCACTACTTCAGCGCGCTCCGGCGGCCGCCCACCGGGGAATTCGTGGCCATCAACCCCCACCCAGTGATCGGCGACCGGGAATTCGGCGTCCTGCCGATGCTCGAGAATCGTTTGGCCGACCTGCCCTCCCGAAACTCCGGCCCCGCCTTGCGACGTCGTCTCCGCCATCTCAGTGAAGCGGCCGGACTCGACGAGGAATCGGCGGTGGGATGGGCGGTGGCCCGGGCGGTGGAGGACGTCCTGACCCATGCCGAGGAAGGCCTCTTCGACGAGGCCGAAAGATCCCTCTGGGTGGCGACGGCGCTCAGCGGCGGGGATGTCTCCTCCTTACCGGACGTCCACCGGCTCAACCCTCTGAACTGATTCCCTTTGCTGGCCGGTGGGTCTCAGCTGGTGTCTCCGGGCAGCGGTGGTGCCTGGGACCGGTAGTGGTGGCCGGTCGGGGTGGTGACCACCGTGGTATGCCGGGCCCCGGC